>NZ_JBEPQK010000013.1:0-263060 GCF_040547805.1 Bradyrhizobium sp. LA6.1 | reverse complement strand
CAGCAGCTGGTTGCGGGTCAGGACCAGCTCGGAGACCATGGTCATCAGATGCTCCAGCGTATCCACGTTGACGCGGATCGACTGGTTGGCGATGCTGGCGCCTTCGCCTGCATTCTCGTCGGCCGTCGACTTCTTCGGCGCGGCCTTTTCCTTGGCGGGCTTCGCAGCTTCCTTGGCGGCGGGCGCGGGAGCTTCAGCAGCCGGCGCGGGCTCGGCCTTGGCGACAGGAGCCGGCGCTTCGATCGCGGTCTCGCGGAAGGCGCGCTCGAGCTCGTCGAGCGAGACTTCGCCCGGACGCAGCGGACGCTCCAGGGTCTGGTCGATCAGCGAGCCCTGCGTCATCTCCTTTGCGGGCGCAGGCGCAGCAGCAACAGGGGCTTCAGGCGCCAGTGGCGGAGATTCGGCGACAGGAGCAGCGGCCCCAGCGGCCATTGCCGCCATGCCCTGCTCGACCATCGCTTCCAGCTTGTCGATGAGATCGCGGTCGGTGCCCTCAGGCTCGGCTTCGGTCGCCTCGAGGCCTGCGAGGATCTCCTTGATGCGGTCGATCGAGGACAGGATCACCGTCACGGCCTGCCCGGTCACCGGCATGCCGTCGCGGAATTTGCCCATCAGCGTCTCGCCGGCATGTGCCAGCGCTTCAAGCCGCGGCAGTCCGAGGAAGCCGCAAGTGCCCTTGATGGTGTGGACCAGGCGGAAGATGTTATCCAGGATCTTGGCGTTGTTCGGCTCCTGCTCGAACTTCACCAGCTGATTGTCGACGGTGTCCAGGCTCTCGCTGGTCTCCGTCAAAAACTCCCGCAACAGATCATCCATGAAAACAGGCCTTCATACAGGGAGGGCGCGCACGACTTGTGATGCGCCATTTCGGAATGGGGCCAGCTTCACCGCAAAGCGTTTAATAATGGTTGAGTATGTGCAAAAGAACGGAACCAACAAAGAGATAAGGCGCTCCGGACAAGCCGAAGCGCCTTGTAAAGATTCGATTAACGTTTGAGGGCGGCGGCGCGCTTACGACGCGGTAATGGTGATCGCTTCGCCTTCGTGCGCGAGCCTCACGGTGAGCCCGCAAGCCTCTGCCAACAGCCGCGTATAATAAGGCTGGATCGCGTGCGCATCCGCGGCCGGGCCGCGCTCCCCGCTCAGGAGTTCGGAGATGTTCTGCGGCAGGCGCGCATTATGACCGGTCGCGGTGACGCGAAAGCTCATGGTCTCGCCGTCACCGATCGGATCGATCGTCAACATGCCGCCGCGCGGGATCGTGTGCTGGGAAACAACCAGCATATTGAGCAGTAGCTTGACGCGATTCTTCGGCAGCAAGAGCCGCGGCAGATTCCAGGTGATCGAGCACTTGCCGTCCTCGATATGGCCGCGCGCCATGGTCTGGGCGTCGCCGAGATCGATCTGCGCGCCGGACGAGCCGGCCGCGCCGAAGGCCAGGCGACAGAACTGGAGGCGGGCGGAGGCGGTTTTCGCGCTCTTGCGGATCAAATCGAGCGCGAACTCGCGATCCTCGGGCTTGGGATCGTCGTCGAGCACTTCGAGCCCATTGACGATGGCGCCGACAGGGCTGATGAGATCGTGGCAGACCCGCGAGCACAGGAGCGCGGCGAGTTCGAGCGCATCTGGAGCGGTAGCGGTACCGGGTGACGAAGCGTCAGACATAAAGGGTTCCTGGAATTGCACGGCGCGGACGCGGCGAATCACGCATGCTTGACGAATGCCGCAGGTTCTAACATTCGCAAGCCCGTGGCAGCTAGCTTGCGATCGGCTCGAAGCGGCCCTAAAGCCGCAGCGAATCAGTCGAGTAGGATGGAATTGCCGATGAATGAGGCATGCAGGTGAAGCGGATCATCGACGGCCCGGCCGCCTCCCACCTGATGGAGCCGCTCACCGCGCTGGTGGTGAAGGCGGGCGAAGCAATCCTCGCGGTCAACCGCGCAGCGATGCGGGTCGATGGCAAGCAGGACGGCTCGCCGGTCACCGAGGCCGATCTCGCCGCCGACCGCATCATCGCTGACGGCCTGGCGCAGCTTGCGGGCGACGTGCCGACGCTGTCGGAAGAGCGGACCCAGCTCGCATCGCCGCCATTCCGCGACAGCTTCTTCCTGATCGACCCCCTCGACGGCACCAAGGAGTTCGTCGCCGGCCGCGACGAGTTCACCGTCAACCTCGCCCTCGTGACCGAAGGCGTGCCGCTGCTGGGCATCGTAGCCGCGCCCGCGCTCGGCCTGCTCTGGCGCGGCATCGTCGGCCGCGGCGCCGAGCGCGTCAGGTTCGACGGCACGAGCATCGGTGCTGCCGAACCGGTCCGCACCCGCACGCTGCCGACGCAGGGCGAGCCCTGGATCGCGGCGGTGAGCCGTTCCCATGGCGACCTCAGAAGCGAAGCGTTCATCGACGGCCGGCCCAATGCAGTCAGGAAGACGGTCGGCTCAGCGGTGAAATTCGGCCGGATCGCGGAGGGCAGCGCCGACATCTATCCCCGCTTCGGACCCACTTGCGAATGGGATGTCGGGGCGGGCTGCGCGGTCGTGACGGCGGCCGGCGGCAAGGTCACCGACGGCAAGGGTGGCGAGCTCCGATTCGGCCAGCGCGGCGACACCGGCTTCATTATCCCGGAGTTCATCGCCTGGGGCGATCCGCGGGCGGCAGGCTGCTACTGACTGAGCTGTTATTGACTAAGCTGATCCTGGAGCGCCGGCCAGCGCTTGAGCACCTCATAGAGGAAGCGCTCCGGGTCGGCGGCGAAGGCATCGCGGTTGGCCTCCCGGCTGAACAGATAGAGCCGCTGCGCCGAAATCACGTAGAAGCGGGGATTGGCGGCGACGGCCACGCCCCGGGCGATGTCGGCCGGATCGTACCCGCCGAACTGCGGTCCATAGATCTCGGGATGGGCCAGGAAGGACGCCCGGTTGCCCTCGTTGCGGAAACGCCAGACCGCGCCCCAGAGGTTCGCCTCGAACTCGGCCGTCCCCTGCACGGCCGCGCCATCGACGAAATAGGCGACGGGGTCGAACCCCTCGATCGCCACGCCGCTGAAGCGGTTGACGACGATCCGCTCGGTGGTGGCCGCCTCGGCCGGCAAACCTGCGCAAGCGATCCAAATGCCGGCCAGCAGGCAGACCAGAAAGCGGATCAAGGCGATTCCGGGGCGCAAAGGGCTATCTTCCTGCCGTTGTGCCGTCATAGTTGCTGCGGATAACATCCGAGTCGAGGGGACATCCGGCGCAACCTAGAGCCGTGCCTGTTGGCGTCAGGTTAAGGAAGCGGCGGGATTCGATACCAGGGGTTCTTTTATGACTTTCGCATCACGCCTTGCTGCGGTCGCGCTTGCCGCGCTGGTCGGCTGGATCGTCCCGGCCTCCGCCCAGCAGCCGCCGCCGCCCAATTTGCCGCCGCCGCAGCGGAGCCCGTCACCCAGCACCTATGGGCCGGACGAACTCGTGACCGCCGGCCACCGCTTCTTCGGCAACGTCTCGCGCGGGCTCGCCTCGATCATCGAGAAGGCCGTCAGCCAGTGGGGCCTGCCCAACGGCTATATCCTGGGTGAGGAAGGGTCCGGCGCCTTCGTTGCCGGCCTGCGCTACGGCGAAGGCACGCTCTACACCAAGAACGCCGGCGACCTGCGCGTCTATTGGCAGGGCCCCTCGCTCGGCTTCGACTGGGGCGGCGACGGCGCGCGCACCATGACGCTGGTCTACAACCTGCCCGCCACCAACGCGATCTACCAGCGCTTCGCCGGCATCGACGGCTCGGCCTATATCATCGGCGGCTTCGGCATGACGGCGCTCACCGCCAACAACATCGTGCTGGTGCCGATCCGCTCGGGCCTCGGGCTACGGCTGGGCGCCAATATCGGCTATTTGAAATTCACCCCGCGCGCGACTTGGAACCCGTTCTAAAGCGCGATCGCGCTTTAGATTGTTGTTCGAGCATGATCTTTCCGGAAAGCCGCTGCGCACTTTGCGCTGACGCGGCCCTTCGGGCCCGGATCATGCTCTAGGGCTCCCTCCTCGGGTCCGATTCCGGATTCACGTTAACAACAGGGCGGGGCTGGCTTTTTGCCGGCCCGCCATGCATTGTCTTTGGTAAATTTTTCCTTGCTTTCGGAGTTCTGGCCCCATGGTCGAACCGATCATGTACCTGGCGATCGGCTTCCTGCTCTCGATGCTGTGCGGGCTTGCCATCGTGCCGCTGGTGCATAACCGCGCGGTCCGCCTGACCACGCGCCGGCTCGAGGCCGCCACGCCCCTGTCGATGGCCGAGATCCAGGCCGACAAGGACCAGCTCCGCGCCGAATTCGCCATGTCGGCGCGGCGGCTCGAGATGAGCGTCGACCAGCTCAAGAACAAGACCACGAGCCAGCTCGCCGAGCTCGGCAAGAAGAGCGACGCCATCAACCGCATGAAGATCGAGCTCGGCGAGAAGAACGCCACGATCTTCGCGCTGGAGGCGCGCGAGAAGGCGGTGAAGGAGCAGCTCCGCGCCACCGAAGAGGAATTCAACACCAAGACCGACGCCCTGCGCGCCGCCGAGAATGCGCTGACCGACAAGCAGGGCGAGCTCGCAAAAATCAATTCCGAGCTGTCCGATCGCTCGATGATGGCGGAGAGCCGGCAGGTCGAGCTGGTCGCGGTGCGCGCGCAGATCGAGAACTTGAAAAATCGCGTCGGCGACGCCGAGAAGGAATTTGCCGCCACGCAGGCGCGGCTGGCGCAGGAGCGGACCGAATCCGAGACCGCCTCCCGCGAGCTCGGCGATGCGCGCGGCCGTGTCGAGAATCTGAGCCAGCGCGTCACCGAGCTCGATCGCCAGCTGATCGTGCAGGTCAAAGAGGCCGAGATGCTGTCGGGCCGCGTCGCCGATCTCGAAGGCCGCCTCGCCACGCAGGGCAAGCTGCTCGCCGAGCGCGACTACGAGAACAACCAGCTCCGCCAGGCCAATGAGGGCAATGATCGCATCATCAAGGAGCTGCGCGTCGAGATCGCCGGCTTGAGCGGCGGCAAGTCGTCGGCGGCATTCGAATCGCTCCGCGCGGAAAAGACCGCGCTGGAGGAGCAGCTGCGCACCGCGCGCGACGAGCGCGCCAAGCTCCAGCGCGACATCAATGCGATCCAGCAGCAGGCGGAGAGTTCCTGGGCGACCGAGCGCATGGAGAATGCGCTGCTGCGCGAACGCATCAACGACATCGCCGCCGAGGTTGCCAAGCTCGCGATGCAGCTCGAAGGCCCGAACTCGCCGATCGAGGCCCTGCTGGCGGCCGAGGCCGGCCAGCCCCCGAAACCGGCGCCGCGCCCGGCCAATGACGCCGCCGGCAATGGCCCGACCGCAATCACCCTACCCGAAGGCGGCGGAACGCTCGCCGAGCGCATCCGCGCGCTCCAGGCCCACGCCTCCCGCGCCCGCCAGCAGGGCGCATAAGCGCCCCAAACCACGGTTTCGCCTGCGATTGCGTGTTTGACGGAAGGTTTTCCGGCCTCAAGGCGCCTGGAAACTTGACACCTTTGGCCCGCACTTCTAAATCGCGGGCTCCGATGTGCCGGCCGGCCGAAAGTCCGGCCGTCGGCATGATGGTCCCGGGCGCATAGCTCAGCGGGAGAGCGTTCCCTTCACACGGGAGAGGTCCAAGGTTCGATCCCTTGTGCGCCCACCATTAAAACCCTTTAAATCATAGAGCTTTTCCGCGTCGTGCCCTATCGCGCATCTGGCGGTTAAAGGCACTGGAGGGCAGAACTAAGCAGCAACAGGCGGGGAAATTCAGGGGAATTTGTTCGTGCCACGTTCTGACTCAGAGCAGCCTTACGTCTTCTTCTTCATCCCATTCGAGATCGCAAAGAACCTCAGCTTCGATTGAGATCTCCCCGCTGAAATCCTTGGCATGCTCGACTAGCAGGGCCCTGGCTGCCTCTTCCGCCTCAGCCTTTGAGCCGCACCGCTTGTGGAACGACGCGGTAGTCTCCGCGGCACGCCGTATCGTGTCCCAGCGCATGACGTGCAGGACCGCATACCACGTCCCGCGACCAGTGCGGCGGCGGGCGAGTCTCTCACGGTACTGATCCGCGAGCTGAGCGACGCCGAGCCAGACTGGCCGGCTTGTATCGCCCTTCGAAACCTCGCCAGCTTCGAAAGCAAAGCCTTTAAGATCGATTTCGCTTAGCCACCTCAGCTTGTTGTCAATGCTCGTGACGAGGCTCTGAATTTCACGCACCGCTTCCTTCGCTTCGTAGGTCACCCTAGGGGGCTTGGGAGCAGCCCCTTTCGCCTGCTCGATGCGAGACTCCCGATTACGCTTGCGCCAGATATCGTCCGCGATAGCGTCCAGATCTTCCTTAGCGAGAGTCCACCGGTTCTCGCGTTCCCACTTCTCGCGATTAAGCTTCGGAGCGAGGTCGACGACCTTTCCTACCGGTTTTCGAAGAACCTGTTGCAGTGCAAGACCCGTGTCCATGGCCGCAAAGCCCGAGGTGACAAGGCCCTTGTGAACTTGTCCGTTCTCATCGAACGTCAGAAAACTCCCCTCTACGCGCTCAATGCGAACGGGTTTTCCGTTGTCCATCTCGAGAATTGCGTTAGCGATCTTCTGCTTCGTGCCGGCATATTGGGGCATCGCGTCCTGGGCGTGCACCAGCGCCATCATCACGCGCTGCGAAATGCGCTTAAGCCCGTCTTCAGCAAAGAGGTAAAATCGAAGGGATGAGGCCATGTGCAAGCTGTATGAGCAAAGGGCGACATGGTTTATCAGGATAGTGATCGGCGCAAGCCTCTAGAGCTCGGAAATTTCCGACAGCGTCGCTGAGCGTCGAGGAGCGTCCGCATCTAGGGCTTGTACTCGCGGTATCCGCCTATTCGCCTACATTGTCGCCAAGCGCACGAAGCCCGAAGGGGGGCCAAAGGCGAATTACATCGTGACCAGCGCTAAGCGAGATTTGCTGTTGCAATTTTGGGATGCAGGGAGAAAGATATCCCGTTTAAGGAGATCATTTTGAGCAAGGACATCGAGCCAGAGGGGACGCCGCAGCCGGGCGATCGCACCCCGAAACGAACTGTGCTCAGTCGGATAGGAGAATACAAGGAAGCTATTGGTGTCGTCATTGCCGTAGCGGGTGCGATATTTTCAGGTGTGGCGTGGGTGATCTCATATTTTGCCACGCAGGCTACCGTGTCCGAGCTCGAATGTCGCCTTACCCACCAGATGAACGCGGCGAACTTTGATTCGAAGTCTGAAATCATCCGATCGCAGATCGAGGCAAGGCAGTCGCAAATTCAATCGACAGCACTTCAAAAGCAGACGCAAAGTACGCAAGCAGCTGTAACGAAATTATCGAATGAGGTGAAGGAGCTCGAAAAGGCGGCAAAGGAAGAGACGAGAAAATCTACAGAGCAGCTAAGCCTGGCAGCTAAATGCGCAACTGCAAAGTAGAGGCTCCAATGTTAAGAATTGTCTTCGGCTTCTTCATATCTGTGCTCGTCGCTGCGGCTGCCCTTGCACAAGACCAGCCTACTTGTGTCACCATTCAACCGGTCGACTGTAACGCGTTGGCGCAAAGTATAAGCTGCGAACTTTTACGTGACGAGCGCGAATGCAATAAGTGCATGGTCTCAGTGTTCAATAAGTGCCAAGTCCGCGGAAATGATCCTGCTTGCGAGGCGGCAAAGGCTGCGCAGAATCAGCTGTACACGATCAAGAAAGCGCAGTGTGAGGCAGAGAAGGCCGCGCGAAAGGGCCAGTGCGAAGCCACGAACGTTGCGATCAAGCAAGCGTCCTGTAAGGGACCTGAATAGGCGTTATAAATAGGTTTATTAGGGTCCATAGATGAGGAACGAGCGCTAAGACGCGCTACCATTTAAGCACGCTTACGCACGCCTATTGACCAACCGCTGGGGGCTGACCTAGGCCGGTGCGCAAGGCGCAGCGGCTGGCTCGGCATCCGACGAGCGCCTATCCTCTCGCCATGAGCAACGAAGCCGCCCTTACCCGCCGCCGCAGTGACAATCCGCACGAGGAGACTTGGCATATCTACTTCACCGATGTTCGGATCGGCGCGATCTGCGCGCGCGCCGGCGTGCCTGTCCACGCTGATCAGTGGGGTTGGTCGATCGGCTTCTATCCCGGCATGGAGCCAGGCACATGGCCAAGTGGCATAGCCGCCACCTTCGAAGCCGCGCGCGAGGTTTTCGAGACCGCGTGGTCCGATCTGCGGCCCACCATCCCAGACACTGCCTTCGCCGAATGGCGCCACGATCGCGACTGGCGGGCCGAGGTTGCGGCCAAGCGGGCGCGGGGCGAGAAGCTCGACAGCGAAATCCGAAGCACACTTATGCGCTGCGTCTGCGGGACGACATTCGACAGCTGGAAACCAGCCGAGAGCTACCCGCACCGCGCTCACATCTATGCCGCGCAGGCGGCCAATGGGACACGCCGATGAAGCACACCGAAGAAAGACCCTATGCGGACCCGGAGGCGGCTGCGCGCAAGCTCCTTGAGCTCGCAGCGAGCGTCGAAGCTGTCCAGGACGGCCGCATCTACATCGAGCGGATCAACGCGCCGTTCATGTTCAACCTGAAGGGCAGCGGCAGCGAGTTCGGCGCGGGGCTCAAACACGCCGTCGATCGCGGCTGGTTATCGAAGCACGAAAGCGGCACATACGTGAAGCTGATGCCGCCCGGTGAAGATCTGCTCACTCGCAAATAGGACGAGAAATACGGCCTCCAATGAGGAGGCCTACTTCGCGTCCGTTGTGAAATTTTCGGGTGGCCGCCTCTTAAGGCTCCAATACCCGCCCAACGCGCGCCACTCGAATACGATGACTATGATGCCGATCAGCGCGGTACCGAGTCCTGCCATAATCAAAATCGTTTGGAGCATCGAATCACCTCGTGGCGTGTCGATGTTCCTAAGTATCAAAGTGAACATTTGTTTCGAAGTCTTATTTGGGCGGCTGCAAGCCAGGCGAGCGCAGCCAGTCAGTTATATGGGCGCCGATCTCGGCGATTCTGACTCGCTTTAGGAGCGCCTCGCGCTCGGCCCCAGCCGGCAACCGATCGGCCATCGTTTTGAGCTTGGCGGCCTGCTCGGCCATTCGTTCTTCAAGGGAACGGGTTTGCTTCACTCTGCGGCGCTCTCCCATGGCGCGGCTCCTTGAGCAGTTAAGATGACTCCAAAACGAGGAAAGGTAAGAACAGTTCCCACACTAGAACGAACTTAAGCCACCGCGAAATTCGAACAGGGCGCCCATTACGGCGGCCTCAATGCCTGCGCCGTTCGACCTCGAATGTGAATTTGAGCTGGAGCACCGGACCGCTGTCATCCCGGACTTCAATCGACAGCTGTCGGCTACCGCCCCCCAGCGCGGACGGCATCTCGAGCCATATCGGCCATTGAGCGAGCCGCCTCTTCTTGCACCTTCTCTATGGTCGAGAGTTCCAGACCTTCCTCATCCGGAAAAATCTCGTCACCCTCTCTGAGATCAAAATAGTACCGTCTCATCAGACCAGAACGACGCCGACCTCAAATTGTTCTTTTCGTAAAACAGGCCACGCCCAAATGAAACTAGGCGGCTGGGGCCGGAAGCAGGCCGGCACCTACCTCTGCTCGTTCCTCGAGAGGGAAGCTAGTCTATCCAGTTGGCCGGCCAAACCCACATAAGTTCGGGCAATGTTTTTCAGGACGGCGGCGCGATCCTTGGAAATACCGATCGCGCCGGAAAGACTCTTGTAGTGGTCAGCATGTTCTTGGCACTCAGCAATGTTGATCAAATGACTCAACCTTCTTGTTGCCCGCGCGGGTCATAGGAGCGCTCCCCGCTGGCTTGCCTTATACCATGTTAGCCCCCGTTAAAATCAGTCTTATGACACTGGTGACACTGGGTTAAATACGGACAGCGCCCCCTTCAGCTCGGAAAGGAACCAAAAGTGCGGGCGAATATTTGAGTCGTCGCTGGCTCGCTGCCAGAGCTGGCGGAGCGGCCCCCGGCTTACCCCCTTGACCCCCCTGGAGCCGGGGCCGTCTCTCGCCCTTGTCGTATCGGAATAGCGTATGCGTTCCTCGCCCTCGATCGTGCCGGACGACCGCCTCGACCGCGACATCTATCTAGTGCTTGACTACCACAGCTCGTTGTTACAACTCCCAACTCAATGTAGTGCGATGGTCGTTCCGGAAGTCCGTTGTGGGTCAGAAGCGGCGATTTCTGATTGAGCAAAGAATTTCTACTTAGACCCCAAAAGCCGACGTCTGCTCCTTTATGAGTGCACGCCCTAATACGGAAAGCACCTGAGGGAGGCGCCAGCTAGGCAATTTCTAGCGGTTTCCGGACCGCCTCGACCAGCGCGTATCCCGCTGCCGTCAGATGAATGCCGTCAGGCAGGAAATAGCTCAGGTCGGCCGTGTTCTGCAGCTGCGAGATGGAGCCGATATCGGCAACCACGTAGCCGTTCGCACCGGCGCCGCCGGTCAGCAGCGAATTATAGTAGTTGCGGCAATCGCCCCTGAAATTTCCCGCTCCGACGTTAAAGTTAGTGCACGGGAGGATCGTCGATGTGACGATCTTGGTGAACCCAGCCGCCTGCGCGGCCACCACATACGGCAGGAAATAGTTGTTGTAGAGGTTCTGCGCAGAGACCGTGTTGCCAGTCTGGGCATCGGCCGTGCTGCTATAGGTGATGACGCCGATATCGTTGGTCGGATCTATGACGTGGAGAACGTTCCTCGACTTGGTCGCATCAAACAGGCCGAGCACACGCGCGCGGTTGGTGTAGGCGGTGGCAAGCGTCTGACCTGCCAGCCCCATGTTGTAATATTCCCACGTGCGGACGTCGCCCTGAGGCCCGCGGCCGAATCCGCCTTGCCAGCCCGCGCTTTGCAG
Source organism: Bradyrhizobium sp. LA6.1 (assembly GCF_040547805.1). NCBI lineage: Bacteria > Pseudomonadati > Pseudomonadota > Alphaproteobacteria > Hyphomicrobiales > Nitrobacteraceae > Bradyrhizobium > Bradyrhizobium sp. LA6.1. Next base: position 252,195 of record NZ_JBEPQK010000013.1, on the reverse strand, counting down.
CGAGGCCGCACCGACGCCGCTCATCAGCGAATTGCCGTCCTCGACGAGACGGTAGTTCCAGTTGATGGTACCCGCGCGATCGGGATTGAACGAGGCATTGAGCGCGCTCTCGACGACCAGGTTTGCCGCAGCACCATCGGCCTGCGCATAGATCGCGATGCAGAAGACATCGTTCTGCGAATTGTACTGATTGTTGAGCGAGCTCTTGCCGAACCGCATGCCTTGGATTGCCGACGACGAGATCGCGCCAGTCGCGAAGGTGCGCTCGACGCCATCCAACCGCGCGCGAACATTGGAGCCGCCGCATACGGTCGTGATCGTCTGCAAATGGCTGCGCGGGAAGAACGTATTGAAGATCAGGCTGCCGAAATTCACACCAAGACCGCCGCCGGAGCCAAGTAGGAATGAATTCGAGGTGGCGAAACCAGTGTCAGAAAAGCCCTCCCAGATAAGGTTCTGCTGGTTGGGGCAGTGGTCGACCATCATCATGTAGACGCTGATGGCTTGGCGGTTGAGGCCGGACAACAAGGGCGTATCTAGCCACTTCGCGACCGCACTCTGCGGCCACGTGTCGAAGGTGATCGGCCGGATACCCGCCCACTCGTTCAGCGAGGAGAAGATCGGCCGGTTGGCGTCAGTCGCTTGGACAAGATCGAGACCGTTGCCGGATTGGTCATAGACCTTGGCGATGGTCAGAGCAGAGCCGGACGCGAAGGTATCCGCCGCCGCCTTGTCAACGACATTCCCGGCGAAGCCGATATCCATCTGAGTGCTGTCGGACGCGCGCTGCACCCTGATGCAGCTTCCCGTCCAGCCCGCCACCCTCATGACGGAGTAAACCGCCTTCAGATTGGTAGCCGGGACTGAGATTGCGGGCCTGCTCGCCCGCCCAAGGGCCGCCCGACCGGTCAGCGAAAGACCGAGGCCCAACATCTCAGTACAGAGCCCAGACGTCGGCAGTGGAGCCGAACGTGACCTTGGTGACGCGCAACGGGTTGTAGCCGGCCTGCAACGGGATATTAGTGGCCGTATTCCCCTCGGAATCGATCACGGTAGCCGTGCCTGCGGTGCCGACCAGGAGACAGCGGCACGGTCCGGCCGGAAGGTCGACACCGCTCGATACCTGAGCGATTTTTACCGCCGGCGAATCCAAGCCATTGCCGTATCCAGCGAAGCGATCAGCCATTGTCAGTTCTCCTTCAGGTCATGCTGCCAGGTAGGAAGCAACGAACGACCGGGTGGCCGTTCAAGTAGATTGGCCACACCATTTTGCGGCCGGTGGCGTGGTTCATTCGACCGAAACCCACGCAGTGCCGCTCATGCCGATCGCGCTCGCCCCCGCCCGTCCGAGGTCCACACAGCGGCCTTTGACGAACGGGCCCCTATCGGTCACCACGGCCGAGATGGAGCGCCCGTTGGCCAGATTCGTAATCCTGAGCACCGTTCCGAACCGGTGCGTCTTGTGCGCCACCGTGTAAGGGCTGGTCGCGTAGGTGTTGAAGATCGAGCCGTTCGCGGCGCGCTTTCCGTGATAGCCATCCCCGACGCCGTACTGAGAGGCGATGCAGGTTTCAGCTCGAGACGGATTTGCCATGCGTTACGCCTGCACCAGCGAGGGCTTGCCGCTGACCTTGAACGTCACCGAGGCGGACATCTTGTCATCGATCGGCGCGTCGGGCTCGAAGGCCGTCAGAATGCCGGCGAACGAGAAATAGGAGCCGTCCGGGAACAAGATCTGGCGGTTCTTGCTGGCGAGCGGGCCGTCAAGGTCGAGCTCGGCCATCATCGCCGCCGCGGCCGTGCCGCCGGGAAGGAAGTTCAGCTCGAGCGAGACCTCGCCGCCGTCCTTCAGGCCCGCGATGAACTCGCGCCACGCGCCGGGACTTTCCTCGTGCGTGGCGTCAACCGTATCACGCGCGATCGCCGGCGGCGTGATGGCGGTCACCTCGGCCAGCGTGGTGAAGACTTCCGGGACTGCGCCGTTGCCGGTTTTGAACAGCGTGCCGTAACCAATGCGCGCCTGCGTGGTCATCGCGATATCTCCATGTCAGATTGTTGGCCCCCGCGACACGCCCCGGCGGGATTGGGGAAACGAATTACAGTCCGGCCGCGATCTTTGCGGCGAGTTTCGCGGCCTTCTTGGCCAGCCTCGCGCGCGCCTTTTCGATCTCGACCGCCAGACTGTCCTTGATGCCGTTGAGCACCTTCATAACGTTGCCGTCGAACGCCGGCCTGAGGTGCGGGTGCGCCGCCTGGTGCGCGTTGCCGAATTCCGTTTGGACCGACTTCGCGGCCGGGCCCGGCCCGATGTAGACCTCGACGTCGCTCTCTTTCCGGTTCAGGCTCTTCTGCCTACGGGAAAGCTTCGTGCCGATCGTGTAGGAAGCCTTCAGACCGCCCTTGCGTCGAGGAGCCAGACGCTCGCCCGTATCCCTGATCGGCTGGCCCTGCTCTTTCAGAACTCGCGCCATCACATTGCGGGCCGTCGCCTTTGGCAGCTCGGTGAGCGCCTCGTCGAGTTCGGCGAGGCCTTCTATTTTGAAAGTTTGCCGCGCCATTTTCCGCACCGCACGGTGGTGTGACGGCAGATGAAGGCTGCGGCGACCTCAGGATTAACATTGAGCGCGCCGACGTCATTGAAGAACTTCAGCGCGCCGACGTATGCGCGCCACCAGAACGGCAGCCTGACGGAAAGCGTGATGGTGACGACTGAAGCGGCCATCAAAGTTCCTCATGATGGATGAAATAGTCCCGGCTCACGCCATAAAGCTGCACGATATCATCGTACTGCTCGCGCTCATCGGCGCAGAACGCCCCCTGGATGAAGACCGAAGGATTGCCCACCGCGCCGCTGAAGCCGCTCAGGCAGTCCTTGACCTTGTTCGCGAGCGCCGTGGCGGCGTCCGCCGTCGGTGCCCAGGCGTCGATCTGCATGCGCGAGCGCGCGTACCCGGAGGCGCCTTCCATCTTGTAGTCGGTGTCGCCGGAAACGCGGGTGTAGACCACGCTCGCGACCTTCACGCCCTGCGGCAGCCGGATCGGGTAAACGTTCGTCCCGACCAGTGCTGCGACACCGGCATCGCCCAGCAAGAGAGAACGCAGCGCTGGGCGGATGTCCTTCATCAGCCCGACACGCCCGAATAGGCGAGAGCCAGGAGCATGACGGTCGTCGACTTGGCGATGCCGACGATGTGGAAATATTCACCGGTGCCGACGTCAGCGAGCGGACAGATGCCGCCGGCGGCGCCCGACAGATAATAGGTCGTGCCGCCGGTCAACGTGGCGCCGATCGTGATCTCGCCCGACTTCTGGATCTTCAACGGCTGGCCGGCAGCCGCGCCATTGAGCGCGATACCGCGCGCAGTGCGGATCAGCGCCGATGCGGCGTCTGCGTCCGCCAGTTTGTAGCTGTTGTCCGTATCGCGGTAGACGGCCTGGCCGGCGGTGATGGTGGCGCCGGCGAGGCCGTCCTCGGTGACGGCACCGGCGCCGGGAAGCACGTTTGCGGCAGTGATGGAAAGATCGGCCATTGTCGTTCCTTTCGGGGTGAATTTACGAGGTCACGTCCGCGCGTCGCTGGGTGATGATTCTGATGCCCCTGCGGCGGTCGATTTCTAGGGTGCCCAGCACGTCAAAAATTGATCGTGTCGGGATGACGTAGCTCGGGTCGACGGCCTGCTCAGCCGTCAATGCCGGATGAATGACGCGGTCCAGCGGCGACAGGTCAGCGACATCGTCGGAATAGCGAACGCGAAACTCGATGCGCTCATAGGAAACCTTCTCAGGCGTCCGGAAAGTCTCATCATCACCCTTGAGCGGCCACATGGAGGCAGGCCGACGCAGCGAAACGTTCGCCCAGGTCTCGACGGCTTAGCAAGCGCGCGGAGTTGTTCCACTTCTTCGGCGCGAAGGCGCACGCGCGCATCCGCGTACCAAACGTCTCGAACGCGACCTGGCGACCACTGGACCAGCTTCCTATGAAGCCGGTTCAGGACGCCCTTGATCGATTCGCCGGCGCCGCGAGTACCTGCGATCTCTCGCAGTAGCAGCGACGCCTCACTCACAGTCGTCTGACGCCCCATTTGTCTGACCTCCGACGCCTTGTCGGATTTTTCCGATCGCATCCGTGCCACTCCTGTTTCCAGGAGAGCACGGGGCGATCGTTACGCTTACGCTACGGACACTCTGATCGCGGACCGTTCAGTTTTGCCGACGTCGGGTCCGCGAACGTTTATTCGGCGCCGGATTTCTCCGTCGCGATCGAGGATTGTTCGGATGAAGACGAGACACCGCGCGAAACTCCCGGAGCATCGGCCTCGGGATCTTGATCAGTTGGCGGCGATTGTTCGGTTTCGAGCGTGGGACGCTGAGATGATCCAGCGTCATGGTCCGCTGTACTATCGAGCGATGCGGTACTCGGTGCATTAGGGGCAAGAGCGTTTGCCGCATCCTTGACCGCAGCCCATTTTCTTAGAGTTGGGCTGACTGTGCCCGAGCGCCATCGGCTCCAAGTCGACCGATCAATGCCGGCCGACGCGAACACGCGCACCAATGGAACTTTGGCCGCCCTCAGACGGCCTTCAATTGCGAAGAGTTGCTCGGGGATCAACATGAGACGTGCATTTAATCACGAAACATCGATGCAATGCAACTCATAAAAGTGAATTAATGCATCATATAGTGCATAAATTCTCGGTATATGGTGCGGCAATGAATTTTGATGCTGCTGCCCTCGCCTACGTCCGGTACGTCCTCGAGGAAAATAACCTCAAACCCGGTGCCCTGGCTCGAAAGGCCGGCATCTCCGCTTCCACTTTGACTCGAGCGCTGAACGATCCAGAGCATAAGTTTAAGCTCTCGATGTCAACGCTTCAGAAGATTGCTGACTTTACGGGCATAAGCCCCGCGCCTTTTCTTGATTCGAAGAGCACTGTCGACCTGACACTGACCGAGGCCCACCAGCCTGCAATTTACAAGCCAGGGGAAAGGCCCGCCCCTATGGGCCTTCACGAAGCCGGATACAATTTTACGTTCGTCATAGGGGATGTAGCGGCAGGGGTATGGATCGACCCGGCGCCATTCAACTACATGGAATATGGCCCGCTTCACCTTACACACACCATCAAATCATCCAAGGAATGCTTCGCGTATGTCGTGAGGGACGCAAGCGCCAACATGATCGCGGAGAACGGCGATATCTTGTTTTGTTTGAAGACCGACGAGGCTGATGTCGAGCGATACATCGAAGTACGCCCCGAGGCGGACTACGGCGCCGGCCCCGTGATAGTCGAGCGCCGATCAAAGGACGCTTTTAAGGTAGAGCATACGGCAAGGTTGATCCGCCGACGGCGCGATGGCGTCCCCGGCTGGGAGCTGGTCAGCGCTCATTACGAAGATCATTTCGCCGGCAAAAAAGAGCGCGGCGCCGGTAGGCCTTTGATTGAACGCGTTTTTATCGATAAATATGGCGGCAATGACGAGTTTAGAGTGGTTGGCGTAGTCCAGAATGTCATCCGAGGCGACACCACAGACGTCCTGAACTGGCTCCTATTCGATCACAAATAGTGAATTAATTCACGAAATGACTTTACGCGAACGATGAATTAATGCACGATGGTTTCGTCACTCACCACGACGGGGCCAACCGCAATGATTGCTTCACCAGACGATCGTCATCCGAACCTCGTTCTCCCCACTAGCAGCCCCGCCGTGCGGGGTCTCAAGCCGAAGAGCAATCATCTCGCGGCCCTCATCGACAAGCTCAACGCGGCTGTCGCCCAAGTCGAGAGGTGGTCGACCCTTGAGGACCGGCTGAGCGATCAATTTCGGCGGACCGCTGGCGCTGGGCCGAAGGTAAAGGGCGGCGTCACGCGCGCCTCCAAACTCATCCGCGACGGCGAGCCGGACTTGGATATGCCGGCGTCAGACTGGTTCTACCATTCGCGCGAAAGTATCGAGAAGAACCAGGCCGCCGCTCTCGCGGGCGCTGATCGAGCCGAGGACCGCGCAGAGGTCGAAGCTCGATCCGCCTCTCTGCTGGCGGACTGGGACGCTCAGGAGGCCGCCCGCGACCGGGCCAAGCCTCCCGGCCTCGCTCACGCCAAGCGGATGCTGAACAAGGCGCACCGCGCCTGGACGGCGGCCGAAGACGCAATCGTGAACTATCAACCCACCAGCCTGACCGAGGCCGTCGAACTCATGGCCTACGCCGGACGAGATGAAATGCGCAGCGTATTTTTCGCGCCCGGCGAAGGCCAGTTGAAATTCATGATGCGAAACATTGGGGACGCGATCGCCAAGTTTCATGCTCAGGCCAGATAGGAGTACGAGCAATGACTGCGATTCAAACTTCAGCAACGCCGCCTGTCTTTTTCCGGCCTAGATCTTCCAAAACTGACTTCGCAGCGCGCCCCATTTCGAGCGTGCCGCCGGTCATCGCTGCACCGCCGATCAAATATCCCGAGCCGAGCACGGCGCTGAAGAAGCAGGTCGTTTTTCATGATCTCTTCTACAAGGAAAAGATGGCGCGCAGCACTGCGCTTCTGCGCTCCGTGCGCAAGGCGCGTGCGAGCACATCAGCAGCCGTCGTGTTCGCTGATGCGCAGAAAGCATATCGAGATTTCGTAAAGGCCCAGCAACGCCTCAAGCAAAAAGAAGCCTTGTTGCCTGTCAATCAAAAGCTTCCTTATCCAAGCATTCAATTGAACCAGTCCGGTCGGGAAACCAGTTTTCCACGCGAAATCATTCGCTTCTATGACGACTGGATCAAGGATGCCCAGGCCAGCGGTCAGGGACATGCCAACATCCTCTATCTGAAGAGCCAAAAGCTCTTCAAGTTGGAACGGCTTCATCAGGAGACGAAAGCCATTCTCGAGGATCAGCGCACGTCTGGCTTGTGGGCCCTTCGTGTTGATGCCGGCGCACGCCGCTTCTTGCTCTCATCGCTTCTCTTTGAGGCTTGTTCAGTCAGACTTGCATCGCTCCAAGACTGCAAACTGGCCGCGGATTTTATTCGGCTTCTCACGCGCCTCGATCGAGCAAAGCCTGAGTACCAATATGATCTGAACCCATATCAGGTGTCTTCGCTCAGCAAACGCCTCGCGGCACGTCTGGCGAAAGGCCGATAGGATTCCGATGTCAGCTCCCCCCGTTGACATCGGATCGCAGGCGGACGCGCCGGCTCTGGCCCCGGGCCAGTCGCGTCCGCCAATCATTCGCCGCGACGTCATTAAGGAGCTCCAAGAGCTTCGCGACACGATCGCTCTTCTCACACTCAGCCTGGCTGCAGCGGAGAAGACACGCGACGCGGCTCTAACGAATGCCGCTCGATCGGCCGCTCAGGCAGACCTCTCTGAGCGCGCTCAGCACCAAGTTACGGCGCAGCGGGATCGTTGGAAGATGATTGCCGAATCTTACGAGGCTGCTAACCGATTACTTGCCGCAGGATCTCGCGCATGACCCAAGAGCCCGCCGCGCCAGCAAGTCAGGATCCGGTCCATCTCAAGCTCGACCTCTTGACCCATTCCATGATGGAGAGTCGGGCCGACCAAATTCGCGCTCGGAAGACGATCTTGCGCGCACAGTGGATCACCTGCGGGGTCGGCGTGCTGGCTGCCCTAGTCACCGCCGTAGTCGTTGTCCTATGGAAGCTACCGTGATCGATCCACCGAAAACCCTGAACGAGGCGGCAGCCTATTTTCGGGTCTCTCGCCGCTATTTCCAAGACTTCTTGCACACGCACCCATTTTACCGGACGATAGGCCGGCGGAAGCTTTTTTTCCCCGAGGACCTGGCCCGCCTCAAGGACGCGCTGTCAAAACCATGCCCCTCAGCCTCCGACCGCCGCGCAAAGGCAAGAGCCCGAACTACACGATCCGGGGCACCTACCTCGGAATCTACGTTGAACGAACTGCGGGTACTCCTGAACTGCGGGTCGCCAAGCGGATCCTCAAGGACATCAAGGACGCCATCGAGCGCGGGGACTATCGTCCCGCTCCGGAGGTAGTCGAGGCCCCGCGGCCCCCGACCTTTGCGGATGCCGCGCTCGCGTACCTCAAGGCCGGCGGCGAGGCCAAGTTTCTCAGCAAGATTATCGAGGCTACCGGCCCGCACGCACTTCGGGACATGCCACTCGCCAAAATCGATCAGATCGCGATCGACAACGCAGCCCGCGGTGTCTATCCGCTCGCCCCGGCCACCACGCTCAACCGGCAATTTCACACGCCCGTTTCGGCCGTACTGAAGCACGCCGGCATTGAGCGCAAGATCCGCCGGCCGAAAGGCTGGCGCGGAAGCAAAGCGACCGAGTGGCTCGAGCCGGATCAGGCGTTTGCAGTGATACGCGAAGCCTACATTATCGAGCCGGAGTTTGGACTGTTCTGCCTGACCCTGCTCTACACCGGCATGCGGCTAGGTGATGCCACCGAGGAAGCCCTGCTCCGCGGCGTCCGGCTCGACCAGGCGCTGCTCTATCTCGGTGCCACAAAGAACAGCGAGCCCCGCCCGGTGCATCTGCCGCCGATCGTGGTGGAAGCTTTCCGGAAACAGCCCCCGCGTCCTGTGAGGCCGCGCAAGGCCTCGGGAGTGGTGTTGGCGAATGGTGCTGCCGGCCGCGACAGAGCGGGCGCTGGCGTGCCCTTCCTTGAGCGTCAACCAGACGAGAAGCTCTTTCGTTTCTGCAAGGGCGGCCGGCTCTACAAGATGCTCTACCTGGCGCTGGACCGGGCCGGCGTAGTTCTGCCCAAGCGCATGCGCGGCTTCCACATCTTCTGCCACACCTACGGCACCTGGATGCACCGCTATGGTGGGCTCGATACCTACGGCCTGACGCGAACCGGCCGCTGGAAGGACCCGGACTCGGCGGACCGGTACAAGCACACCAAGGCGAGCGCGGAAGCCCGGCGCGCGGATCTGCTGCCAGTCCCGTCTATGCCAAAGAAGCTGGCGCAGATCACTGGCAAGTGATCCCGAGCTGTGGGGATAACCGGCGTAATCTCCCCCAGTTATTCGTCGCCCCTGCGCTTCCGGAATTGGATCACGCGCGCCGAACCCAATGGGCGCGGTCGCGGCTCCGTCCGCGGCGGACTTGGGGGGTCCTCGTCAAACGGCGTCCATTCGACTTTCTCGAGCCCGTAGGTGATGTACCACCAGCGCTCGGAGAGCGAGGCGCCATTCCATGGAAACTCCTCGACTGGCGATGCGTCATCCTCGGGATCGCCAGCGTCCAGTGGCACCGGTTTTGAAGGGCTCTCCCACATCACGCCGCCGTTGGGGAGTTCGACGTACTCGCATCCCGGCGCATCGGTGCATTCGTCCACTACGAACTCGAGGTCATCCTCGTCGTCGGCGACGAATATCCCGACTAGGTCGCGGGTTTCTGTAATGCGAACCAGGTAGGCAGGCATGCTGGATCCTCCAACGCGTGAGCATGCCCCTCCGCAGCAGGCGTGCCAAGCGGCGCGGACGCCGACGCCTTCGCAAAGGGCGCAATGACTTCGACTCGTTTCGCTCGGGAGGACGTTCATGGAGTGTGGGATTGACCCCAGGACTCTAGAAAAGCCGCTCTGGAAAGCGTATATTCTAGCTTGGTCGCTGGCCCGGGGTGCGCATATTCGGTGGTTTCCCAGCTTGTAGGGGCGGGCGTCCTACCGTTAGACGATCCCTGAACTTCTAGAGCCGATTAGGGGCCGCTACCTTTCCTTCACGGGGAGCCGGGTAGCGGCCCTTTCCTATTGTGTCACAGCCTCAACGCCGGTCGGGATTACGCTGAAGCTCTGGCCATGTTGTCATACTTGCCTCCGCGAATTTGCCGCAGAATACACGCCCCGCTGGCCGGTTCAAGTCCAATCAGAGAAAATCAGACATAAAAAATTTTATCAGACATCAGACATGATGTCTTGTCGATCTCTGAGCGGCTTGCTATAAGGCCTCCAGACTAAGGAGGTCCGGATGACCGATTTGGACGACGACACGGAGCGCTCGCGCAAGGAGCGTAGCCCCTCATTCCCTTTTATTTCGCTTTCTAAGGCGGTTGACCGGGCTCGCACCTTTTATGATGCCCATCGCCGGAACTCGGCTCGTCTTGCCACGATAGCCGAAACGTGGGGCTATGCGCCTGCCAGTAGCGGACTTCAGCAGACTGTTGCGGCCCTTAAGTCCTATGGGCTCCTCGAAGACGTTGGCAGGGGGCAAGATCGGAGAATTCAGCTTTCTGATCTTGCTCACCGTATCTTGCATGATACTCGCCCCGGCGCGAAGGAATCCTCCATTCGGGAGGCTTCGTTGCGTCCTCGTTTGTTTGCAGAATATGCCGAAAAATGGCTTCCAAATCGGCCGAGTGACAATCATTGCCTTAGCGAGCTTCATTTGGATCGCGGCTTTACGCAAGCGGCAGCCCAGATGTTCTTGCGTGGATTCGATGAAACGGTTACCTTCGCTAATCTAAAAAATGAAGACAGTCTGTCTTCTAGTCTTGAAGAAGGCGAAATGGTGTCGCATGGAAATCCTGAAGGGGATTCGCCGCCAATGACGGGGCTTTCGGCCACGGGGGCGGGCCGATACTCCTCGCGACCACAGAGGTTCGCGGGAGGGGGGCTGCCCGTGGAGCCACTGGTTCCTCGCGCGACACTCCCCCTCCCTGAGGGAACGGTAGCACTGGAGATTCCAAGGGGGATTTCTGGCAAAAGCCACGCAGCCTTAAAGTCTTGGCTTGAGCTTATGGTGGCACTTGCTGAGCCGACTCCGGAGGAGCCGGAATCCAAACCATAATGAAATAGGCCGCCCAACTGAGGCGGCCTCAAGTTCTAACGAACAGTTAATAGACTCGCTTCATTCTTTCCTAAAGGTAGTGATGTGCGCGGCCTGCTAGTTTCAGGGGTGTTTTCTTGTCGGGTTTTGGGAAGAAGAGAATTGCGGGGGTCGATTACGATCTAGACCACTTGGACCCGTTCACGATGGAAGTGAAGGCCAAGGAGGATGGCGCGCCGCCATATACTGTTCGTGTCAGCTTTGGCTTTCATTGCTTCACCCGAGAAATTACCCCAGAGGATAGCCCTGACCTTCACATGGTTGATGGTAGGGAGAAGCGATGCTTCTGCCATGAACGCTATAAGCTTTCAAAGGAGCTGGTGGACATGATCCGCTACGCTGCTGCTGGAAGGGCTTATTTTGGTGATAAGGGGAATTTCCTGATCGTCGAAATGCCTGGCGAGGGAAATGCGCCATATGTTGCATTTTTCGACGTCGAGAAGGCCAAGAAATCGGACGGGTTTGATGGCGCGATGTTCGTAACCAGCGCCCATCTGAGGCCGAAGCTGCCAGAGAAATTGCCAGCTGTTAGCTTCGTCACGGTAGTGGACTACCGCATAAATGGAAGGAAACTTACCCGGCCGCCGCCAAGGAACGTCATCGCTCAGAAAAGAAAATAGCCCCCGCAGGGGCTATTTCCGAGGGCAGAAATTCGTTCCAGAAGAACCCTCGTGCGAAATACTCACCTTACGTCCACGAACCGTGGAGCCTCCCGAAAGAGGCGGAGCCGCTGTTTTTCACCGCTATCAGCGACCGTACATACAACTAACATCGCTCATCGATAGTTTCAAGAAACTTAAAAAACAAACCGCTAGCAACCATAACAACACGCAAATTAACCAAATTCAGCCCAAAACCATCAAAACTGTACGCGTACAGCTCATCCACAACCGTACGCCAAATATGGGCAGTGAAATTAATTTCACAACTGGACTTGCAGGCACCTTCAACATTACCCCGCTAGGTAATTGGTCCATTCGCCCCTTCGGTTCCAGGTGCGGCATTTTTACCATTATATGTTACCCCTGACTTGCTCCCTTCAAATCAGGCCACCCCCAAAATCAAACTAGGCCACTGAGGTCGGAAACAGGCCAGCACCAGTTGATGAGATTGCCGATCGCCGCGGCGGGCCGTCGCGCCAGCTGGCGTGGTCAACCGGGCCTTAGTTCGCCAATTGAGTAGCGGGGAAAAGACGGGGAAATTGAGCCAGCCGGGAAATTAGCAAATTGCATCAACTACAGGTCCGGCCTTCACACGGGAGAGGTCCAAGGTTCGATCCCTTGTGCGCCCACCATCCGCCCTCCTGACCCCCTCCGCCGGTTGCAAACGATCACGCAGGCCCGACGCCTGTCGGGGCCGTCTGATCAAAAAAGTCGAAAACAACCCCATGCACAGTAGCCGACATCAGTCGGATCAATGAGCTACGCATTTTCCGAAATTCGATTGACGCGTCGGGCAAAACACCGGCATGATGGCATCATCCAAGGAGAGGCCCGCCCCCCCCGAGCGACTAACCCGCCTTGACACGCGAGAGGCCCCATGGTTCGACCCATGTGCGCCCACCATTGATCCTAGATTTCAAGAGTCGCTGAAAGCTCCCTTGCGAGGCGTGCGAACGTCCGCTTTGCCAAAAGCGGTCATTCACCCGAGGTCGGCTTTTGACCCTTTGCGGACATGCCGACCTCGGTCATCGCAGTAAGCTGGGTTGGATCTATCCTATTCACAGAACCTCGAGGACTATCATCTTTCGGTGGTCTTTGCGGGACAGGCGACTGGGACGTACATCGATATCGGCGCAGGGGCATCCGGTAGCTGAGCTGTGCTTCGGAAGCTGGTTGCGGCGCAACCCCGCTTCAGACCCGTCCGTTGACCGGCAGCAGCGCGCCGGTAACGGCGCTGGCGGCGTCACTCGCCAGGAAGAGGATGACATCGGCGAGTTCCTTTGGCGCGACCCATTCGGAAGAATCGGCCTTCGGCATGCTGGCGCGGTTTGCCGCGGTATCGATGATCGAGGGTAGCACCGCATTGACGGTGATCTTGCCTTTCAACTCGGCAGCCAGTGACTCCGTCAGCTTATGCACGCCGGCCTTCGACGCCGCATAAGGACCCATGCCGGGGCCGGCCTGCAGTGCGCCCGTCGCACCGATATTGACGATGCGGGCCGCCCGCGAGTTGAGAAGATGCGGGATCGCTGCGCGCGAAGCATTCAGCGCGGTCTCGACATTGAGAGCATGCATGCGCTGCCAAACCTTGGGATCGCCGTCGGCAATGGTCTCGAAGGCAAATCCGCCAGCAATATTGATTAGCGCGTCGATCGCGCCAAAATGCGCGGCGGCGGCATCGATCGCCTCTTTCGCCTGTGCCGCATCGGTCAGGTCGATGCGGCCGAATTCGATCCGCTGGGCTGTTGCGGCGAACTGCGACTCAGCATGATCGATACCGGCGACTCGCGCGCCGCGCGAAAGGGCTTCCTCGGCGACCACCTTGCCAAGCGCGCCCAGCGCGCCGGTGATGATAAAGACGTTACCCTTCATGGCGGTCTCCGTGCGAATGAGAATGAATCGACGCCGCAGTCACTATGGTCAGCAGAGCTTCAAAATGTGCGCCGCCCTGGCTGAGATCGACCGCGACGATACCGGGATAAAATGCCGACGACGCCCGGCATCCGCCCAGGCTTGCGGCGCATATCATTGGCGCCGATCTGCCACAGTCACGCATCACGTCTTCCACTTGATCATCGTCCGCAGGATGCTCATTGGGCGGCCGGCGTAGGGCGGCTGAAATAGCATTTGGATCGGCGAGAGAGGACCTTGATAGAAGACCGGGCGCAATTTTGAAAAGGTGTTGAACCCCTCGCGCGCGTGGTAATGGCCCATACCGCTCGCACCGATCCCACCGAATGGCAGGTCGTGCTGGCCGACGTGCAGGAGAGCTTCATTGACCGATACGCCACCCGACATCACCCGCGAGATGTAGAAGTCGCGCAGCTCGGCATCGGAGGTGAATGGATAGATTGCCAACGGTCGGTCGTGACTATTGATATAGTCGGCGACCTCCTGCCGATCTGTATAGGTCTTGATCGGCAGGATCGGGCCAAAGATCTCGCGCTGCATGACAATCATGTCGTCCGTCGGATTTAGCACGAGATGCGGTGGAAATTTGCGCTGCTTCGTGTCCGGAATCTGCCGTTCCGCAAGATTGACCAGGACTGCACCCTTTGTACGTGCATCCTCCAGGGTCGCCTGCAGCCGCGTGAACGACGGTTCATCGATGATCGACGTGTAGTCTTGACCGTTGATGTCCGGGAAGCGCTCGGCAAACAGCTTGCGGCAATGATGGACGAATTCGTCCTCACTCCCTTTGGGCAGAAACATGTAGTCGACATTCGTACAGATCTGACCGGCATTGAACATCTTCACCCAGAGAATGCGCTCTGCCGCTGTCTTGACCGGGAAGTCAGGCCCAACAATTGCAGGTGCCTTGCCGCCCAATTCAAGCGTGACAGGGGTGAGGTTGCGGGCCGCGTTTGCCATGACTGCGCGACCGGTCGCGCCGGATCCCGTGAACAGCAGATGGTCGAAGGGCAATGACGAGAATGCGGGTCCTCGTCCGCCGCCATCCTCGAAAAAGGCAAGCTTCTCGAGCGGGAAATACTTCGGCGAGACACGGATCAGGACCTCGGCGAGCGCTCTTGAATTTTCCGACATCTTGACCATCGCACGATTGCCGGCGGCTAGAATTGCGGCGAGCGGGCAGAAGCTGAGGTTAAGCGGGAAATTCCAGGGAACGATGACCCCGACGACGCCGAGCGGCTGTGGGATGACGCGGTTGCGCGCGAGCGGGTAGGTCATGAAGTCGACGTGCCTGCGCTGCGGTTTCATCCACTTTTTCAGCTTCTTTCTGGCGTCGGCGATTGTTTCCAGGACAACGAAATATTCGGCGAAAAGGGTCTCGAATTCAGACCGGTTGCCGTAGTCGGCGTTGATCGCTGCGACCAGCTCGTCCTTGTTGTCCTTCAGGAGTTGCCCGAGGGCCTTCAGGTCAGCAATGCGCTGATCGTAGGATGGCTCGGGCGCCGCCAAATAGGCCGCCCGCTGCGCGGCGAAGCAGGACTGCAGTTCGGCGGGAATGTCGACGGAACGGAAATTGACAGGCACGTTCATGATGTTCGCTTTCTCTGGGTTTCGCGTGTCCTCCAGGTGGATAACCAGGGCACGTGCTGACCGTGACCGTGTCAACTCCAAGTCAGTGCATGCTTGCGCTCGCATGGACGGAGCCCGGCCTCTCATCCATGATCCGCTTGATGGCGCGAGCGCAGCAGCCGCACTGGGCGCAGCATCCGAGGCAGGCATACACCTCGCTCATGCGGGGCCGTCGCGCTTCTTTTATGACCACTGACCGCACCTGGTGGTCGCTGAACACATTGCAAGAACAGACGATCATCGACTTCTCCTAACCAATACCAATGAGTCGGATGAAGATCGCCACAAGCGCGGTGCTCCAGCCGCAAGCACGATGGTTTCCGCTCGGCTCATCTCGGTGTGGCCAAGAGGCCGCTCGCGGACCAGATGGTTACCCATTCCAGCTCCTTCCGAGGCATCGCGAACGCTTGCTGCGGCGCCTCGACGCTACCCGCGTTCAGGTGGCCTTCTGCTTAGCTTCGGTCTGCAGGTCTGCTTCGGTGAAGCCACGGCCGCCGGGGCGGAGCGCCGAATGTTCGCGCTTTGAGTGGACGAGCGGGTAGAACATCTGCGTCGTCCAGCGCTCCGGGCCAAACAGGATGTCGTCCTGCAGGCCGACCTTGGCGGGATACTTGCGTGTGATATGCGCCGTACCGAACAGCACGTCCCAGAAGAACAGCAGGTTGCCGAAGTTGCCCTTGTAGTGGCCAATGCCATCTTCGTTGGTGAGCGCATGGTGCGCCTGGTGCGTGGCCGGCGTGGAGATGGTGCGCTCCAGCACCCACATCAGCGGATGCAGCGCGCGGATGCGGTACAGCGGCGCATCCCACGCCCAAGCGCAGTGCGCGCCCAGGATGACCGCCAACTTGATCACCAGGTACGCCGCATAGACTGGGCCGAAACCCAGGTACACCGCCACGCCGCCGATCCACAGGCCCGGCATCATCAGGTAGTAAAAGAAGTTGTTGCGGTAGGTAATGCGCACGCTCATGTAGGCCGCGCTGTGATGCGCGCGGTGCAGCGGCCACAGCAAGGGCGTGTGCGAGGCGCGGTGCCAGAGGTACTGCGTGAGGTCATCGCCGATGAGCAGCAGTCCGGCCATCGCCCACCATGGCAGGTTGGCCCAGGCGTCGTGCTGCGTCGGCATGAGCCAGCTGCACAACGCGTTGCTGCCCAGCAGTGCGATAGGCTGAGTGATGGCGATCAGGCTGACGAACATCAGCACTTCAAGCCAGGCGTCGTTGGCTGTCGCGTTGCCGCGCACGGTGGCTTGATACCGCCGGGTGACGAACTCCATGGCGGCAAAGCCTAGGATGCAGGCGCCAATTAAAAGGTACTGCAATTGCGAGCTCATATGGGACGTCTCCTGCCGCTCTCATGTTTTGAATTGTGGAACGGTCTAAGGGGTGTCGCCATATTGCGTCCAATGCATAATATTCATCGTCTTGATGCATGGAGAGCAATGCCATGAATCTGCGCCGCCTGAATCACGTTGTCGCCCTTGCCGACACTCTGCACTTCGCCCGCGCCGCCGCAGCCGCCCACCTGAGCCAGCCGGCCTTCAGCCGCAGCATCCAGGCCATCGAGAACGACCTGGGTATCCGCCTGTTCGACCGCGACGTTGGTGATGTCCGCCCCACCCGTGCCGGGGAATTCGTCATTGAGCGGGCGCGCAAGCTGCTGTTCGAGGCGCGTTGCCTGCAGCGCGACGTGGATCTTTACCGCGACAGCCAGCTCGGCGACACGGCCTTCGGCGTCGGGCCGCTGCTAACGGCCACCCTGATGCCACGCGCGCTTGTGGCGTTGCGCCGCCAGCACCCGCAGGTGGCGCTGCGCATGGAGGTCGGCAACTGGGTGCAGTTGCTGGAGAGCTTGCGCACCGAAAGCATCGAGTTCTTTGCCGCCGATGTCCGTGACATGCCTGGGGATGCCGCGCTGGACATCCAGTTGATCGGGGGGCAGCAGGCCGGCCTGTATGTGCGGGCAGGACATCCGCTGGCCGGGCGCGAGCACATGCTGCAGGACGTCTGGGCGTACGGTCTCGCCGCACCGAAGTTGCTGAGCCCCTCAAAGGTGGAGCTCGCCGCCCTGCTGGGCCTGCCTGCGGGCCAGGAGGCCGCCATTGCGCTCGAGTGCGACAACTACGGCCTGCTCAAGACGGTCGCGCTCACCACGGATACCGTTCTGGGTGCGACGAACGCGGCGGTACGGGGGGAGCTGGAATCCGGCGCACTTGTCCGGCTTGTCGTACATGGCTGGCAGTCGCCGCCGTCAAGCACGGGCATCGTGTGTTTGCGAGGGAGAACCTCGTCGCCGGCAGCCAAGGCAACCGTAGCAGCGATTGTGCGGGCAGCGGCCGAGATCAACGTCTAGGCGCCTTGTCGCACTCGACGCATCGTCCGGTGCGGATTACCGGCCTGTCCATTATGACGACTGTTTCGAAGTGATCGACCAGACGCCAGAGTCTGCTTGTGGGCCCTTAGCCGACCTCGCTAATTTCCCAAATGTCCGCTTTGCCCTCGCAAGCGGAAATCAGGCAGCCGACCGACATGGGCCAGATTCGGACATCGCAGCACAATGCGCATCTTGATCAACTCGAACAGCCGCTGCAGCAGGTCGCGACGACCACGATAGCAGTCGGGGCTCGCTCTGGCCGGCAACCTCGATCATGCGAACGTTAGGGACCGAGCGGCGTGAGGGCGCTGCGCAGTGGCGCGCTGGAAATCTGCATCAAACCCGCAAATGGCTGCCCCAGCTCCAGGACCAGGTAGATCGCCCCGGCGGCCGACAGTGCAAAAACGAACAGCGAGCCGAAAACGGTTGCGCTGGGTTTGGCAAACAGGCCGAAGCTTCCAAAGATGATGGTGAGCCAGAAAATCAGTACCACCAGGAACGGCATGGGGATCGAGTTGTTCGTCTGTGCGAACAGCGACAGGCGGGTTTGCGCAATGTCGGTGGCGATCTGTATGGCCCTGGCTTGCAGGGAGCGCTGGGAATCGTTCTGCGGCGAAAGCTGCTGAAGCTTCGCATAGAATGTTTCGCTTACGGCGCTCGCCTCGAAGGGGTTCGCCTTGGCAACCTCGGAACTTTTCTCGCGCCACATTCGATCGGCTAAAACAACGACGGCGCGCCGTAACAGATTGCGTTCGTCATTCGTCTCCGGTCCGTACTGCGCCAGCAGATTATCGAGCAGGACAACATTGCTCGTCATCTGCGTGACTTGAGTGCTCTGCGTGTCGTAGGAGCCCTTCGCCGAGGCGATCAGCAGGCCGAGGACAAGCGCGGCTATCGTCCCGATGAGGCCCGTGCCCAGCCTGACCACATCCTTGTCATCCGTGCTCAGGTGATGCCCAGGAAGGAACATACCAAGCAGGGCACCGCCTGAGATGCATAGAAACGTGATGCACGATAGCGCGATTGCATTCATGATTCACCACTGTGTTGCGAGGCGTGTCGTGACTTAGCGCTGTGTCGCCTTCGCCGCGGAGGCAACTGCGGGTCCCTTGGCGATCAATGTGCGTCGGTCGTGAATCAAGCTCTCCAGCCGGTGGGCTGCCACGTTCAATGTGGCATCATCCACCGCGCTCTCGTCTCCAGCAGCGGATTTGGCGAGCTCCGCCTTTAGAATGCGGTCGATTTCGTCTTCGATATCCGAAAGTTCAGCCTCTGTATCGACTTTCCGAATCCGGCGCGCCAGGGCGTAGAGAGAATCGAGCGGGCCTTCGGCTGCGCGGCTGCCGAGGCCCAGGAATTTCCACGCCGCCGCAAGCATGGTGGCAGCGCCACCCAGTACCATCGGCGTCAAATAGATCCAGTTGCCGTATTCATCCATGAAGCTTTGCGTGGTGCTGTTGTAGACGGCTGCCGCGCCAGGATGCAGCGGAAGGTAGGCATCCTGGTCGGTGCTGGGCGCGGTGATCTGCGCGAAAATCGGCTGCTCGCGCAGCAGATTCCTGCGCGCGCTCATGATCGCCTCCGTGAGGTCGGTTACCAGATCAGAGCCAAGCTTCCTTTGCGCAACCAGGTATAGCGAGGTCCTCAGGGTCGTCAGGTCATCTTCCGGGACCGGCGGCGATCCCCGCAGCGTGCCCTTCGGGACGTCGAAGCTTTCAAAAGCGCGCTCATTCTCTGCAATTGCCCCTGCGGACTCGATTGGGATCAGTACCGGGGTCTTTTTACGGTCGAGCTGAAAAAATCCACGAACGAGCGAGAGGTATTTTTCGGCGAGCGGGATCACGACAAGCAGGGCGCTGACTTGTTTTGACTGAATGGCTTGCCGGACATCCGTCAAGGCAAGGTTCTTGAAGACAACTTTTGCGCCCGCCAGATCGTATCCCTTGGTCAACACATCGACAATTTTGGCGTTCACTGCTCCGCCGACCACGCCAACCGTGCGTCCCTTCAGGTTGGCAATGCTGTCGATGGACGATCCCGGCGGCGCGATGATCAGTACGGCCATATGGCTGACGACGACGACGGCTTGCGCCTGCGACAAGTCGCCGACATCGCCGCGAACCACAGCGAGATCGACCTTGCCCGCGGAGAAAGCCGCAGCGGCCTCGAGCGCGGTGCCGCTGTCGATGACCTTGAGCCGGACCGGCGCGTTCGCTGAAACGAACTCGCCTGCTATCGCTGACATTGCCTTCGCTGCCTCGCCGTCGAGCGACCCGACCGCCACAGTCAGCGTTACCGGGCGGCTGTAGTACCGATAGGCAAGGAGACTTGCGCCTGCTGCAAAGGCGACGACGCCGACGAGCAGGAAAAAGCGAAGCCACAGCGGCAATTTCATCGACATCATGCTCGCCACCTGTGTGGGTTCGCCACGCCCTTGCCGCTGTATTTCTGCACACCTGCGATGCCCGCAAACGTCCGCGGCCAGAATAGCTGCCAGCCGCCGCTCTACGTGCTCGCTGCTACGGCAGATGAGGACGTTGATCTATATCAAGCTTACCCACCGCTGAAGGTCTACGGGAAACGGCCGGCAAATCGGGCTGTTTGCGCGCCCTATGCGGCGGCTCATTCCCTCTCCTCGATCAGGGGTGATCATCATGCAATCCTCTTGGCCTAACGAGCCCAGTCGTCGCCTGGTTCTAGGCGCACTCGCAGCAGTGCCCGCATTCTCCGTGCCACTCGTTGCCGGTGCCCAGACACAAACAACGCCCGCGCAAGCACCGCTTCCCGCAGCCGGCTTTTCATTCGCTGCGGTCGGCGATACCCGACCGATGATGTACCTCCCGTTGAAAGAGGGACAACCGGACCTCAGCAAGTTCTTCGTCGAGATGTTCGGATTGGTCATGCCGGAAAAGGTCGCCGAGGCCGTCGTAGCGAAGGATGTGAAGATGATCTTCGATCCGGTCACAAAGGACCTGGTCAAGGTCGTCATGCCGTTCGCATCCAAGACGGAAGTGATGACCCTGACGGTAGATAAGGGTTGGGTCACCGAGGCATCCGTTGAAGACGTGAAACTGCTTCCCGGAGTACATCGGACCATGTTCCGGCTTCAGGGCGGCGAATGGGTGACGCGCGAAATCGTCAAGGACGTTCAATCCGGTCGCGCTAAATTCGTGGTCAATAGCGGTGACGCTGTGTGGTGGGGCAATCAGGGCTTGACCGTGAGCGACAGCCCATACTGGAAGCGCGTGAACGAAACAATGTTGAAGAAACTACCCGCGCCGGATGACGAGATGCGCGCAGCCGGTCTGGATGGGCGCTTTTTCATGAGTGTGGGTAATCATGAGGTGTGGGCCGACCCAAAGATTGAGGGCGTACTTTCGGCTGTTCCGTATCTTAAAAAATTCGGCGTCACGCCGGAAAACCTGATCTACAAATTCGACTTCAAGGGCACCCGTTTCATCTATCTCTGGAGTGGCAAGTACGATTACCGCTCGCCGTCGCTGTGGGACGCTGATCGGCCAAAATATGCCGAGCAGATGACCCAGCTTCAAAAGTGGATGGACGAGGCGAAGGCCAACGGCATTCGGAAGGCGTTTATCGTCTTCCACTATCCTGTGTTTGCACGGTCAGGCTTAGGCCCGATCCCGGCTCCCGATAACCCGCACAAGGTGATTGCGTCGTATGCCAAGGACATGGAGGTGGTCGTATTGAACGGGCACGTCCACACCACGGAAATCTACGACGTAGATGGGGTAAAGTATCTGATGTTGGGCGGTGGGGGCGCAGAACAAGACCCAATCCTGCCGGGGCGAACCAGCATCAAGGTGCCCGCCGACTATCCGCGGGACCTTTACTGGAAGGGCCAGCCTCCGCAAGAGGAGTACAACTACGTGCTGGTGGACGTTGAACCCAGTCAGAAGACGAAGTTCACCCTCAATCGCTTCCGGCCGTGGTCGGCGGAGCCATTCGGGACTGAGGAACTCTTCACGTGACAGCAAGCGCGCAATAGGCCGGGAGTGAGGTTCTGGCGACAGTACTCCTGATTATTCACGGCTTGGTCGCCGTTGCACTGCTTGGCGCGATTACGCACCAGACCTTGGCGACGTGGGCGACTGTGGGAACGCGCCCCAGTTCGTTTTTCGGCCGCTTTCGCTCCGTGCCATCGGCCCGGTTCGCCGACGCCGTCGTCGTCTTGTATGCCATCTCCATCCTGCTTGGTGGGGTCATCTATCTGTATTTTCGCGTCGACATCAGGCCAGAGTTAGAGCGCGCCGGTCATTGGCCAGCCCTGGGCTTCTTCGACCTCAAGGAGCACTTCGCCGCTATCGGTTTTGCGTTGCTACCAGCCTACTGGGTTTGCTGGCGACGGCCGCGTGCCGACGAGCCTGCTCAGACGCGCACGATGCTCACCTCGATCCTCGCCTTTGTCATCTGGTGGGGCTTCCTAACTGGCCACGTCGTAAACAACATCAGGGGTTTCGGCGCATGACGTTATCGGCTGCGTTCCGCCGCTTTGCATTCGCGTTCGGGACGACATTTGGCTTCCTCTACGTGGTTGCACTCGCAAAGGACCTTGCTCTTTTCACCGTTTTCCCGTCGCTCGGCATCGTGCTGGCGGGCACGCATCATTCGCGAGACGTTGCTGACCCTGCGATGGGATTTCTAGCTCCAGCGATGTACTGGTACGGGTGGGCCGCGACGGCCGCGCTCGGGGCACTGATCGTCGCCCTCGTTGCTGCGTCGTTACCCGGACGTTCAGTGCGAAACTTCTGGTCGGGATGGGTGTGGATAATTCCCATCCTCTCGATGATCGCTTGCGTCTATCTCACCCTGCCTTGGTTTAGGCTCTGACTTGGGTGCTTCCGCACATGGATCATGACCGACCAAGCTCAAAGCGGGCTCTCTGGTCGGAAAGCCGGTTCGCAGTCTTCCGGATTCAAGCCTCAAGCAGCCCGATCCGGCCGGAAGGCGGCGTAGAGACCGACGAGGGTTCCGATAGCGACCAGGCCTGCCGCCAGCAGCACCTGCAATTCCCCATCATCGGTGGCGCCTGCGGACGACACCAGTCTGGTCACAATGACGAACAGAATGCCCACGGAGGCTGCTGCACCCACACTGAGATAAGCGAGCTCTCGCGTCAGGTTCCGGCCGAGAAGTCCGAGTGCCGTGAAATACATCGCGCAAGCGTTGGGATGAACGAATTGGGATGAACGAACAAGGCAACGCGCGCATAAGGACCATAGGAGTCAAGAAGGGACTCACATCGGCCCAGTGCCGCTTTTGAGGCAACCCGCTGCAACATCGGCCTGAAAAAGCGAGCCTGTCCGTAACTCAGAACGGCGCCCACGATGATGGCCAGCCACGCCACGACAAAAACGGAGACATCAGCGGGCTTCGGATTGAGCGCCACGGACATCAGGATGAGGGCGGTTCCAGGAAAATAGCCGAAATACGGGAAGACCGACTCCAGGAGCACGCAAGCGAACATGAAGACCGGAAACCATGCCGAACCGGTCGCACCCTGGACGATGGCGTTCAAGTCGAACAGGTTCGTCTTGTACAGGACGAGGTACATGCACATGGCCAATCCGGCCAGCGCGTAGAACGGCAACGCCCCCGACAAAAACCGTCTCATCCAGCCGCCGCGCTTTGTTTCGCGGACACGGCGGAGACCTTCGATATCGGGACAAGACAACGGAAACGCATGGTTCATGTTTAGGCGAATGAGATTGCCCCTGTCGATAGCAATCCTCGCCCCAGCTGCGCGGGCCATTCGCCGCATTGAAATGCCCGCCGATCGGGAAGGCGCGGTCGATCACAGACCCAGTGTGACTTCGGCCCAGTGCATCGCGGTGCTGCCGCCCAGAAACTCGATCACGCGGGGTTCGATGGTCTCCGGCCGATCGGAGCCAGTGACAGCGGTCGCTGCGATCATGTCGCAACGCTCGTTGTAGACGACCGACACCAGCGTTTTGCCGGGAGCGCCACGTGAGTTGAGCGTGTAGGCGCGGCTGCGACCGTTCATCGACGCAATCCTGATGGGATGGCCGGAACCGCGTGGAGAGACTTCGCCCAGGAGAACGGTATCGCCCATGCGATCGAGGTCCTCGTCATCGGCGACGCCCGTCGTACAATTGCAAAAACCAATCTTGGCGCGCAGATACAGCGTCACCTCGACGCCGCAGTCGGCCGCCTTGCAGCGGAACGCCTTTCCTTTGCCCCATTGGTCGATCGGGAACGGCCAAGTCACCTCGTGCCACACCGGCGTGGCGGAACTTGCGGCGGCATGCCGTGGCACATGGAGCCACAAGAGCGATGCCGCCAGCGCGCTTCCCAGCACGATTGCTGCGACGGCGATGGCGGCTGCCCTTCTCATCATTCCACCGTTCTCGTTCCGGGTCAGTTGCTGGCGAGGTATTGCTTCGCCGCCGCGACCTCGGGGCGTTCCGAATCGGCACTGGCCGTCAGCGTTACGAGTTGCTGACAGTTCTGTCGTGCCGCCTCCCTGTTACCAAGGGCTTCGGCCGCCTTGGCCGCTCCCGCGAAAGCGTGCAAGCGGTTCGGCTCCTTCGCCTTGGTTGCCTCGAATGCGGCAAGCGCCTCCTTGGCCATGCCGCGATCGAGCAGCATGAAGCCGTAAAGCTCGCGCGCCGGCGCCAGCGGTCCGGGCGTGATCACGTGCTTTTCCGTCTTGTCCTCTGCATCCGCCGCGGCACTCATCGCATTGAGTGCCTCGTCGTACTTGCCCTCGGCGTAAAGCACCCAGGCGACGGCGACCTGACGCTGGATGTCGACGATTCCGGACCAATAATTGTCCTTGGCGTCCTGCAACTTGTCGCGCAATTCCGCCAGCTTCTGGATGTCGGCCTTGGCGGCTTCCGGTTTGCCGGAGCGCGCCGCGCCGAGAGCCCGGGCGAAATGCGTTACCGCCATCGCAAAGTTGAGGTTGCTCGGCCTGACCGGCAGCTGCGAGGCACCCTCCCAATCGCCACGGTCGATCGCATAACGCGCCGGCGAAGCCGCCAGCGCGTAGTCTGCCGCCGCGACCGTCGCCTTGAAGTCGGTCTCCTTGATCATGTCGTCGATGACGGCACGCGCCTGCTTGTCCTGGCCGAGCTGCAGGTAAGCATAGACCATGTAGTCCTGCGCATGCAGGTAGTTGCCGACCGACTTTTCGGCCATCGCGGCTTTCACGGAAGCGGTGTTGGAGTCGATCGATTCCTTCCAATAGCCGACGCGCGTGTAGATGTGGGAGGGCATGTGCTGGGCGTGCGGCGCGGCCGGTGCGATCTTGGCATAACGATTGGCGGCATCGAGCCCTTTCTGCGCCAGCGCCGGGTAGTCGTAGAGATGGATCAGATAATGCGTCACGCCCGGATGCATCGGCAGCCGCCTGGAGATCGGCTCGAGAATCGCCGCGCCCTTAATTTGCTGCGCGTAGGTCTTGTCGTTCAGATCCGCCGACGTATTGAGCGTAATGGCGTAGGCGATCTGGGCTTCGTCGTCGTCTGGATATTTTGCCGCGACGCGCGCCTGCGCGTCACGCAGCATGCGCATCCGCTGGACGTGAGGGATCTTGTCGTAATCGGCATACATCACCATCAGCGCATCGATGTAGTCGCGTTCCCGCTCGGTCGCGGCGCCGATCTCCTTGGCCTTCATGATCGCGGCGAGGCCCGGCGCCAGGTTCGGCTTTGGAATAGCATTGTGCGGATTGTCCATGTAGGTGAGCGCAATGCCCCAATAGGCCATGCTGCATGTCGGGTCAGCCTTGATGGCTTCCTCGAAGATCTCCTTGGCGTTGGCGTACCAGTAGGAATGCTGATAGCGCATCCCGCGATCGAAACGACGCTGGGCCACATCGTTGCAAGAGGTCTGGAAATGAACGCTGCCGAGCTGCTGATCTACATCGTCTTGCGCGACCAGAGCTTGTGGTCCTGATAGGCCGAGACCGGCTGCGATGACGAAGTATAGGGACTTCCGCATGGATCGCTCCCTTGGCCTGACACGCAATGAATTGGTCTTGATACCCCCTCACTATATGACCTTCGCGGCTTTTGAACAGCGAAGTGAATCGCGGCAGCGCAACTGACCCAGTGACGCGATCGGAGTTGGCGCAACCAATCCGAAGCCAGAGCCGTCGGAGTTGGATCCTCACGCGCCCACCATTCAGGCCTCAGATCGCATCCCTACGCGATCGACAGAATCTCGATCTCTTGCGCGCCTGAACCCACGACATCGCCCACCGCCTTCCCGATCAGCGACTTCGCAACCGGCGCCACGAACGAGATCGATCCGGCCTTTGGATCCGCTTCGTCCTCGCCGACGATGCGATAGGTCTGCACGCGGCCGTCGGTGCGGCTGAAGGTCACGGTGCTGCCGAAGGCGACGACATCGGTCGACGCCGGATCGGGAATGACCTGCGCCGTGCGCAGCCGTTCGGTCAGATAGCGAGCATCGCGCAAGGGCACCGCCGACTGCCGGCGCTTTTCGTTGACGTCCTCGATGGCTTGCGCGGCTTCATAGGCCTCGCGCGCCTCGCGCAGCTGCGCCTGCAAGCCTGCTTCCGTCACGAGGTTTGGATGAGGCGAGATCGGGCGATCCGGCAGCAGCGTCTCGGACGCGGTTTCGGCGCTTTCTTCCTTGGTAAAGGCGACGCTCAATTCAAGATCCTGTCGAACTGTTTCGGACACCCGCTCGCGCCTCGCCCCACAACGGGGAATCGCGCCGAACAGCAGCCGGTGATTGTCCCGGACTATATCTCAAGTTCGACGAAACGGCGCAGCTTGAAGACCAGGTCCGGTACGGCCTGGCGGAACCGCGTCGCGTTCTGGAACGTGGTCGAGAACGGCGCGAAGGTGATCATCGCATTCCAGTGCTTGTAACCGTAGACCGTGACGGAGGCGCCGGTCGCCGGAAAATTCTCCAGCTTGCGCAGCTCGCCAAGCACCAGATCGGCAATCGCCTCGGCGGGAAGCAGCTTCTTGCCATCAGGCGTCGTCGTGATTTTCGCCGGCCGCTCGACCGGCTTCGCGGCAGCCGGCACGGCATCGGGCGCATCGTCGGATTCGGCCGGTGCAGGATCGGGGGTGGACGGCTCGACCAGGTCGAACCCGTTCGTCGGCGCTGTCGGCGGAACCTCGGTGAGCGGCGGCGGAGCACTGCTGTCTGCGCGCTTGTTGCCTCCCAGGATGCTGCTGATCATGGCCACAAGGCCAGCATCCTTCACGTCGTCGCTCATTTCTCCCCCCGGGGCTTCGGCCTACTCTAGCACCGCTCTCGCGGACCGCCACTGGGGATGTATGGCCGGATTCCGCTTGGTTAAGGCGCTACGACAAGGCGTCACACCAAGGCCACGATGGCACCGGCGGCCCGACGTCTGATCACGTCGCCCGCCGTGAGACCCGTCACCGCTTATCGAACGGAATGTACTGCTGGTACTGCTTGGGCACAGAGCTGCGGTAGCGCGCGGGCACGGTGCCGGTGTCGACCGAATGATCGATTTCCTGCTGCCGCGTCATCTTCTTCTTCGCCGGCTTCTTCGATGCGCTCTTCTTGGAGTCGGCCGGCTGGCTGGAGGTGTCGCTGGTCGCGGCCGGCGTTGTCGTCGTCGCTGCCGGCGCAGTGGTCGTCGCGGTAGGCGCTGCGGTTCCACCGGCGGCCGGCGCACTCTGGGCCAGCGCGAGCGGTATTTGCATGAAAAGCGCCAGCGCTGCTGTCGCAGCCAGCAAATATGACCTTTGCATTAGAACCTCCAAAATACCTGATCCGAATGAGACAAGCCTGATTCTCCGGGATCGACGCGTGCACGTCTTCTCACGATAGGCCCGGCCCCCACCGCGAACTGTGGCGTAGATCACATTCCTGGCCGCCGGCTGCGTCATGATGTGCCATGTCGCGAACGCACGGCATTCCGCCGACACCAAGATAGGCATGACATGCCTCAGACGAGCCCAGCTCGCTGACGTTCCCGTCCACCCGCTCTCGAAGGAGATTGAAATGCGTCGCATCATCCTCACTCTCGCATCGTTCGCCGCCCTGGTCGCCGTAGCATCCCCGGCCGCCCAGGCACATCCTGCAAACGATCGATATTGCCTGCAGGGACGCATGTGGGGCTATCCCGGCAACTGCCAGTTCGCGAGCTATCAGCAGTGCCTCGCCACCGCCTCCGGCACGTCGGCCTCTTGCGGCATCAATCCGCGCTACGCGTTCTCGCAGCAGTACGCCTACTGAAGACATCGCGGCGTGCGCGCATGACGCGCACGCCGCCACACTTATTGCGTGAAGACGATCCACTTCGCCGACAGTCCGGCGAACTCACTTGCGCGAAGCTGCTCGCGCATGCCGATGACGAGAATGTTATCCGTCATCGCTCCGGGAAAAATTTGCAAAGCGCGACCGCAGCTTGTTCGCAACGCTCCCTTTCGGAACATCATCGATGCCGCACAGTGTGTGAAGCAGATCGCTTGTGGCACCCAATCGCCTGATCTAGCGTGACATGCATATTCTGTTGCGAACAACTTTAGCTTTATTCGTTGCACGTCGTGACTTTTCAGGGAGGTGTTTTCAATGAGCAGCCGCCACAGCGTTGTTCCGCGCGGTCTGAACGCAACGCGTTCGCCGCTTTCCCAGGGCCGTTTCGGACGCATGTTCCGCAAGCTCACGCCGGCGAAATTCGGTCCGAACGACGCCGACAATGTCGCGAACCTTTCGGCGCTGGCCGACAAGATGGTCGCCGACTTCGATGGTCCGAAGGACGGGCCGGACGCGGAGGAGAGCGGCATTCCCGCGCTCTACACCTATTTCGGCCAGTTCATCGACCACGACATCACCTTCGATCCGGTCAGCTCGCTGACCAAGCAGCAGGATCCCGACGGGCTCGTCGACTTCCGCACGCCGTCGCTCGATCTGGACAATCTCTACGGCCGTGGTCCGAACGATCAGCCCTACATGTATGACGGCATCAAGTTCCGGCTCGGCGAGAAGCTGACCGGCGCGGGCGTGCCCGATGCCAGCGACCTGCCGCGCTTCAAGGGCCGCGCCCTGATCGGCGACCCCCGCAACGACGAGAACAGCATCGTCTCGCAGTTCCAGGCCTTGATGCTGCGCTTTCACAACCGCATGGTCGACGATAATGACAGCCTGTCGTTCGAGGACGTGCAGCAGCGCGTCCGATTCCATTATCAATACGTCGTGCTGAACGACTTCCTGCCGCGAATCGTTCACGCCAGCGTGCTGGACGAGTTGAGGACCGCGGGCCAATACGACCGCAGCAAGCTCGCTCACTACCACTGGAAGACTTATCCGTTCATGCCGGTCGAGTTCTCGGTTGCGGCCTACCGTCTCGGCCATTCCATGATCCGCCCCGGTTATCGGCTGAACGATGCGGGCAACATGCTATTGCAGATCTTCCCCGACCCCCACAATCCCGACAAGAACGCGCTGACCGGCTTCCGCGCCATGGGCCCGGGACGCGCCATGGATTGGGGCCGCTTCATCGATCTGGACACGCGCCCCTATGGTGTCGAGGACGACGACACCAATCCTGACAACAAGAAGCGACTGCAGTTTGCCTATCGCATCGACGCATCGCTGGTCGATCCGCTGCGCAAGCTGCCGCCGGAGGTCGCGTCCAATCCGTCGTCGCTGGCGCTGCGCAATCTCGAGCGCAGCTGGCGGCTCGGCCTGCCGTCCGGCCAGGCCGTCGCCAAGGCGATGAACCTGACGCCGCTGACGGATGATCAGATCATCGTCGGCAAGGCCGTCGACGAGCCCGGCGCGGGCGATCCGCAAACTGGGATCGCGACCATCGCGAACGGGGTGTTTGCCGGCAATTGCCCGCTCTGGACCTACATCCTGGCCGAGGCGCGGCAATTCCAGACCGCGGTGACGATCCCGGCTACCGGCGCGCCGGCGACCGGAATCAACACGCCGCAGCTCGGCCCCGTCGGCGGTCGCATCGTGGCCGAGGTCTTCCTCGGCATGATGTTCGGCGACCATTCCTCCGTGCTGTCGCTCGACCCGCAATGGACGCCGGTGACCGGCTCCAGCTTCGCGCTGAAGGACCTCGTCGCCTACGCGCTCGGCCAGGGCGATCCGCTGCACTGAGGTGGTGACAGTTCACGGGAGGTCGTCATGCCCGGGCTTGTCCCGGGCATCCACGTTCTCAGTACCACGTGGCAAGGCGTGGATGGCCGGGACAAGCCCGGCCATGACGCTGCGGTGACTGTCGGTCCTCCCACAAGGGAGAGGGAACGGGGAGGGTCTTGCTGCCGTCCGAATTCAATTCGGACTTCAACCCGCTACGACGCAGTTTTATGCGCGGCCCCCAGTCCGCTCTCCTCCAGCCGCGCCGCAAACCATAGCGACAGCGGTTGATCAACGACGCCGCTGACATAGACTTCCGAAATCGTCACCTGCTGCCTGTCCAGCACCAGCAGTACGCCGATCCAGTACGCGAACCAGACATGCGCGTCGGTCAGCGCCATCAGCTTGTGCTGGTCGTGGTCGAGCGAGGTGTGATTGCTCGCCTTGCGGATCTCGACGGCGAGCAGGTTGTTCGGGATCTCGCGCTGATGCACGACGACGTCGGGGTAGATCGATTTTCCCAGATGATCGTCGGTGGAGACGATGGTGCCGTGCGGCAGATGCAGCGTGCGCTCGCCGAGGCGGTCGTAGTTGCAATCGACTGACCAGCCGGCGAATTGCCGCTCCAGATAGACGGCGAAGCGGTGCGTCACCGCCCGCTCGCCGACGTCCTTTTCGAACAAGAATCCTTCGTGAGCGTAGAAGTCCCGGAGCGCCGCGATCACCTTGTTCAGCTCGGTCTGCATCTTGCCCCCCGGCCCTCGGCGCTCCCTGATGCTGCGCCCTACATCTGGACTTCGATCAGCCGCGGCCCGGGCTCGGCGACGGCTTCGGCCAGAGCCTTGTTGAACTCTTCGGCATTGGTGACGGCCCGGCCGGGGACGCCCATGCCCTTCGCCAGCGCGACGAAGTCCAGCGTCGGACGGTCAAGCCGCAGCATGTCGTTGGCGCGCTGGCCGGGCTCGCCGGCGCCGACATTGTCGAACTCGCCGCGCAGGATCTGGTAGATGCGGTTGGCGAACACGATGGTGACGATGTTGAGGTTCTCACGGGCCTGCGTCCACAGCGACTGGATCGTGTACATCGCGCTGCCGTCGCCGACCATGGTGATCACCTTGCGGTCCGGACATGCGATCGCGGCGCCGATCGACAGCGGCGTGGAGAAGCCGATCGAACCTCCCATGTTCTGGAGCCAGTCGTGCGGAGCGGCCGCCGCCGTCGGCGGGAAGAAGCCGCGGCCGGTGGTCAGGGATTCGTCGACCATGATTGCGTTCTCGGGGATGGCGCATGCGATCGCCTGCGCGATCGAGGCAAAAGTCAGCGCGCCGGTCGGCTTCACCAGCTCAGCCAAGGCCTGCGGCTTGACGTCCTTCGCGCTCGCCTTCACCGCGCCGGCCAGTGCTTCGAGCGCCGCGACCGAATTCTCGCCCCAGGAGGTCATGCGATGCACCTCGCAGCCCTCGGGCTTGAGCATGCTCGGCTTGTTCGGATAGGCGAAGAACGCCACCGGATCATCGGACTCGACTAGCACGATGTGCCGGAACTTCGCCAGCATCGGCAGCGCGTTCTCGATCACGTAATGAATGCGGTCGATCGAATAGCGGCCGCGGCCGCGCGCCATCTTGGGACGGAAGGTCGGGCCCATCACCGTGCAGCCGGTCTTGCCGGCGATACGCTCGGCCAGCGCCAAGCCCTGTTCGCTCAGCGCGCTGCCGGTCATCAACAGCAGCGTACCCTCGCCGTCGCCGTGCAGGATCTTCGCGGCCCGCTCGACCGCCTGCGGCGAATAGCTGGCGCGCTGCTGCTCGGCCGGTACCTCGGCGATGCCATCGGCCTCGTTCCAGGCGGTGTCGGCGGGCAGGATCAGGGTCGCGATCTGTGGCGGTGCGCTCTTGGCGGCGGCGATCGCCGCGGCGCCGTCAGCTGCAACCGATTTGGAGTCCGGCGAAGTGCGGACCCAGGACGACATCGGCCGGGCCAGGCCCTCGATGTCGGAGGTCAGCGGCGCGTTGTAGTCGATGTGGTAGACCGCATGCTGGCCGACGATGTTGACGATGCCGGAATTCGCCTTCTTGGCGTTGTGCAGATTGGCCAGGCCATTGGCCAGGCCGGGGCCGAGATGCAGCAGCGTCGAGGCGGGCGTGCCCTTCATGCGGAAATAGCCGTCAGCGGCGCCGGTCACCACGCCTTCGAACAGGCCGAGCACGCAGCGCATGCCCGGCACGCGGTCGAGCGCCGCGACAAAATGCATCTCGGAGGTGCCTGGGTTGGTGAAGCAGACATCCACCCCACCCTTGACCATCGTCCGCACCAGGCTTTCCGCACCGTTCATCCCAAAGCTCCCTGCAACCGGCAATATTCAAATGTCCGCTCGATCAATCATTGTTCGCCGCCTCCGTCAAAGCAATAGCCGGCATCGCTGGCCTGCTCCGCGCGACGATGCGCTTGTTTGGCTAATGCTTTCAGGCAAATTAGCGTGGTTGCCGGTTTGGTAACGCCAAACGTTAAGGATGATCTCCCTCACGGGGCCGTGGCTTGCGAAAAGCCCGCAAATATGGCCTGTAACTTCAGTTGAATCCGATTTTTTTGCTGGGGGAAACAATGATCCGATTTTTTGCCGCGCCGATTGCCGCCATCGCACTGCTGTCGGCCACCGCCGGCGGCGCATTCGCCGAGGGGTTCGACTCGCGCGAGATCATGGGCTTCGGCCCGAGCTTCTTCCGCGGCGGCTCTAGCCCGATCCCCCGCACCACCATCATGTACAACGGCAATTACGCCCCCGGCACGATCGTGGTGAACACGAGCGAGCGCCGCCTGTATCTGGTGCTCCAGAACGGCCAGGCGCTGCGCTACGGCATCGGCGTCGGCCGCGACGGCTTCCGCTGGGGCGGAGTGCACAGGATCACCGCCAAGAAGGAATGGCCGGACTGGACGCCGCCGTCGCAGATGCTGGCCCGCCGGCCCGACCTGCCGCGCCACATGAAGGGCGGCATCGAGAATCCGCTCGGCGCGCGCGCGATGTATCTGGGCTCGACGCTCTACCGCATCCACGGCTCCAACGAGCCGGAGACGATCGGCCAGGCCGTGTCCTCGGGCTGCTTCCGCATGACCAACGAGGACGTCAGCGATCTCTACAGCCGCGTCTCGGTCGGCACCAAGGTGGTCGTGCTCAACAACTAGCCGTCGGCGAACTGCGGGAACCCGCAGGGCGCGTGAATATGCGGTCTTGTGCGTCGCTGCCGAATACGGCAGCGTCGGGACGCAATGAGCGCATTGGCCCCGCCTTCGTCAGGCTTTCGCATCGCCCTGCTGGCGCTCGCCACTTTCGCGTTCGCCCCTGACACCGCTACCATCGCCGTCGCGGGCGAATTGCCCGCGATCGCCTCGCGCCAGCGCGCCGAGAAGAAGAGCTTCACCGACGGCGAGATCGTCGAAGGCTTTCTGAAGACGGCGTTCGGCGCCGAATACCACCTCGCCGGCCGCGTCGACCGCATCCGGAAATTCGACGGGCCGGTGCGCGTCTACGCCGAGAGCGAGCGCGCCGACCGCAAGACGCAGCTCGCCAAGGTCGTGGCCGACATCGGCAGGCGCGTGCAGCATCTCGACATCGCCATGATCGACACCAGCGAAGCCGCGAACGTGCGGGTGAAGCTGGTTCGCGACCGCGACCTGTTTCGGACGATTTCCAGCTTCTACGGCGCGGAGAAGGCGCGCGAGATCCGCACCTCGCTCGATCCGCAATGCCTGTCCGGCTTCCGCAAGAACGACAATTTCGAGATCGAGCATTCCGACGTGATCCTCACCGTCGACAACGGCGATTTCACCTTCCTCGACTGCGCCTATGAGGAACTGCTGCAATCGCTCGGCCCAATCAACGACACCGCGAGCGTGCCGTGGACCATGTTCAACGACAATGTGTCGATGGGCTATTTCGACGTCTACGACCAGTACATCCTCAACCTGCTCTACGATCCCCGCATCAAGGCCGGCATGACCGTGCAGGAGGTCAGGGCGGTGCTGCCCCAAGTGCTCGCCGATGTGCGCGCCTGGGTGAAGCGCGTGAATGATTTGAAGGAGTGAGGTACTGCTTACCCTCCCCTGGAGGGTAAGCGGCGCGCCTCCTCCGCCCCTACTGCACGAGATCGGCGACGGTGGTCGCGGCTTTCAGGCCGGTGCCGGTGAGGACCGCGACCGTGGTCTCGTTCGCCTTGATCGATCCGGCGCCGGAGAGTTTCTCAAGCGCAGCGGCCGCGCTGGCGCTGGTCGGTTCGGCAAACAATCCCTGCCGCGCAAGACGCCGCAACGCGGCGACGATCTCGTCCTCGGTCAGCGCAACGGTGCCGCCGCCGCTCTCGCGCAAGCTCCCGATGATCTCGCGCAGGCGCAGCGGATTCTTGATGGCGGTGCCTTCGGCGACGGTCTTGTTCACCTCGCGGGCGACCGGCGTGTCGACACCCGCCTTGAAGCTGGCATCGATCGGCGAGCAGTTCAGCGGCTGCGCCGCGAACAGGCGCGGCAGCTTCGCGATCTGCCCGGCTTTCAGCAGCTCGCGGAAGCCGAAGGCGCAACCGAGGAGGCTGCTGCCTGCGCCAACGGGAACGATGACGTTGTCGGGTGCGCGAAAACCGAGGTCTTCCCAGATTTCATAGGCGAGCGACTTGGTGCCTTCGAGGAAGAACGGCTGCCAGTTGTGGCTGGCATAGAAGGTCTGGCTCGACTGGCGGATGGCTTCGGCTTCCGACTCCTCGCGCGGGCCCTCGACGAGCTGAACCGTCGCGCCATAGGCGCGCACCTGCGCGATCTTGGCCGGCGACGTCGAGGCCGGCGCCAGGATCTTCACGCGCATGCCGCCGGCGGCACCCAACCCCGCCATCGACGAGCCGCCATTGCCCGAAGAATCCTCCAGTATCGCGTCGACGCCGATCTGCCGCAGGAACGACAGCATCACCGAAGAGCCCCGGTCCTTGAAGCTGCCGGTCGGGTTGAACCATTCGAGCTTGAAGAACGGACGCAAATCGCCCCAGTCCTGCTGGACCAGCGGTGTGCAGCCTTCGCCGAGCGTGATCGGCTTCTTGATCTCGACCGGCAGCGCCGCCCGGTAGCGCCAGAGCGAGCGCGTGGCGCCGTCAATGTCCGCGCGCGATATGCCTGGTCCCGGCGTCACCAGCAGCGGCGTGCGCTCATCCGAGCACCAGCGCGGCTGGTCCAGCGGATAGAGCTGTCCGTTGCGGGGGTCGATGTAGCTGGCGGTGGGCATGGCAGTCTCCAAGCGAGAGGCGACCTATTTGTCCGATTATGTGGGTCCGGTCCAGCCCAAGGCACCGCGGTGGCGCAACTTGCAGGACACCCTCTTGAAAACATAAAAAATAAAACTATTTCAAATCCTTAGACCTATCGCGCGGATCGAATAGCAGGGTTCGGCCGGGGCGAAGGCGCGGCATCCAGGCGAGCCCGACCGGCCCGTCGATGACGGGAATTTGGCCATGATCGCCTGCCCGGCGCGGTACCATTAACTTGTCTGTCGTCGCCAGCCGCTACAATATGTTGGATTGAGCTTGCATCGCCGGTGTTCGGCACCGGCAACGCAGGTGAGCCAGGCCCGTCCGAGCGGCGGGCCGTCGGCTTTTTGGGAGCCTGGACATGAGCCGCGCGAACCGTACCGATCACATCCGCCTGACCTCCCACCCGGAGCCGGGCAAAAAGGCCGCGTTTCCGATTCACTGGGGCGCAGCCGACGCGCGCGCCCGGGGGCCGATCATCGGCACGGTGTCGCGCGCTGGGGATCGCAACGTGATCGGCAGCCATGGCGGCTCCTACGCGATGTACCGGGCGCTCGCGGTGTCCGCAGGCGCGCTCGATCCGATCCGCCGGCCCGACCTCACCAACACCTTTCCGGCCGCGACCATCGGACCGTTCGAGCAATGGCGCGATCCCGACAAGATCGTCGCGCTCGATCCCTGGGGGCATCTCGTCGCGGAGAATTTCGGCAAGGACATCGCCGAGGGCGTCGACATCCGTCCAAGCATCGCGGTGACGCGCGCGCGGCTCGACCTGCCGGAGATCCGCGAGGCGCTCGCCGCAAAACGGCTGCGCGCCGACGGCGAGGTCGTGCACGCCAATGGCAGCGTGTCGGTGGTGAAGATCGCGATCGACCCGGTCTGGTACCTGCCGGGCCTTGCGACGCGCTTCGGCACCGGCGAGACCGAGCTGCGGCGCACGCTGTTCGAGCAGACCGCCGGCATGTTCCCCGAGCTCGTGACGCGGCCGGACATGAAGGTATTCCTGCCGCCGATCGGCGGCACCACCGTCTACATGTTCGGCGATGTGACAAAACTGCCGGACCACCGCACCAAGATCACCTGCCGCGTGCATGACGAGTGCAACGGCTCCGACGTGTTCGGCTCCGACATCTGCACCTGCCGTCCGTATCTGATCCACGGCATCGAGGAATCCGCGCGCGGCGCGCAGGAGGGCGGGCTCGGGCTCGTCATCTACAACCGCAAGGAAGGCCGCGCGCTCGGCGAGGTCACCAAATTCCTGGTCTACAATGCGCGCAAGCGCCAGGAGGACGGCGACGCGGCCGCCGCCTATTTCGAGCGCACCGAATGCGTCGCCGGCGTCCAGGACGCGCGCTTCCAGCAATTGATGCCGGATACGATCCACTGGCTCGGCCTGAAGCGCATCGATCGCTTCCTGTCGATGAGCGACATGAAATACGACGCGCTGACCTCGCAAGGCATCGACATCGTCGAGCGCGTGCCGATCCCGTTGGAGCTGATCCCGGCCGACGCCCATGTCGAGATCGCCGCGAAGAAGGCCGCCGGCTACTACACCACCGACATCGCGCCGGAGAAGGACGTGGACGGCGTGGTCGGGCGCTCGCTGGAAAAATACTGATCGCGCGATGGCGGACGTTTTGGAACAACAGGCCCGCTCGCTGCTCAGTGCAGCAGCGGTTCGCGCGCGTGCCGCAAAAATGCTCGAGATCGGCCTCGCCGGCGGGCTCCGGCACTTCACGATCGACCTCGACCGCATGGATGGCGTGGCGGAGGCCGTGATCGCGGTCACGCGCAAGGCCTATCCGACGTTGGACATCCCCTTCCATGCCCGCTGGCGGCATTTCGTGCTCGGCGGCGTCGATCGCTGGGCGGGCCTTGCCGACGAAGTATCGTGGCCGGATCGCGCGGCACGTGCGCGCGCGGAGTTCGACCTCGCCATCGTCAGCGTGCTGCTCGACGCAGGCGCGGGAGCCACGTGGCGCTATCGCGATGCCGTGACCGGCGAAAGTATCGGCCGATCGGAGGGGCTTGCCATCGCAAGCCTCGACATGTTTGCAGGCGGCCTGTTCTCCGGCGATGCGCGTGCGCCGTTCAGGGCCGATGCAGACGTGCTGGCGAAACTACCGCTCGCCTCCCTCACCTCGGCCTTTCAGGTGAGCGATGTCAATCCGCTGCTCGGTCTCGACGGACGCACTGATCTGCTGCGACGTCTGGGCAAGCTGGTTGCCGAGCGCGCGGACATCTTCGGCCTGCACGATACGCCGCGGCCAGGCGGCTTGTTCGATCACATCGCGGCACAGGCTGTGGGCGGCGCGGTCGCCGCGCCCGCCATCCTGTCCGCAGTGCTGAACCAGCTTGGACCGATCTGGCCGTCACGGCTCGAGCTCGCCGGGATTCCGCTCGGCGATTGCTGGCGTCATCCGGCGATCGGGGCGGACGACGGAACGGCAGGCCTCGTACCCCTGCACAAGCTGTCGCAATGGCTGAGCTATTCGCTGATCGAACCGCTGCAGCGCGCCGGCTTTGACGTCACCGACATCGACGGCCTGACCGGGCTCGCCGAATACCGCAATGGCGGCCTGTTCGTCGATCACGAGGTACTGCGCCTGCGCGATCGCGGCGATGCCGAGCGCGCGCATGCGGTGGATTCCCTGCTCGTCGTAGAATGGCGCGCGCTCACCGTTGCGCTGCTCGACCGGCTTGCGGGCAGCATCCGCGCCAGGCTCGGCCGCACGCCCGAGACCCTGCCCCTCGCGAGCATTCTCGAAGGTGGCAGCTGGGCTGCCGGCCGCGCCATCGCCTTCGCGCGCCGGCCGGACGGCGCACCGCCGCTCAAGGTGATCAGCGACGGCACGGTTTTTTAATCCATTCGTCCGCAGCGTAACCCATTGCGTATCGATGAATTTCAGGAGCATCCCATCATGGAAGGCGTCACGATCGTCGATCATCCGCTGGTGCAGCACAAGCTGACGCTGGTGCGGGACAAGTCCATCTCGACCAAGTCCTTCCGCGAGCTGATCAAGGAGATCGGCATGCTGCTGTGCTACGAGATCACGCGGGATCTGCCGCTCGCCGATACCGTCATCGAGACGCCGCTGGCGACGATGCATTCGGCCAAGATCGCCGGCAAGAAGCTGGTGTTCGTGCCGATGCTGCGCGCCGGCACGACCTTCGTCGACGGCATGATGGATCTGGTGCCGACCGCGCGCGTCGCCCATATCGGCCTCTACCGCGAGCCGCACAGTTTTGCCGCGGTCGAATATTTCTTCAAATCGCCGTCCGATCTCAGCGAGCGCCTGGCGATCGTGGTGACCCCGGTGGTCGCCACCGCCAACACGGCCGTCGCCGCAATCGACCGGCTGAAGGAGCGCGGCGCCAGGGACATCCGCCTCGCCTGCCTGATCGCGGCCCCTGAGGGGCTCGAACGGCTGCGCGGACTGCATCCCGACGTTCCGATCTGGACGGCTGCGGTGGATGAAGGTCTCGACGAGAACGGCTTTATCCTGCCGGGCCTCGGCGATGCCGGCGACCGCGCTTACGGGACGCGGTAGGCGCGGAGCTCTTTTTTTGCCGCGTTTTCTTCACGCGAACCGGTCGCCACTTCGCTCGAAAACGCTCTAGATCTTCCCGCTGCCGCAAATCAGCTTGAGCGACTGCCATTCCTTGTCCGTCAGCAGCGGCGGGCCGCTGGCGGGACGATCTTCCTTCGTCATGCGCGCGAGGCGGTCTTCGGTGAGCGGGTGGCTCGCCAGGATCGTGGTGAG
This sequence comes from Bradyrhizobium sp. LA6.1, assembly GCF_040547805.1. NCBI lineage: Bacteria > Pseudomonadati > Pseudomonadota > Alphaproteobacteria > Hyphomicrobiales > Nitrobacteraceae > Bradyrhizobium > Bradyrhizobium sp. LA6.1. The sequence continues at coordinate 213,684 of NZ_JBEPQK010000013.1, read as the reverse complement.
GCCGGAGCCGCCTTCCTTGCCGGTGATGCGGAACATCAATTCGGCCGCGGGCTTCGGCGAGCGGCCGAGCTTGTGCATGATCTCGATCGCGAACGTATCCGCGGCGGTCTCGGCCTCGCGCGAATAGGAGGCTTCGACCACGCTGCGCGAGGCGAAGATCACGGCGGAGGAGCCGGTGACGTCGCCGAACAGCAGGCCGATCAGGAACGATGTGCCGCCGTTGTAGATCAGCCCGCGCATGTTGTCGTAATGCTTGAGATGGCCGAGCTCGTGGGCAAGGATGCCGGCGAGCTCGTCGGGGTTTTCGGCCTTGTCGACCAGGCCCCTCAGCACGTACACCTTGCCGCCGGGCAGCGCGAATGCATTCGGCACCGAGGTCGGCAGTACACCGGCCGTCATGGAATCGTCGTCGAGGCCGGCGGCATCGCGCAGACGATTGACCAGTTTTGTGAACGCGGCCTTGCCCGCGGGGTCTTCGCACGCCTTGCGGCCGAAGATGGTTTTCACCTGGACTTCGGAGGCGTCGCCGATGCGCCGTTCGATCGGCTTGGGCACCAGCGGCGCGAGCCGGTCGGCAGCGAGCGGCACACCGAACAGCACGACGCAAACGATGGAGACGGCGGCGGCCACCGACCAGCCGACGATCTTTGCGACACCGCGGCGCGACGTCTGGTGCTCGTCGAGACGCATGCAGCGGGCGGTCACGTCGGCGGCGAGCGCGGCGTCGCGAATTTCAAGCCGCGCCAGCGGCGGCGCGGATGTCGAGGCCAGGCGCAATATCCCGGCCGGACTGTCGGCGCGGCGAATGTCGGCATAGGTCCAGCGAACCGGCGCTCCGCCGTCCTCGACGATGTCGAGCGCGTCACCGAGCGCCAGCGACACCTCCCGCCTGCGGCTCGACACGCCGTCGAAGAAGATCGTCGGCTTGGCGGACTGCGCCGGAACCTCGGTGGACAACTCACTCACAGATCAGAATCCCGCGACATCGAGCCCATCGGCGAAGCCTTCGCCGAGCGCGCTGGCAAGCTCACCGCTGCCGCATACATCCGCCGCGGCTCCGATGTTGTGCACCTCGACGGTTTCCAGCACCTTGGCCCAGAGATCGCGCTGCAGATAGACCCGCATGACGATGTTGATCGCAAGGGCCACGGCGAAGTAGCCGATCACCATCATGACCAGCATCGGGATGCTCTTGCCGGCATTTCCGGGGCCGAAGACCTGATCAGCCGGAACGCCACTCAGCTGGACGACGAGTAAGGCGCCACCGCCCATATAGGCGGCGAAAATGGTCGAAAGCAGCATCCACCAGCCGATCACTTTCCAGTACAGGCCGTAGAACGCGTTGTGCGGCAACTCCGAGGACAGGCTGACACCGCCGATGCGGATGCCGTCGAGCCACCAGCGCCATTCACGCGCCTTGAATTCAGCATAGAAGAACGGGGCGAGCGGGAAGATCACGATTGCGATCGGGCTCAAGAGCCACAGCCACCAGCCGCGCTTGAAGAAGGTCCAGCCGTCGCCTTCGAAATCGCCGGGGAGATCGCCGTAATGGGTGTGCCGCATCTTGTAGCGTTCGAGCGACGCCTCGCGCCAGGGCAGCGCCAGGCCGAGGGTGAGGAACACCAGCAGGCCCCACGCCATGGCGCGGAACGAATAGGCCCAGCCCGAGCCGTCCATCCAGAACCGGACGCCGCGCCAGACCGTACGCGTCAGGCGATAGCGCCGCGCGCGAAAAATCGCGAACTGGCCGAAGGCATAGAAGCTGATGAACAGCGGCGTCGAGGCAAAGCCCTGCCAGCGCTCGAACTCGATGCCGATGAGAAAATAAGCGAGGTAGATCGGCACCAGGATCGCGAGCGCGAACAGGAAGCCGACCAGCAGCTCCTTGGCCCGGCCGGTGTATTCGGTCGCATCGCCGTCGACCGCGGTGTTCGTCCACAAATGACGGCGGATGTCGGTGACCAGCCAGAACCGGAAGAAGCCGAAGGTGACGAGCTCAAGCATGGCACCCTTGGTGACCATTTTGCGGAACTCGGAGCGGTTGCCGGTGAAGTCGACCCGCGTGGGCGGCAGCGGCGGGGGTAAGGGTTCGGACCCGATGGGGGCCCATTGCATGTCGTTCACGGCGGCAACCTCGGGGTGCGGACCTGATACGGTCAAACTATAGATCAGAGATTTGGTCGATCCCCAAGATGGCTGGGTTCGATTTACCTCGATTTCTCGCATGATTCCGCAGGCGCGGGGGTGCGGGAGATCACGTTGACACATCTGCGTGACGGTTGCTGATCCGTAGCCCGGATGGAGCGGAGCGTAATCCGGGACAGCGCCAATGGCGGCCCGAATCCCGGATTTCGCTCCGCTCCATCCGGGCTACGCATCTAGCCACCTCTCGCAAAGGTTGGATGTGGCAAAAGTCTCCCTTGCTCCGACGCAGACAACCGGCTGTAATTGCAAATCAAATACCGCAGCGCAGAATTCAACGAGAACGCGCGGTTCATGTCAGGGAGAGCGGTCATGCATGGGACCATCGAGAGCGCGGCGAAGCTCGACGAGCTACGCGCGCGCGCCACGTCACTGCCGCTGGAGCAGTTCGATCCGGGCGATCCCGAGTTGTTCAGGACCGATACGTTCTGGCCGTATTTCGATCGGCTGCGCCGCGAGGATCCCGTGCACTATTGCAAGGACTCGATGTTCGGGCCGTACTGGTCGGTGACGCGCTACAACGACATCATGGAGATCGAGACCAACCATTCGGTGTTCTCCTCGGCCTCCGCGCTCGGCGGCATCACCATCCGCGACATCGACCCGGACCTGCGCCGCGAGAGTTTCATCTCGATGGATCCGCCGCGCCACGCGGCGCAGCGCAAGACCGTGGCGCCGATGTTCACGCCGACGCATCTGGACAATCTCGCGCTCAGCATCCGCGAGCGCTCCGCCGAGTGCCTCGACAATCTGCCCCGCGGCGAGGTGTTCGACTGGGTCGACAAGGTCTCGATCGAGCTCACCACGCAGATGCTCGCGGTGCTATTCGACTTCCCCTGGGAAGACCGCCGCAAGCTGACGCGCTGGTCTGACATCGCCACCACGATTCCCGGCCCCGACGGCCTCGTCGCGACCGAAGACGAGCGGCAGGCCGAGCTGACCGAATGTGCGGGCTATTTCGCGCGGCTGTGGAAGGAACGCATCGAGCAGCCGCCGAAGAGCGACCTGCTCTCGATGATGGCGCATGGCGCCGCGACGCGCGACATGGATGCAAAAAACTTCCTCGGCAATCTCATCCTTTTGATCGTCGGCGGCAACGACACCACCCGCAACACGATGTCGGGATCGATCTACGCGCTGAGCCAGCATCCGGAGCAGTATCGCAAGCTGCGCGAGAACCCCGGCCTGCTCGACAGTTTCGTGCCGGAGGTGATCCGCTGGCAGACGCCGCTGGCGCATATGCGGCGCACCGCACTTGCCGACTTCGAGTTCCGCGGCAAGCAGATCAAGCAAGGTGACAAGGTCGTGATGTGGTACGTCTCGGGCAACCGCGACGAGGAAGCGATCGAAAAGCCCTACGATTTCATCATCGACCGCGCCCGCCCGCGCACGCACCTCTCTTTCGGCTTCGGCATTCACCGTTGCGTCGGCTTGCGGCTTGCCGAACTTCAGCTCAAGATTATCTGGGAAGAGATCCTCAAGCGCTTCGACCATATCGACGTGGTCGGCGAACCCAAACGGGTCTATTCGAGTTTCGTAAAGGGACTTGAAACCTTGCCGGTGAAGATTACGGCGTGAGATCACTCCCTCTCCCCGCTTGCGGGGAGAAAGAGAAACACTGGAGCTACGACCATGAACATCCAGACTCCGGTCAAAACCGACAACGCCGAACGCATGCGCAGGGCCCGCGAGGAGGCCTATGCGACGCCGCTGGCGCAATTCCACCCCGGTGCACCCAGGCTGTTCCAGGACGACACCTTGTGGCCGTGGTTCGAGCGGCTGCGCAAGGAAGAGCCGGTGCACTACTGCACCAATGCGCCGATCGAGCCGTACTGGTCGGTGGTGAAGTACAACGACATCATGCATGTCGACACCAGTCACGGCATCTTCTCCTCGGACTCGACGCTCGGCGGCATCGGGATCCGCGACGTGCCGCAGGGCTATGACTGGCCGAGCTTCATTGCCATGGACCAGCCGCAGCATTCGGCGCAGCGCAAGACGGTGTCGCCGATGTTCACGCCGACGCATCTGGACGAGCTGGCAAAACTGATCCGCCAGCGCTCGCAGACCGTGCTCGACAATCTGCCCCGCAACGAGACCTTCAATTTCGTCGAACGCGTCTCGATCGAGCTGACGACGCAGATGCTGGCAACCCTGTTCGACTTCCCCTGGGAAGAACGCCGCAAGCTGACGCGCTGGTCCGATGTCGCAACCGCGCTGCCCAAGAGCGGCATCGTCGCCTCCGCCGAAGAGCGCCGCCGCGAGATGGACGAATGCTACGCCTACATGTCCATGCTCTGGAACGAGCGCGTCAACTCCGCGCCGCGCAACGATTTGCTGTCGCTGATGGCGCATAACGACGCGACGCGCTTCATGGACCCCGACAATCTCATGGGCAACATCATCCTGCTCATCGTCGGCGGCAACGACACCACGCGCAACACCATGAGCGGCTCGGTGCTGGCGCTGAGCGAGAACCCGGACCAGTTCGACAGGCTGCGCGCCAATCCGGAGCTGATCGATTCCATGGTGCCCGAGGTGATCCGCTGGCAGACGCCGCTGGCGCATATGCGGCGTACCGCGCTTGCCGACACCGAGATCGGCGGCAAGCATATCAAGAAGGGCGACCGCGTCGTGATGTGGTACGTCTCGGGCAACCGCGACGAGGAGATGTTCGAGAAGCCGAACGACTTCATCATCGACCGCCCGCGGCCGCGCACCCATCTCTCCTTCGGCTTCGGCATCCACCGCTGCGTCGGCATGCGGCTGGCCGAGCTGCAGCTGCGGATCGTCTGGGAGGAGATGCTGAAGCGCTTCGACCGTATCGAGGTGGTCGGCGAGCCCAAGCGGATCTATTCGAGCTTCATCAAGGGCTACGAGTCGCTGCCGGTGAGGATTCCGGGGTAGGCCCCACTGTCATGCCCCGCGAAGGCGGGGCATCCAGTACGCCGCGGCCTCTCGGCTCGAGCACTGCAGCCTCTGGAATACTGGATTGCCCGCTTTCGCGGGCAATGACACCGACAGTGAGGCCAGGAGCGCCCCCTCACGCATCGTCCAGCCCAGCTATAAAATTCCGGCATGACAGGTCGCGCCAGATGCGAAGGCAAGTTGGCGCGCGGCTGTTCTAGGACACGCGTGCATCTAACTCAACTTGATGTCCCACAGGCCTTCCTTGCGGCAGGCAGCGACTTCCTCGCGCAAAAGCGTCGTGATGGCGAGCGACGCCGTTGAGGCCGGACGGTCGATCGGAGAGGCGAAAATGAGCTCGCGCGTCATCGGCTTGGATACGGGCGCGGTCTCCAGCCGTCCGTCGGCGACCTCGCCGTGGACCGACGAGGGCGGCAGCAGCGCGAAGCCGAGGCCTTCCTCGACGAGGCTCGTCAGCACGCGGAACGAATCCGCCTCGAGCTGGACGTCGAGCTTGATCTTGCGCTGGGCGGCGGCGTGCTCGATCAGCGCGCGGAGACCGTGGGAATGACTGGGCAGCACCAGCCGCTGGCGCAGCAGCCAGCCGACATCGACGCTCTTCTTGCGCGCGAGGCCGCAGCCGCGCGGGCCAACCGCGACGATATTGTCGCGGCCGAGGCTCTCCACGTTGAGATGCAGATCGGCGGAGCGGCCGTAGAGAATGGCCAGATCCATCTCGCCGCGATGCAGCCATTCGACCAGATGGCCGCTGTAGCTCTCGACGATGCGCAGCGAAATGCCGGGAAATTTTTCGACGCAGCGGCGCGCGAAGCGCGCCGACAGCACGCAGCTCACGGTCGGAACCAGGCCGAGCACGACCTGGCCGGACGGCGGCCCCTTGGTCGACTGGATATCGTCGCGGATCTGGTCGATCTGCCGCACGATGCCGGAGGTGCGTGCCAGCAGGAGACGGCCGGCTTCCGTCAGCACCATGCCGCGTCCGTTGCGGGTGAACAATTCGGTGCGCAACTCGTGTTCCAGCAGCTTGATCTGCCTAGAGAGCGCCGGCTGCGCCACGCGCAACGTGTCGGAGGCCTTGGAGAGGCTGCCGAGCTCCGCCACGCAACTGAAGGTCCTGAGCTGCCGGAAATCCATGCTTGCCAATCCTCGAAGGCTACTTCATACGCTATAGCAAATGAGCATAGGGGGCTGGCGATGTTTTCACAACGCCAGAGGATCGGCCGGCGTTATCTTGACTGCCGCTAGATACGGGAAACGCCATGAGTGAAGAACACCACACCGAAGATCACGCCGACATCCGCGAAGCCGTCGCAAAGCTCTGCGCGCAGTTTCCCGGCGAGTACTGGCGCAAGCTCGATCGCGAGATGGCCTATCCCAAGGCCTTCGTCGATGCGCTGACGCAGGCCGGCTATCTCTCGGTGCTGATCCCCGAGGAATATGGCGGCGCTGGCCTGAAGCTGTCCGCGGCGGCCGCGATCCTCGAAGAGATCCAGCGCGCCGGCTGCAACGGCGGCGGCTGCCACGCCCAGATGTACACGATGGGCACCGTGCTGCGGCACGGCAACGACGAGCAGAAGGCCAAGTACCTGCCGAAGATCGCCAGCGGCGAATTGCGGCTTCAGGCGTTCGGCGTCACCGAGCCGACCAGCGGCACCGATACGTCTTCGCTGAAGACCTTTGCGCGCAAGGAAGGCAACGACAGCTACATCGTCAACGGCCAGAAGATCTGGACCAGCCGGGCCGAGCATTCCGACCTGATGGTGCTGCTGGCGCGCACCACGCCGAAGGAGCAGAGCAAGAAGCGCACGGACGGGCTCTCGGTCTTCATCGTCGACATGCGCGAGGCCAAGAACAACGGCCTCGAGATCCGACCGATCCGCACCATGATGAACCACGCCACCACCGAAGTGTTCTTTACCGACATGAAGGTGCCGGCGGAAAATCTGATCGGCGAGGAAGGCAAGGGGTTCCGCTACATCCTCTCCGGCATGAATGCCGAGCGCATCCTGATCGCCGCCGAATGCGTCGGCGACGCAAAGTGGTTCATCGCGAAGGCCACGAACTACGCCAAAGAGCGCGCGGTGTTCGGCCGGCCGATCGGCCAGAATCAAGGCATCCAGTTCCCGATCGCCAAGGCCTACGCCGCGATGCGCGCGGCCGAGCTGATGGTGAAGGAAGCGACGCGCAAATACGAAGCCGGGCTCGACTGCGGCGCGGAAGCCAACATGGCCAAGATGCTCGCGGCCGATGCGTCGTGGGAAGCGGCAAACGCCTGCATCCAGACCCATGGCGGCTTCGGCTTCGCCGAGGAGTACGACGTCGAGCGCAAATTCCGCGAGACGCGGCTCTACCAGGTGGCGCCGATCTCGACCAACCTGGTGCTGTCCTACGTCGCCGAGCACGTGCTCGGCATGCCCCGCTCGTACTGAGGTCGCATCATGGGAGCATTGGACGGGATCAGGGTGATTGCGGTCGAGCAGGCGGTCGCGGCGCCGTTCTGCTCGTCGCGGCTGGCCGACGCCGGCGCGGAGGTGATCAAGATCGAACGGCCCGAAGGCGATTTCGCCCGCGGCTATGACGCGGCGGCCAAGGGCCAGAGCAGCTATTTTGTGTGGCTCAACCGCGGCAAGCAATCCGCCGTGGTCGACCTCGCAACGAAAGAAGGCTGCGCCGAGCTCGAGAAGCTGATCGCGAGCGCGGACGTGCTGATCCAGAATCTCAAGCCGGGCTCGATGGACAAGCTCGGCTTTTCGCGCGAACGGCTGCTGAACGACTATCCGAAACTGATCTCGTGCACGATCACCGGCTATGGTGACGAGGGTCCCTACGCGCACCGCAAGGCTTATGACCTGCTGATCCAGGCCGAAAGCGGCCTTGCCTCCATCACCGGCAACCCTGATGGCGCCTCGCGGGTCGGCATGTCGATCGTCGACGTCGCGACCGGCGCGACCGCGCATGCTGCGATCCTGGAAGCGCTGATCGCGCGTGGGCGCACCGGCAAGGGCTGTGACATCCGCATCTCGATGTTCGACGTGATGGCCGACTGGTGCACCGTGCCGCTGCTCAATTCCGAAGCTGGCAATCCGCCGAAGCGCATGGGCCTGCGCCATCCCTCGATCGCGCCCTACGGCGTGTTCACCTCGAAGGACGGCAAGGACATCCTGATCTCGATCCAGAGCGAGCGCGAGTGGAAGACGCTCTGCGTCAAGGTGCTCGACCAGCCCGATCTGCCGGCCGATCCGCGCGTCGCCAACATGGTCGAGCGCGTGCGCAACCGCGATTTCACCGACAAAACGGTCGCAGATATCTTCGGCAAGATGACGCGCGACGAACTGTTGAAGCGGCTGTCGGACGCCGACATCGCCTTTGCCGAGGTCAACACCATGGCCGACCTCACCAATCATCCGCATCTGCGCCGCATCGAGGTCGACACGCCGCAGGGACGTGTCAGCTATCCCGCGCCGGCGCCGATCATCGTCGGCGAGACCCGCAGCTATGGCGCCGTGCCAGGCATCGGCGAGCGGCCGGCCAAGAAGTCATAACAAGAGCGAGGCGTCATGACCGAGAAGCTCGACATCGATCACTTGCGGCAATGGATCGGCCGCAGCACCGAGGCCACCGACATCGTCACCGCGCAGCTCGTCAAGGGCCTGCGCGCGACGCTGTTCCAGGAGGTCGGCGAGCCCAAAGCGGGCGATGCCGCGCCGTTCACGGTGCATTGGTGCCTGGCGCAGCCGGTGTTTCCGATGTCGATGCTCGGCCCCGACGGCCATCCGACCCGCGGCGGTTTTCTGCCGCCGGTGCCGTTGCCGCGCCGGATGTGGGCCGGCGGCGAGATCGCGTTCCTGCAGCCGCTGCGCGTCGGCGACGAATCGACCCGAACGTCGCGCATTGCCGACGTCCAGGTGAAATCTGGCTCGACCGGCACGCTGTGCTTCGTCTCGGTCGAGCACAGCATCTCCTCGCCGCGGGGCGTTGCCATCCGCGAGCGGCAGGACATCGTCTATCGCGAGATGACGAGCAGCGCGCCCGCCGGCGCCAAGGCCCCGCCCCCGCCACCCAAGGCGCAGCACCGCGAGACCCACGTGTCTGATCCCGTGCTGCTGTTTCGTTATTCCGCGCTGACCTTCAACGGCCATCGCATCCATTACGACCGTGACTACGTCACCAAGGTCGAGGGTTATCCGGGCCTGATCTTCCATGGGCCGCTGCAGGCGGCGCTCATCGTCGAGATGGCGGCGAAGCTGCACGACGGCAAGGCGCCGAAGACATTCACCTATCGCGGCGTGCAGCCGCTGTTCGAGGGCACCGAGTTCTCCATCAACGCCAACGCGACCGAGGCGGGCCTGGAGCTGTGGACCGCGAATGCGGAGGGACAGCCGACGATGAAGGGCACCGCGGTGTGGTGACGCTCTCTCCTCGTCATTGCGAGGAGCTCGTGACAAAATTGCGGAGCAATTTTGCACTGAAGCGACGAAGCAATCCAGACTGTCACCGCCGAGGCAGTCTGGATTGCTTCGCTTCGCTCGCAATGACGGGTGAGGCTAGTAGCGGCAATCAATAACAGGGACGGAAACCATGGCCAAGAACGGCAAGAGCGGCAGCAAGTCCGTCACCGTGAAGCAGGCGACGCTCGATCTGCTGCGCTCGCTGGGCATCGACAGGGTGTTCGGCAATCCCGGCTCGACCGAGCTACCGTTCCTGAGCGACTGGCCTGATGACATCGACTACGTGCTGGCGCTGCAGGAAGCCTCCGCGGTCGGCATGGCCGATGGTTACGCGCAGGCGACGCGCAATGCGGGCTTCGTCAATCTGCATTCGGCCGCCGGCGTCGGCAACGCGCTTGGCAATATCTACACCGCGCACCGCAACCAGACGCCGATCGTGATCACCGCGGGCCAGCAGGCGCGCTCGATCCTGCCCTTGCAGGCGTTCCTCTATGCCGAGCGCGCCTCGGAATTCCCGCGGCCTTACGTCAAGTACAGCGTCGAGCCGGCCCGGCCCGAGGACGTGCCGGCCGCGATCGCGCGGGCCTATTGCACCGCGATGCAGCCGCCCTGCGGGCCGACCTTCGTTTCGATCCCGATCGACGACTGGGCGCATGCGACCGCACCGGTCGAGGCGCGCAAGGTCAGCCGCGAGATCGGGCCCGAGCCTGACGCGATGAAGGCACTCGTCGCCGCGCTCGGCTCAGCAAAACACCCTGCCCTCGTGGTCGGCCCCGGCGTCGACCGCGCCGGCGCGGTCGATTTGATGGTGCGCGTCGCCGAGAAGGCGAAGGCCAGCGTCTGGGTCAGCCCGTTCTCCGCGCGCTGCTCCTTCCCTGAGCGGCATCCGCAGTTCGCGGGCTTCCTGCACGCCTCGCCGGCGCAGCTGTCCGACGCGCTACGCGAGCACGATCTCGTCGTCGTCATCGGCGCGCCGGTGTTCACCTTCCATGTCGAGGGCCATGCCGCGATCTTCGATGGCGGCGCGACGATCTTCCAGATCACCGACGATCCGGATGCGGCCGCGGTAACGCCCGTCGGCACCAGCATCATCGCGACCATGAAGCCGGCGCTGAGCCTGCTGCTCGACCTCTTGCCGGAGAGCAAACGCGCGACGCCGAAAGGCCGCACGCTGCCGTCGGCACCGCAGGCCGCCGATCCGCTGCCGGTTGAATTCCTGCTGCATACGCTGTCGCAGGCGATGCCGGACGACGCGTCACTGGTCGAGGAAGTGCCCTCGCACCGGCCGGCGATGCAGAAGTTCATGCCGATGCGCGGCCAGGACAGTTTCTACACGATGGCGAGCGGCGGCCTCGGTTACTCGCTGCCCGCCGCGGTCGGCATGGCGCTCGGCAAGCCGAAGCAGCGGACGGTGTGCCTGATCGGCGACGGCTCGGCGATGTATTCGATCCAGGCGCTGTGGACCGCCGCGCAACGAAAACTGCCGCTGACCATCGTCGTCATCAACAATTCCGGCTACGGCGCGATGCGCTCGTTCAGCCAGGTGATGCAGGTGAGGAACGTGCCGGGGCTGGAACTGCCGGGGATCGATTTCGTCAGGCTCGCCGAGGGCATGGGCTGCCATGCGGTGCGGGTGAGCAAGGCCGCGGAACTGGGCGAGGCGCTCGAGCGCGGAATGGCGTTCGAGGGGACGAGCCTCGTCGAGGTCGTCGTGGATTCAGCGGTGCCGGTGCTGTACGGGCAGAAGCATTAGCTTTGTCGTCCCTGCCTAGTGCGCAATTGCGCACGGGGCGCAGGGAGCCATACCCACAAGGGGAAGTTTGACGAGGACTCGTGGTGGGCAGCTTCGCGCCACGATTACTCCCTGTGGTTATGGGTCCCCGCGTCGGCGGGACGACACCGAATTTGCCGCGACATCGCGCCAACTACGACGCCAAGAATCCCCCGTCCGCCGCCAGCACGTGCCCGACGACATAGGATGACGCGTCGGACGACAGCCACACCACGGCCTCCGCCACTTCCTCCGGGCTCCCCATCCGCCGCAGCGGCAGGCCCGCACTGACGGTCGCGACATCGCCGACGCCGGCGCGCAGCATCATGTCGGTGACGACGCGGCCGGGCGCGATGGCGTTGATGCGGATGCCGCGCGGGGCGTTCTCCATCGCGGCCGAGCGTGTCAGCGAGATCGCCGCCGCCTTCGAGGCCGAGTAGAGCGAGAAGCCGGGATTGGGATTGCGTACGCCGCTGACGGAGGCGTTGACGACGATGCTGCCGCGGCCCTGCGCCAGCATCGCCGGCAGTTGATGACGCAGGCACAGAAACAGCGCACGGACATTGGTGTCGAACACCGTGTCGTAGATCTCCGTGCCCTGCTCTTCCAGCGGCGCGCGGCGCTCCTGGAATCCGGCATTGTTGAAGGCGACATCGAGCCGACCGCAGCGCTCGACCGCCGCGCGAACCAGACGTTCGACGTCGTCCTCTCGCGTGATGTCGGTTTGGATCGCGATCGCGTCAGCGCCGAGCTCCCGGCACGCTGCGGCGGTGGCCTCGATTTCGGCCTCCCGCCGTCCCGCGACGGCAATCGCCTCCGCGCCTTCCGAGGCCATCCGCAGCGCCGTGGCGCGGCCGATGCCGCTGCCGCCGCCCGTGACGAGGCAGACCTTGCCTCTCATCCGCATCCCGGCCGGCACAGTTCCGCTCATGGCTCACTCCAAAACGCTTGCGCGCGACGTTGCGCGCATGTAGTTGTATGATACAACTATATGCCGGGAGTCAAGATGGCCGAGCTTGCGTTGATCGACGACATCCGCGCCGCCTCGCGATTGATGGTGCGGGAGCTCGGCTTCATGGATGCGACGGTGGCGGCCTCGGACTATCCGCCCTCGGCGGTGCACACGATCCTGGAGATCGGGATCCGCGGCCCGATGAATTCAGGCGAGCTCGGCGATTTCCTGCGCCTGGAGAAATCCAGCGTCAGCCGCCTAGTGCGCAAGCTGGTCGATTGCGGCGAGCTGCGGGAGACGCCTGATGAAGCCGACGCGCGCAGCAAGCTCTTGTCGCTGACGGCGAAGGGCCGGCGCACGCTGGAGGCGCTGCACGCGTTCGGCCGCCAACAGGTGCGCGGCGCGCTGGCCGCGCTGACAGAGACCGAGCAGCGCACGGTGCGCGAGGGCATGATGCTCTATGCCCGGGCGCTTCGGCAGAGCCGGATGGAGGATGAGGGGGAGTCGGCGGCGTAGCCGCATTCTCAGTGTCATCGCCCGCGAAGGCGGGCGATCCAGTATTCCAGAGACCGCTGTGATTCCTCGACAGGCCGCGGCGTACTGGATTCCCCGCTTCCGCGGGGAATGACAGCGGTGCGGGTGGCACCAGCCTACCCTACTTCCCGAACTCCTCCCGCATCTTCGCCTGGATCTTGGCCATGCCGCCGATCCAGCGGTCGTAATTCTCGGTCTTCTTGCGCATATAGCCGAGCACCTGGGGGTGCGGCAGGATCAGGAAGGTCTCCTGCTCGAGGCCGGCGAGCACGTCTTTCGCAACCTGCTCCGGCGTGAGATCGCCATCGCCGGATTGCGGGCCCTTCGGGATCGAGCGCAGCATGTTGGTGTCCACGCCCTGCGGGCAGAGGATCGAGACCTTGATATTGTCCGCCTTGTGCGAGATCGCGAGATTTTCGGCAAAGCCGACCGCGGCGTGCTTGGTGGTGGAATAGGCCGGGCTTCCGACCTGCGACAGCAGACCTGCCGCCGAGATCGTGTTGAGGAAATAGCCGCCGCCGCGCGCCTTCATGCGGGGAATGAGATACCGCGCCGCATAGACATGGGCCATGACGTGGATCGCCCAACTCCGCTGCCACGGCTCGTCGGAGGCGCCGCCGGCATTGACCGACATCGGATCGAAGCCGCCGCCGATGCCGGCATTGGAGCAGAACAGCTCGATCGGGCCGAACTGCCGTTCGGTCTCCTCGATGACGTGGGCGATCTCTTTTTCCTGCGCGACGTCGCATCGGAAGGCCGCGCCATCCACCGTGGCGGCGACAGCTCTTGCATTGGCGGCGTCCATGTCCGCGACGACGACCTTGGCGGCACCCGCCTTGTGGAAGGCCTCGCACAGCGCCTTGCCGATGCCGTTTGCGCCGCCCGTGACGACCACGACCTTGCCGGTCACCTGCATGCGACGTCTCCTCTTTGTCTTGTAGCGCTTCTCTTTTCGGATAGCGCTTCGCTATCTTATACCGCTTCGCTTATTCCGCTTCGCGGATCTTGCTCAGCTCAACACGAGGTCGAGCACCGCGGTATAATGGCACGCCGCGCCGGCCAAGACAAAGCCGTGCCAGATCGCATTCTGGAAGCGCAGCCGCCGCCAGGCATGGAAGATCACGCCAAAGCTGTAGAGCAGGCCGCCCGCAAGGATGAAGCCCAGCACCAGCGCAGGCAGCGCCTTGACCACGGCGTCGTAGACCATCACGCCGCTCCAGCCCATCGCGAGATAGATTCCGACTGCGACGCGGTCGAACCGGCCGGGGTAGAGAAGTTTCAGCACGATACCCAGGATCGCGACGCACCAGACGCCGCCGAGCAGCACCAGCGCGAACACACTGTCCCTCACCTCGAGGATGAACGGCGTATAGGTCGCCGCGATCAGCAGATAGATCGCGCAATGGTCGAACCGCCGCAGCAGCCATTTGGCCGGCGAGACCGGCCAGAGATTATAGGTCGCCGACAGCACCAGCATCGAGAGCAGGCCGGCGACATAGATCGAGACCCCGACGATGTTGGTGGCGTCGGCATAAACCGCCGTCAGCACCACCAGGACCGTAGCGGCGACGATGCCGCAGAACACGCCGATCGCGTGGATCACGCCGTCCGCGATCAATTCGGCACGGTCGTAGTTCCAGCCGATCGCGTCGGCCGCGGCGTGGACGGAGGTGGATGCGAGCTGTTTCAGCTGGAAGACGGTCATGGCAATCCGCAAGGCTAAGACAATGCCCTCTTGTAGGGTCTTTCGCGATCGGCGCATCGTTCAAACGGCTGATTTGCCGACAAAGGCGGTGGAAGTATGAAGCTTGATTTTCCCTACGCAATTGCCACTTTTGTGAACGGCTTCACTGTTCCGCCCGCCCCGAGATCAATCACGTTCATATGGCATTCAGTTTCCAGGATATGGTCGAAGAAGCGCGGCTGTCGGCCAGGGCGCTGATCGACTATGGTGAGCACTTCTTCAACCCGACGGTGCGTCTCGGGGTCACCGGCCTGTCACGGGCCGGTAAGACCGTATTCATCACCGCGCTGATCCACGGCCTCACCCGTGGCGGCCGCTTTCCGGTGTTCGAGGCCTATGCCTCGGGCCGGATCGCGCGGGCGCATCTGGCGCCGCAGCCAGACGACGCCGTGCCGCGCTTCGCCTATGAGAACCATTTGCGCGCGCTGCTCGAGGAGCGGCGCTGGCCGAACTCGACCGTCGACATCAGCGAACTCAGGCTCGTCATCGACTATCAGCGCCAGAACGGCGCCGATCGCACATTGACGCTCGACATCGTCGATTATCCCGGCGAATGGTTGCTCGACCTGCCGCTGCTCCAGAAGAGCTATGAGCAATGGTCGGCCGAAAGCCTCGCGCTGTCGCGCGAGGCGCCGCGCGCGCATCTTGCGGGGGATTGGCACGCGCATCTCGCGACGCTCAAGCCCGAGGCGCGCGAGGACGAGCAGGCGACGCTGACGGCGGCAAAGCTCTTCACCGGATATTTGCGCGCCTGCCGCGACGAGCGGTTCGCGATGAGCCTGCTGCCGCCCGGCCGCTTCCTGATGCCCGGCAATCTCGCCGACACGCCGGCGCTGACTTTTGCGCCGCTCGACGTACCCGTGGGCGGCCAGGCACCGGACGGCTCGCTGTGGGCAATGATGGTCCGCCGCTTCGAGGCCTACAAGGACGTCGTGGTGCGGCCGTTCTTCCATGATCATTTTGCCCGGCTCGATCGCCAGATCGTGCTGGCCGATGCGCTCGCCGCATTCAACTCCGGCCCCGAAGCGCTGCACGATCTCGAAGCCGCGCTTGCCGGAATTCTCGACTGCTTCCGCATCGGCCGCAGCACCTTCCTCTCCAGCCTGTTCCGGCCGCGTATCGACCGCATCCTGTTCGCGGCGACCAAGGCGGACCATCTGCATCATTCCAGTCATGACCGGCTCGAGGCGGTGCTGCGCCGCGCGGTCACCCGGGCAGTGGTGCGTGCGGAAGATACCGGCGCGGAGATCGACGTGGTGGCGCTTGCCGCAGTTCGCGCCACGCGCGAGGCCCAGGTCGCGCATGGCCGCGACAAATTGCCGTCGATCCTGGGAACGCCAGCGGCCGGCGAAAGCGCCGGCGGCGAGTTCTTTGACGGCAACACGGAGGTTGCGACCTTTCCGGGTGACCTGCCGCCGGACCCCGAGGCGCTGTTCAACGGCACCGGCGCATTCCGGGGCCTCGCGACCGAGGCCGCCGAGAAGAGCGATTTTCGCTTCCTGCGCTTCCGTCCGCCAAAGCTCGAACGCGAGGGCAATGACGAGCCGGCGCTGCCACACATCCGCCTCGACCGTGCCCTGCAGTTCCTGATCGGAGACAAGCTGTCATGAACGACCGATCCAAGCCGCGGCGGCCGGCGACGTTCCGGCTCGACGATCCCGGCGTCATCGTCACCGAAGCCGACGAGACCAGCCGGCTCGGACGCGCCACGATCCAGATCACGCCCGAGCACGATCCGCAGGCATTGCCGGTGCCGATCGAGGCCGCGCTTCCGGCGCGGCGCGGCTTTCCCTGGGGCACGCTGTTCTGGTCCGGGCTCGGCGGGCTGACGCTGCTCGGCACCGGGCTCGGCGTGGTCCGTCTGATCGAGGATCTGTTTGCGCGCAGCGAAACGCTCGGCTTCGTCGGCCTCGCATTCGCCTTCGTCACCGCACTGGCGCTCGCGGTGGTGATCGGGCGCGAGGCCTTTGGCCTGGCGCGCCTTGCAACCATCGAGAAGCTGCATGCGCGCGCGGCCGCGGTCCTTGCCAGCGACGATCGCAAGGAGAGCCGCGTGATCGTGCAGGACCTGCTGAAGATCGCGCACCAGAACCCGCAGCTCGCCCGCGCGCGCGCCACGCTGGAAAGCCACACCGGAGAGATCATCGACGGCGCCGACATGATCCGGCTTGCCGAGCGCGAACTGATGTCGCCGCTGGACGCGGAAGCGCGGCGGCTGGTGTCGTCGGCCGCACAAAAGGTCTCGATCGTGACCGCAGTTTCGCCGCGCGCGGCGATCGACGTATTGTTCGTGTTCGTGGCCGCGTTGCGCCTGATCCGTCAGCTCGCTTTTCTCTATGGCGGCCGCCCCGGCGCGCTCGGCATGATCCGCCTGCTCCGCCACGTGATCGCCCATCTCGCCATCACCGGCGGCATGGCCGCGAGCGACAGCCTGGTGCAGCAGATGCTGGGCCATGGGATTGCGGCAAAGCTGTCGCAGCGGCTCGGCGAAGGTGTGCTGAACGGATTGCTGACCGCGCGGCTGGGTCTGGCCGCGATCGACGTGACGCGCCCGCTGCCGTTCGCGGCGCTGCCGCCGCCAAAACTGTCGGACCTCGCGACGGATCTGCTGCGGAAGAAGGACGAGGAGTAGCGGCGCTATCCGCACCATCGTTCGCGCCATTCGCCGGACCGACACATGGCGCGCCGCCTGAATGAGCGAAGCTTAAGCTCGCGGTTCATCGGGAAAGTCAAAGCTGACAATGATAAAGCCGACCGCACCAAACACCAACAGCGCCAGGAACAGTGCCGCAACAGCAAAGGACCACACGAAAGGCTCCGAGCAGCTGAGTGCCATCCAATCGAGCCAACGAGCGGAATATCATCCCTCGCCGGCTGATCTGAGGCAGACCCGGACGGGGTTAAAGGGCAATTGTCCGGTAAAATGACCTTGCTCAGTCAAGCCGCACCTCGCAAGCGAACTATCGAGTTAGCCCTTTCGAGTATTGGAGGACTATGTGCCGCAGTTAATGGCAACTGAGCACAAGGAAGCGGCAATTCAAGTCGCCGCTTTCAAGTCAGCCTCTGGCCGCCCCATACCACGGCGCATCAGCCCGTTAAGAAACTGGTTACCAGTCAATGTCACCATTTGCATATTAGGCCGCCATATGCGGCGCGCATTCTGAGAACGTCTCAATATTTCGACACGCCCGGTTGGCGGTCTCTTTCAGGAGAGGCCCAATGTTTAAGGGCTTAATGGCAGCGCTTGTGGCGCTGATCAGCACACTGCAGCTGGATCGATACCTGACCAATGGTCGGTACACCGACGCGGCCACGGATATGCTGCGGCAAATCAGGCGCGCGTTTGGATTTTGAGATGCACTGGACGATTTGAGGCCGGTGATGAAGGGCATCCCATGGACTGATCTCGACGTGGAGGAGCAACGCGCCATTGCGATATTGGGCGCCGGGCTCCCGATCGAGCTGTGTGACCCCGTCGCTCTCCCAAGATTGAAGCGGCTCGGGCTGATCGCAGGGTCTCATTTGACCGCTGCTGCGCACGAGCTGCGGAGGCGCGTTGTTCTGGAAGAACTCAGTGCGCGGGATTGAGCCGCGTAACCAATTGGCACGCTCGATCCTCGGCTGGTCGGGAGTGCCTTGACGGGGCTAACAAGGCGTGGGGAGTTTGATGGCGGCAGGTGCAATTGAGCTGATCGTGGAGGGTTACGTTTCCCTCAGGGACCAAGCAGCTCTTGATGAGCTTCGGACACAGCGCCGCAAACTTATCGCAGATCTCGATGCTTGTACCGGGATCGACTGCAGGAGTACGATCCGGCAGATCGAGGAAGACATCGTCGTGATTGAGGCCGGGCTGGCGCGGTTGGCGGCCTAGTAGGCCGGATGCTCAGAGATTGCCCGGTGTCGTATCGGCAACGCTGCACTCGGTGTGGATCAGGTCCTTCTTGGTCACTCGCACGCTGCCAAGATAATAACCTCGCTCCTGGACGGCTGCCTTGATCTCGTCGCTGACCTTGAGAACTCTCGCTCTGCTCTTGCGCCATTTGTTGGAAGAGTAGAGCGCGGGCATCGGAGAGCCGTTGCTGACGACGAGGAAGTCCCGCTTGCCATTGCGATAGACATCAAACATGTCCTATCCCCGTAGATAATATCAATAAGAGAAAATATGTTTCGTCACGATAGCTCCAGCTTAGTGGCTTAAATGCTTGAGCGGGTGGTAATCTGGGATGGCGGCCTGTGAATGTCGGGACAAATGCTGGTTGCAGCTAAGCGATCAGCTCAGATTTCTGGTCTATGTTGTTATCATGCCACGCCAAGCCGCTTCAACGCGTGGCCTCGTTTGCCTTTGGGACCCCACAAGGGGAGAAGGGAAGAAGGGTGCCTCGCTAGGCGAGCGTACGTTTCTCGAATTCCCCCGCCAGCACCCGCCATTGAAACAGCGGCGAATCCGTTGGCGGCGAGAGTTCCGGCGTCCAGCCGGTGAGCTTCTCAATCACATAGGTGTCCGACAGAACGCCGCGCCAGCGACGTTCGACCTGGCCGAGCTGCTCGCGCTTCGCCGGGATCGATCCCCACACCGGTGCGCGATTGTCCGGCTCTCGCCCGACATAGATGCCCGCATGCCCGCTGATCCGATCCATGCCGGGATCGCGAAAATCCTGGAAGCGGCCGCGTTCGTTGATCTCGACGACGGGCACGCGGCCCCTGAACAACCAGCGCATCATCGCGTAGGTGCGATAGTCCGTGGTCGCGATCCAGGTCGCGCCGGTCTCGTCGAGCGCGGCCTGCGCACGCGCAGCGACCTGCTCGTAGCCGGCCTCGGCGCCGATCGGATCGATCTTGCCGAGGAGATTCCATGGCGCGGCGACGTAGTACAGGAACACGATGACGACGAAGGCGATCCCCGTGACGACCGCCGTGTTGAGCCAGAAGATGCTCGAGCGGATCATCCGCGCCGACCAGTGCTCGCGCGACAGCATGACGAGGTTGACCGCAGCGGCGGCAAAGCCGACCGGCCACATGAACATCGGCCAGGTGTCGCCGACCCTGAGCGTCGTCGACTTGAAGAAGAAATAGAGGAACGGCACCAGCACCGCGGTCGACAGCAGGATCGCGACCGGCTCGCGCGTGCGATAGCCGCGCCACGCCGTCATCACGAGGCCTGACAGCACGACCGGCAGCATGACGAAGCCGACCAGGCCGAATTGCAGGCCGATGTAGTCGCCGATCGTGCGCAGCGAGATGCCGTAATTGGCGGTGGCCCGCACGCCCTGGAAACGGAACGAGGCCCAGTCGTGCTGCGCGTTCCAGATCAGCACCGGGGAGAACACGACAATCGCGATCAGCACCGCGAGATAGGGGTAAGGACTGCGCAGCCAGCGCCAGCGCCAATCCGGCACCAGCAGAAACGCGGCGACCGCCGGCGCGAACATGATCGCGGTGAATTTCGACAGCATCGACAGCCCGGCAAACAGGCCCGCCGCCAGCCACCAGCGTCCATCGCCACTCTGCGCGAGCCGCACCAGGGCCCACATCATCGCCACCGCGAACGGGATCATGGCAACGTCCGGTGCGACCTTGGCCATCAGCAGGCCGTAATAGAGCGCAGCCTCCGGCATCAGCACCGCGAACATGATGGCGCGCGCATCGTGAGTGAGGCGGCGGACGATGTCGGCGAGCAGCAGCTGCGTGACCAGCATCGCGACGATGCCGCCGAAGCGGACACCGAGCATGGTGTCGCCGAAGATCGCGGTGCCAAAACGGATGAACCAGGCGATCATGGGGGGATGATCGAGGAAGCTGAGCGCTCCCTCCTTCGACCAGGTCCAGTAATAGGCCTCGTCGGTGCGCAATTCGATCGCGGAGGCGTAGATGATGCGCAGCAGCGTCATCGCGGCAATGACGAGCACGGCCATAACGAGGGGCCGGCGCACGGCGCCGGCTGGGGGCGTAGTGATATCGGGGGCTGTCGTCACGGCCGCGCTTTTCGCCAACCTGGGAGGGGGAGTCAATGCGGGGGGTGGTGCCGCAAACACCGATGTCGTCCCGGGGCGCGACGAAGTCGCGAGCCCGGGACCCATAGCCACAGGGAGGAGTCGTGGCGCGAACTGGTAACCACGAGTCTTCGTCAAATCCGATCCTGTGGCTATGGATCCCGGATCGGCGCGCCGCTTCGCGGCGCTTGTCCGGGACGACAGCGGTGGGTGTGGCGCGCGCCTTTGCCCACCCTACGGTTCGGTAACCTTGCCGCGCATGTGATCAGGCCAGCTGTCCGCCTCTGGAATTAAACGCTACGCTGGCTGTTCTCCTTCATGAACTGATACAACCGAATCATGGCCACTGCATCCTCACGATTGTCCGAACTTTCCCGCGCGACCAGCTTGCGGCAGGTTCGGCTGGTCTGCGGCGTCATCCTGTTCTCCTACGTGGTGAGCCATTTCCTCAACCATGCGCTCGGCAACATCTCGGTCGATGCCATGGAGATCGGCGTCTACTATCACACGGCGTTCTGGCGGTTCCTCCCGATCGCGATCGTGTTCTATACGGCCGCGCTCACGCATATGGGGCTCGGCATCTACGCGCTCTATCAGCGCCGCCAGTTCCGCTGGCGGACGATCGAGCCGCTCCAGCTCGTGCTGGGCCTGAGCATCCCCGCTCTCGTCATGGCCCATGTGATCGGCGTCCGGCTCGGCTACACGCTGTACGGACACCAGAAGCTCTATCCGCAGGAACTCTATCTGTTCTTCGTCACGTCGAACCGCATCTGGACCATGACGATCCTGCTGATCATCGCCTGGGTCCATGGCTGCATCGGCATCTATTTCTGGCTGCGCCTGAAACCGTTCTTCGCGCGCGCCGCGCCTTATCTGCTCGCCGCCGCCGTGCTGATCCCGACGCTGTCGCTGCTCGGCGTCTACCAGGGCGGACGCAGCGTCCAGGTCGAGGTCGACGACGGCGAATGGCGCACGCACAATCTCACCCGCCGCCAGCTCGGCTCGACCGCGGAAGCGGCGACGCTCGACCGCATCACCGGCGGCCTCACCATCGGCTATGTCGGCCTGCTCGGACTGGCGCTGGCGGCACGCGGCGTGCGCGCCTTGCGCGAGCGGCGCCGCGGCATGATCGCGCTGTCCTACGGCAACGGCAAGACGGTGCGCGTGCCGAAGGGTCTCTCCGTGCTGGAGGCGAGCCTGCGCCACAATGTGCCGCATGCCAGCGTCTGCGGCGGCCGCGCCCGCTGCTCGACCTGCCGCATCCGCATCATCGGTGACCATGCCGCCCTGCCCGAGCCGTCGCAGCGCGAGGCCTTCGTGCTCGCGCGCGTCGGCACTGCCGATCCCTCGATCCGGCTTGCCTGCCAGCTGCGGCCGGACTCCGACCTCTCCTTCTTCCAGCTGTTCACGCCCCACACGCATTCGGCGGACGGGCAGGCCTCGACGTCAGCCAGAATCGGCCAGGAGCGCTACCTCGTCAGCCTGTTCGTGGACATGCGCGGCTCGACGCAGCTTGCCGAGAAGCGGCTGCCATTCGACACCGTTTTCATCGTCAACCGTTTCCTCGGCGCCGTCTCGCGGGCCGTGATCGAGAACGGCGGCCAGCCGAACCAGTTCGTCGGCGACGGCATGCTGGCGCTGTTCGGGCTGTCAGCCGATCCGGAAACCGCCTGCCGGCAAGCGCTGAAGGCTGCCGCCGGCATCGCCACGCATATCGACGAGCTCAACGAGCTCCTGAGCCACGATCTCCGCCAGCCGATCCGCTTCGGCATCGGCATTCACGGCGGCGAGGTCATCATCGGCGACATCGGCTATCGCGATCACATCGTCTTCACCGCGCTCGGCGATGCCGTCAACGTCGCCGCCCGGCTCCAGGACATGACCAAGACACTGGCCTGCGAAGCAATCGTCTCGGAGGAGGTCCGCCGTACCGCGGGCCTTGCCGACGATGCGCTGCCGCAGCAGGAGGTCGCGATCCGCGGCCGCGACGAGCCCCTGGCCGTGCGCGTGGTTGCGGACACGAGGCAGCTGTCGGCGCTGGTTGACCGAAGCGAGCGCGTCGCAGCTTGATTCTTCACCTCTCCCCGCTTGCGGGGAGAGGTCGGATTGCGCGCGCAGCGCGGATTCCGGGTGAGGGGGAGCCTCCGCGAATCCAACTCTCACCTCGCTCGCGGAGACGGGGGGGGGGGGGGGGCCCCCCCCCCCCCCCCCCCCCCCGCGGGGGGGGGGGGGGGGGGCCGGCCCCCCCCCCCCCCCCCCCCCCCCCCCCCCCCCCCCCTCCGCGAATCCAACTCTCACCTCGCTCGCGGAGACTCCCCCTCACCCCAACCCTCTCCCCGCAGGCGGGGAGAGGGAGTGCACTTTCACTGCGGCTACAGCTCGGCAATCTCGTTACGAACGTAACACCGCGTTGCTGCAACGCAGCGACATGGGCCTGCTGCGAAAGCACGAATTGACTTCATCTCAATCGTTGCGACAGATGAGCGCGGGATCGCGGTGATGACTGCGGTCCAACGAAAAGCTCCGGGAGGAGACGAGAATGTTCGATCGACGCGACCTGCTCAAAGGAGCGGGCCTTGCCGCTATGGCGGCCACACTGAATTCCACCAGGGCGCTGGCACTCGACACCGTCACGCTTCCCTTCGCCAATGGCGAGCGGCCGCTGGTGAAATATCCGCAGAAGCGGCCGATGATCGGCCTGACCAGCCGGCCGCCGCAGCTCGAGACGCCGTTCGCGATCTTCAACGACGGTCCGATCACGCCGAATAACGCGTTCTTCGTGCGCTATCACCTCTCGGACCTGCCTTACAATCTCGATCCCGACAAGTTCACGCTCGAGGTCAAGGGCAAGGTCGACAAGCCGCTCAAGCTGTCGCTCAAGGACATCAGGAAAATGAAGGCGACCGAGATCGTCGCCGTCAATCAGTGCTCCGGCAACAGCCGCGGCTTCTCCGAGCCGCGTGTCGCCGGTGGCCAGCTCGCCAATGGCGCCATGGGCAATGCGCGCTGGCGCGGCGTGCCGCTGAAGGCCGTGCTGGAGATGGCGGGCGTGCAGAGCGGCGCCAAGCAGGTCACCTTCAACGGCATGGACGGCCCCGTCAGCGACAAGACGCCCGATTTCGTCAAGGCGCTCGATCTCGAGCACGCCACCGACGGCGAGGTGATGCTGGCCTATGGCATGAACGGCGAGGACCTGCCGTTCCTCAACGGCTTTCCGCTGCGCCTGATCGTGCCCGGCTATTACGGCACCTACTGGGTCAAGCACCTCAACGAGATCACCGTCATCGACAATGTCTATGACGGCTTCTGGATGAAGTCGGCCTATCGCATTCCGGACACGCCGAACAATGCGGTCGAACCGGGCACCGCGCCGAAGGCGACGATCCCGATCAACCGCTTCACCATCCGATCCTTCATCACCAGCGTTCCCGATGGCGCCAAGCTGAAGGCCGGCGGCACGACGCTGCGCGGCATCGCCTTCGACGGCGGCAAGGGCATCAAGGACGTCCAGGTTTCCACCGACGGCGGAAAGACCTGGGTCAGCGCCAAGCTCGGCAAGGATCTCGGCAAATACTCATTCCGTGAATGGAAGCTGCCGGTGAAGCTCGCGGCGGGCGCCCACGAGCTCAAGGTGCGCGCCACCGGCAATGGCGGCGAGACCCAGCCGGATGCGCCACGCTGGAACCCGGCGGGTTATCTACGCAACGTCGTCGAAACCGTCCGCGTGACCGTGGCCTGAGGGAGAATGATCATGCAGCGCACCGTTCTCCTCGCCATCTCACTCGTCGTCGCCGCAATGGTCGGTTCGGCACTTGCAGCGCCGATCAACTACAAGACGCCCGACGAGGTCGCCGCCTTCAAGCCGGGCCCCAATCTCGAGGTCGTGCAGGGCAATTGCAGCGCCTGCCACTCGGCCGATTACGTCAACACGCAGCCGCCGATGAAGGACAAGAAAGGTTTTTGGCAGGCGGAGGTGACCAAGATGATCAAGGTCTATGGCGCCCCGATCGACGATGCCGATGTCGGCAAGATCGTCGATTATCTGGCCGCGACTTATTGACGGATGGCGCGCGGCGTGCCGATCAATTGACCGCGAAACGGGCAAAATCGGCAAAAACGCTGCGAAGTTGAGCGGAATTCGGCGAAATGCCGATATGGTTTGAGCTACCAAGCCGGCCACATTCCGCGTATCCTGTTAGGACCGAACCGGCCGGTTGGCGGGGACTGGCGGTTCGAGATCTCGGAGGAAGACCCGCGGAGAAGACGTGATGGCTAAAGGTACGGTCAAGTGGTTCAACCCGACGAAGGGTTATGGATTTATCCAGCCTGCGTCGGGCGGCAAGGATGTGTTCGTGCATATCTCGGCAGTGCAGAAAGCCGGTCTGTCGTCCCTGAACGAAGGACAGACGGTGGAATACGAAGAGATCGCAAACCGGGGCAAGACCTCCGCAGAGAACCTCAAAGTATAAGCCCGGCAGCCTTTGCTGCCTCCCGGATCTGTCCGGGAGCCGGGCCAAAAAAATTTTAGAAGACGGCCAGTGCATTCGACGACAGGCGTTGCGATTGCACACGGAGAGCTATTTTCCTGCGAAGACCGCTCGTTCAACGCCACAGCAATGACAATCGCGACGGCCCTTCGTTAGTCCACCGGCAATGGTGCGTCGCGCTTGATCTCTTCCATCACCGCATAGGTTCGCGTCTCGCGCACGCCCGGCATTGACAGCAACGTCTCGCCGAGGAAGCGTCGATAGGCGGTCATGTCCGCAAGCCGCGCCTTCACAAGATAGTCGAAGCCTCCTGCAACCATGTGACACTCCAGCACCTCGGGTGCGAGTTTCACCGCGCGCGCGAACCGCTCGAAATTGTCCGGCGTGGTCTTGTCGAGCAGCACCTCGACGAACACCAGAAGACCCAGGCCGAGCCGGTGCGGATTGAGCCGCGCGCCGTAGCCCTCGACAAAGCCCTCCCGCTGCAACCGCTTCAGCCGCTCGCCGACCGAGGTCGGCGACAGCCCGATGCGCTCGGCGAGCTCGACATTGGCGATGCGCCCGTCCTGCTGCAGAATTGAGAGGATCTTCCGGTCGATTCGATCGAGTTCCATATTTTATGTGGCCAATGTACCAATGATCTTCATTTCCTAAGGCAAAATGGCTAATTTGTCTATCGAACTACGGCCTAGCGGGCCTTATCCTGAATTTGAGCCACAGGACACGCCATGCCGAACATCCCGCCGCCCTTCACCGCCCCCTATGCGCCCGATGATGCCGAGATTGCCGCGCGACTCTTGCCCGCTTCGCATCTCGGCCCGCCGCAGGAGGCGCGGATCGACCGCACCGCGACGCGGCTGATCGAGGCGATCCGCAAGCGCGACGACCGGCTTGGCGGTGTCGAGGACATGCTGCGGGAGTTCGCGCTCTCGACCAAGGAGGGGCTCGCCCTGATGGTGCTGGCCGAGGCGCTGCTCCGCGTGCCCGACGCACGCACCGCCGACCAGTTCATCGAGGACAAGCTCGGCGAGGGTGACTTCATCCACCACGAGACCAAGTCCACCGCCTTCCTGGTCAACGCCTCGGCCTGGGCGCTCGGCCTGTCGGCGCGGGTGATCCAGCCCGGCGAGACGCCCGACGGCACCATCGGCCGGCTGGTGAAGCGGCTGGGCGCGCCGGCGGTACGCACCGCCACGCGCCAGGCGATGCGGCTGATGGGCAACCATTTCGTACTGGGCGAGACCATCGAGCAGGCGCTGGAGCGGGGTAAGCCCCGCTCCGGTCAAAAGACGCGCTACTCCTTCGACATGCTCGGCGAAGGCGCGCGCACCGCGGCGGACGCTAGGCGTTATTTCAACGCCTATGCCAGTGCGATCGAGACCATCGGCAAGGCGGCGGGCAGCCATCCCCTGCCCGACCGTCCCGGCATCTCGGTCAAGC
Organism: Bradyrhizobium sp. LA6.1; assembly: GCF_040547805.1. Lineage (NCBI taxonomy): Bacteria > Pseudomonadati > Pseudomonadota > Alphaproteobacteria > Hyphomicrobiales > Nitrobacteraceae > Bradyrhizobium > Bradyrhizobium sp. LA6.1. Next base: position 187,188 of record NZ_JBEPQK010000013.1, on the reverse strand, counting down.
TCTCGGCGCTGCATCCGCGCTTCGAGGCGATCAGCCGCGCGCGCGTGATGGCCGAGCTGGTGCCGCAGCTGTTGGACCTGGCGCAGCGCGCCAAGGCCCATGATTTGAACTTCACCGTCGATGCCGAGGAAGCCGACCGGCTGGAGCTGTCGCTCGACGTGATCGCGGCAACGCTCGCCGATCCCTCGCTCAGCGGCTGGGACGGCTTTGGCCTGGCGATCCAGGCCTATCAGAAGCGCGCCAGCGCCGTGATCGACTATGTCGACGCGCTGGCGCGCGCGCATGACCGCAAGCTGATGGTGCGGCTGGTCAAGGGCGCCTATTGGGACACCGAGATCAAGCGCGCGCAGGAGCGCGGGCTGGACGGCTATCCCGTGTTCACGCGCAAGGCGATGACGGATCTGAACTACGTTGCCTGCGCGCAGAAGCTGTTGGCCCTGCGGCCGCGCATCTTCCCGCAATTCGCCACCCACAACGCGCTGACGGTCGCGACCGTGCTGGAGCTTGCGCAAGATGGCGGCGGATTCGAATTCCAGCGCCTGCACGGCATGGGCGAGGCGCTCTACGAACAGCTCGCCAAGGATCATCCTGATATCGCCTACCGCACCTATGCCCCGGTCGGCAGCCATCGCGACCTGCTCGCCTATCTGGTGCGGCGGCTGCTCGAGAACGGCGCCAACTCGTCGTTCGTGGCCCAGGCGGCCGACTATCGTGTGCCGGTTGTGGCGCTGTTGCAGCGTTCGGCCGATGCCATCGTCCGGCCGCAAGCGGCGGCCCATCCCAGAATTCCGCTGCCGGGCGATCTGTTCGCGCCGGAGCGGCGCAATTCGCGCGGCGTCGAATTCGGCGCGCGCGCGGCGCTCGACCGGCTGCTGGCAGACGTGAAGGCCGAGGCAGCCGGCCTGAAGCCGATCGCGGATGCAACGGCGGGTCAGGCCAATGCGGCGGTAACGGCTGCGCGCGCCGGTTTTGCCGCCTGGAGCCGAACGCCGGCGGCCACGCGCGCGGCCGCACTGGAGCAGGCCGCGCATCTGTTGGAGAGCCGGAGCGCCCATTTCATCGCGCTGCTGCAAGCCGAGGGCGGCAAGACGCTGGACGATGCGCTGTCGGAGCTGCGCGAGGCCGCCGACTTCTGCCGCTACTATGCCGCGCAGGGCCGAAAGCTGTTCGGCGTTGAGGCCGCCATGCCGGGCCCGACCGGCGAGAGCAATGCGCTCGCGATGCGCGGCCGCGGCGCCTTCGTCGCGATCTCGCCGTGGAATTTCCCGCTGGCGATCTTCCTGGGCCAGGTCACGGCGGCGCTGATGGCCGGCAACAGCGTCCTCGCAAAACCCGCCGAGCAGACGCCGCGCATCGCGCGTGAGGCCGTAGCGCTGCTGCACGAAGCAGGCATTCCCAAGAGCGCGCTGCATCTCGTCACCGGCGACGGCCGCATCGGTGCCGTGCTGACCGCGCATGCCGACATCGCCGGCGTCGTCTTCACCGGCTCGACCGAGGTCGCACGCCTGATCAACCGGACGCTCGCCGCCAAGGACGGGCCAATCGTGCCGCTGATCGCGGAGACCGGCGGCATCAACGCCATGATCGCGGATGCGACCGCGCTGCCGGAGCAGGTCGCCGACGACGTCGTGACCTCGGCCTTCCGCTCCACCGGCCAGCGCTGCTCGGCGCTGCGGCTGCTGTTCGTGCAGGAGGATGTCGCCGACCGCATGATCGAGATGATCGCGGGCGCGGCGCGCGAACTCAGGATTGGTGATCCCGCAGATGTCGCGACCCATGTCGGTCCGGTGATCGACACCGAGGCCAAGCAGCGCCTCGATGCGCATATCGCGCGGATGAAGAGCGAGGCGCGGCTGCACTTTGCCGGCACGGCGCCCGACGGCTGCTTCGTCGCCCCGCACATTTTCGAGCTCAAGGACGCCGGCCAGCTCACCGAGGAGGTGTTCGGACCGATCCTGCACGTCGTGCGCTATCGCGCGGAAAACCTTGACCGCGTCCTGCAGGCGATCGAGCGCAGCGGCTATGGACTCACGCTCGGCATTCACTCCCGGATCGACGACACCATCGAGGCGATCATCGATCGCGTCCAGGTCGGCAACATCTATGTCAACCGCAACATGATCGGCGCCGTGGTCGGCGTGCAGCCATTCGGCGGCAACGGCCTGTCCGGAACCGGCCCGAAAGCGGGCGGCCCGCATTATCTCGCACGCTTTGCGACCGAGCAGACCGTGACGATCAACACCGCGGCAGCCGGCGGTAATGCCGCGCTGCTTGCGGGGGAAGAGTGAGGCCCTGCGCCTGGCGCCGTTGCATCCCGGCAAAACATCGGTCTAATGCTGCCATGACTTGGCCCGCGCCAATTCCAGCGCGCGGGAAACAACAAGAGCGAGGGAGCTACGCCGCGATGGAAAAGGGCATTTTTGCAGGGCTCAAGGTTCTGGACTGCGCGAGCTTCATCGCAGCGCCCGCTGCCGCAACCGTGCTGTCGGATTTCGGCGCTGACGTCATCAAGATCGAGCCGCCCGGCGCCGGCGACCCCTATCGCAATCTGCCGAACATACCGGGCTATCCCACCGGGGAGCACAATTTCGCCTGGCTGCTGGAGGCCCGCAACAAGAAGAGCATCGCGCTCGACCTCGCAAAGCCGGAGGCGCAGGCCGTGCTCTACAAGCTGGTGGAAGAGGCCGACGTCTTCATCACCAACATGCCGCCGCCGGTGCGCACCAAGCTCGGCATCACCTATGATCACCTCGCCCATCTCAACGACCGGCTGATCTACGCCTCCTTCACCGGCTATGGCGAGAAGGGCGAGGAAGCCAATAAGCCCGGCTTCGACAGCAACGCCTATTGGGCGCGCTCCGGCCTGATGGACCTCGTCCGCGCCGACACCCACACGACGCCGGCCCGCTCGGTCGCCGGCATGGGCGACCATCCCTGCGCCATGGCGTTCTACGGCGCCATCGTCACCGCGCTCTATCAGCGCGAGAAGACCGGCAAGGGCTCGCATGTCGCCTCCAATCTGATGGCGAACGGGGTGTGGGCCGCGGGCACGCTGGCGCAGGCAAAACTGTGCGGCTCCAAGTTCGCCGAGAGGCGGCCGCGCGAACGTGCGCTGAACGCCGTGGCCAACCACTACCAGTGCAAGGACGGCCGCTGGTTGATCCTGTCGCTGCTGAGCGAGGAGAAGCAGTTTCCGATACTGGCCAGATGCCTGGGACGCGAGGACCTGATTGACGATCCGCGTTTCGCCACCAAGGCCGACCGTCACGCCCGTTCGGTCGAACTGATCAAGATTTTTGACGAGACCTTCGCCACCAGGGATCTTGCCGAATGGCGCAAGATCCTCGACGGCAACGGCCTCGTGTTCGGCATCGTCGGCATTCTCGACGACATCCCCAACGACAAGCAGATGCTCGACAACGAGGTGCTGGTGCCGTTCGAGAACGACACCATGCTCACCATCTCCAGCCCGATCTGGATCGACGGCGCCAAGAAGGTCCAGCCGCGCAAGCCGCCCGCCGTCGGCGAGCACAGTGACGAGATTTTACGCCGGGCGGGATACGACGAGAAGGCGATCAAGCAGCTCCGATCGTCGGGAGCTGTTGGTTAGGGTTGGCACGCTCCCGCAATCTCGTCATTGCGAGCGCAGCGAAGCAATCCAGAATCCCACCGCGGATACATTGCTGGATTGCTTCGCTGCGCCCGCAATGACGGCGCGGGATGATCTCGCTATAGACTCACGGCAACATCGCGTCTCGTGAGGCCCTCATGCCCAACTACCGCCTGCACTACTTCCCGGAATCCGGCAACAGCTACAAGCTGGCGCTGATGCTGACGCTTTGCGGCGAGAGGTTCGAGCCGGTGTGGACCGATTTTGGCGGCGGCGTCACGCGCACGGCGGAATGGCGCAAGGCCGTGAACGCGATGGGCGAGATTCCCGTGCTCGAGGTCGACGGCGTGAAGATGACGCAGACCGCGCCCTTGCTGCTGAAGCTTGCCGAGCAGTACGGCCGTTTCGGCGCCGAGACCGAGGACGAGAAGTTCGAGCTGCTGCGCTGGCTGTTCTGGGACAACCACAAGCTCACCGGCTACATGGCGACCTATCGCTTCATGCGGGCGTTCACCGAGAAAAACGATCCTCAGGTGCTGAAGCATTTTCGCCGGCGGCTCGAGGACTTCCTCGGCATTCTCGACGGACATCTCCAGCACAATGCCTTCGCGATCGGCACGAGGCCGACGGTCGCCGATATCTCGATGATGGCCTATCTGCACTATCCGAGCGACGAGCACGGTTTTGATTTCGCGGCGAGCCATCCTGCCATTCACGCCTGGCTCGGCCGCATGGCCACCCTGCCCAGCTGGAAACCGGCCTATGAGCTCTTGCCCGGCAAGCGGATGACGAACTACGCGAAGTGAGGGCGCTGGCACTAACCCCTCAGCGCCAGCCAGCCGAGCGTGAACAAAATCCCGCCGACGATCACGACCACCGCGACCGCCCAGGTGCTGACGCGGATGCTGCCGGTGACCTGCTTGGCTTCCTCATTGCGCGCGATCTCGCGATTGCGCTCCTTGTCGGCGTCGCTGGTCTCAGTCATGGGTCATCCAAACCGGTTGCGGGTTTTATCTGGCGCGTGATCTCTTCGAAAAACCGCTACACACTTTTCCGGATCACGCGCTAACGTGTCTTGATGAAGCACATGCCGATGCGGCTCGATGCCGCGGCAGCCTGACAGGTGAGACCTTTAGCACAGCTCCATGACGTAAAACTCTTATCCGGCGCTCCCGATCCCGCGTTTTGCAGGGCACAATGGGCACCCCAGCCATCCTGATATTCGGTGCCGGCCAGCTCGCCGCTGCCGCGGGTCTGCGGCCGGCTGGCAAATCCGCGTGAGAAATCAGGGCGTTTTCCCGCGGCGAATGCGGTCAGGATGTCGCGGCGGCGGACCTGGTCGCCGAAGAAATGCGGCGAGGCCGGCACGATGGTGGAGTTCGACGGCTTGTCCGCAAGCCAGTCGACGCCGGGGAAGTGGAAGCCGCCGATACCGCGGGTCTGGTGGCAGCCGGCGCAGGTGACGTCGTTGAGGCGGCGCTGGAAGCCCGCGATCGAGCGGATGTTCTGCATGTCGATGCCACGCGCCGCCGCCTGCTTCAGCGCGCCGACCACGTCGTTGTCGGTGAAGACCTGCTCCCCCTTGTTGTTGTCCCTGTCCTCCCCTTGCACCATGCCGAACTCCGGCTGCAACGGCGAAGCGTCAAGGCCCGCCGGCGTCGGCACCACCGCGGCCTTGGCCAGGAATGTCTCGGGGATCAGCACCGTGCCGCGATCGAACTCGCGGAGATTTTCCGGCGCAAGCAGCCAAGCCTTGAAGTCACGTCGAAGATCGTTGTCGGCGAGGATGCGGTCGCGATCGATCTGGTTCTCCAGCGTCGATTCCGCGAACGTCTTCGTCGCGGCGTTATACTTGAACACCTTGAGCAGATAGTCGGAGCGGAAATCGTGCAGTGCCGATTTCGGCGCGATGGAGATCTGGATATTGGTCTCGATGCGGTCGAGCATGGCGTCGGAAGGGGAGATGCCGCCGCCGATCAGCCCCTGCCAGTCGCCATTGTCGAGCCAGCGCCGCGCGACCTCGGCGCAGGTGACCGGCTTGCCGCTCGCGTCGGTCTGGCGCGCATCGCGTGCCTTCATTACCAGATTGAACGTCATCGGCAGGCGCGTCGCGGTCTTGCCACCTTCCGGCTTACTCTCGAAACGCACCAGCCGATAAATCAGCCTGATCTCGCCGCACGACTCCTCCGAGACATAGGCGCGGTCCATGCGATTGACGATGCCCGCCAGCACGAAGCGGGTGTCGCGGGATTTAAGATTGGCCCGATCGAACAGCTGCACGTCAAAGCCTTCGCCGACGCCGATGGTCTCGGTCGGGTACGCCGCCTTCTGCCTGATGACGTAACGGTCGAACTCCGCATCGATCGCCGGCGGAATCTCCTTGAGCTGGGACAGCGACGAGAACAGCAAATCGGTCGTCAGCGGAACGTTTGCGTTCCGCTCCGGCCATAGCAGGCGCGAGATCGTCAGCGAATCGTTCTGGTCGAGCTTGCGGAGCAGATCGGGATCGATGATCGCCGTGCCGCGCGTCAACGGCGCGTTCTCCGCTGCGAAAAGCGAAACAGTCCCGCCAAGCAAGACGGCGGCAGCAACGAGAATTCGCAACGCGCGGCTCATGCCTTCAGTAACACCGCGTAAGCCGGCCTATTCAAGTCAAAAGGCGCCTCACATGGTGGTGAAGCGCCTCTTTGAAGAGCGGATATCGAACGCTCAGCGTGCGACGATCAGGCCCTTGCTGGTGACGACGACCCAGCGGCCGTCCTGACGGCGGATCGCATCGACGCGGCCAATTCCGGGGATGGGGTCACCGGCATAGACCTCGTAGAGGCCGCCGCGGCCCTCGATCAGTGCACCGCCATTGGCGACGTCGCGCAGCACCCAGCCGTCGATCGTCGGCAACCGGCCGACCTCGGTCTTGGGCGCGGCTGGGGCCGGAACCGGTGCGGCGGCGGCGGTCGCAACCTGGGTCGGCGCGATCGAGCCGGTGGTCTCCTTCGCGGCCGCTGCTGCGGCCTGCGCGGGGGCCGCGGGCGGCGTGGCGCGGAGCTTGTCGACGGTCTCGGATAGCTTTGCGATTTTGGCCATCGGCTCGGCCTGGGCCTTCTCAAGCTTGTCGAGGCGGTCATTGGCGCGATTGAACTGGCTGAGGCCAGTCTTGGAGGTGTGCTCGACATTCGCCTTCAGTGCGACGACATCGGCATCGATCCGGGCAACCGAGGATTCCAGCGCGCTGGTGTCGGCGACCTGCGCCGGCGCGGGGGCCGGGACTGCGAAGTGCATCATGCCCGCAGTCGCGAGCGCGCCGCTGATGGCGCCGACGCTGGCTGCAATCGCCACCACCGCGGCCATCGCCGACAGGCGGCGCTTGTCGCCGGTCTCGCGCGGCTCGTCCGCCTTCACATGCGGGGCAAACTCCTCGCGCTCCCAGGAGCGCTCCGACGGTGCCATGACGATGAGCTTGCCGGGCTTCGGCTCGGGCTTGGTCTCGGCCCTGGTTTCGAACTTCGGCACTTCGATCCGGGGCGGCTCGACCTTCGGGGCCTCTGCCTTGACTGGATCAGGCTTGGGCGGCGACTCATGGTCGGGGGCGATCGAGGGGGCCTCGATGCCGGCAGCCTCGACGGCCTGCGGCGCGGTCGCAGCTTCCACGACGCTCGTATCCTGGGCAGCCTGCTCAGCCATTGGTTCGCTCACAGTTCGAATACTCCACTCTGGATTGACCTTTTGGTAACTTTCATTGCTTGCGAAATCCTTACTTCGGGACCCGCTTACCGAAATTTTAGGAAGTCATCCGGGGCCGAATTTGGCCGGGAACGTGGAACCGGTGTGGCGGGCGTGAAACAAATTGTAAGCCGGGGAAGATGAACGGCCGCGGAATGGCTGCCTCCACACCGTCATTGCGAGCGCAGCGAAGCAATCCAGAATCTTTCCAAGGCCGCAGTCTGGATTGCTTCGTCGCAAGAGCTCCTCGCAATGACGGAGTGGGCGGCGCCCACTCCGTTCACGTCACCGCTCCGCCCAATCACTATCCGTCACATCACGACCGGCGCATCCGGCAGCTCATTCGCGTGCGGGCCTTGCGGCGGGAAATGTCGCGCCAGCTCGCGCGACACCGCCGCGATGCCGCCGATCACGCCGCGCTCGAACTCGCCGGAGGCGAACTCGGCCTCCATCGCGCGGCAGATGCTCTCCCAGCCCTCGTCACCGACCTTCGCGTGAATGCCGCGGTCGGCAACGATCTCGACGTCGCGGTCGGCGAGCAGGAGATAGATCAGGACGCCGTTGTTGTGCGCGGTGTCCCAGATACGCAAGTGAGAGAACACATCGAGCGCGCGCTCGCGGGCCGCCTGGTTGCGGAAGAGCGGTGCGCCATCGAGCGCACCTTCGACCACGAAACGTACCTGTCCGGAATGCGTGGTTTCACCCTGCTTGATCGCCTGCTCGATGCGGGCGAGCACCTTTGGCGGAAAGATTTGCTTCGCCCGCCAATGATGCTGCACGAGGTGTCTGGCAATGCGCTTGATGCTCATGACCGCTACCAGCTCCCCGAGGCGCCGCCGCCGCCAAAGCTGCCACCACCGCCGCTGAAGCCGCCGCTGTCGCTGGACGACGATCCGCTGCTCCAGCCGCCCCCCGAAGAGCCGCTCGACCACGAGCCGCCGCGCGACGATCTCGTGGCTGGCGCCATCGCCGCAAACAGATCGGCGATGAAGCCTATGACGAAGCCCAGCGCTCCGAGCGCGAGCGCGATTGCAAAGGACCCGAGAATGAGCCAGGTCAGCGCTGCGATGATGCCGCCTGTCGCCAATGAGCCAAGCAGCCGCCCCAGCATGGCCCGGAAGAAGCCGCCGACCCCGATCGAGGCGAACAGCGTCACAATGAACAGCGGCGCAATATCGTCCAGATTGCCGAAATTCACAGTCGGCGAAGGTACTGGCAGCGGCTCGCCGTCGATCACCCGCATCATGCGATCGACGCCATCCGAGATACCGCCGGCGAAATCGCCCGTCCTGAATTTCGGTGTGATGATCTCGTCGATGATGCGCCGGGACGTCACGTCGGTGAGTGCGCCTTCGAGGCCGTAGCCGACCTCGATGCGCAAATGCCGGTCGTTCTTGGCGACGACGAGGATCGCGCCGTCGTCCACCTTCTTGCGGCCGATCTTCCAGGCGTCTGCGACGCGGATGGAGAACTGCTCGATCGTCTCCGGCTGGGTCGTCGGCACGATCAGCACGGCGATTTGGCTGCCCTTGCGCGTCTCGAAATCACGTAGCTTTTGCGACAACGCGGCGATGTCGGCGCTCGACAGCGTGCCGGTCTGGTCGACCACGCGACCGGTGAGTTGGGGGATGGCGACATCGGCGAAGGTGGGTAACGAGCAGCCAATCAGCAGCACGAATGCGATAAGCGCCCGCCACACATTCGCTGTCATCGCCCGGCTTGACCGGGCGATCCAGTATTCCAGAGACGCCAGAGGACTACGGAGGAGCCGCGGCGTACTGGATTCCCCGCCTTCGCGGGGAATGACGGCGGTGGGTGGGGCTGGGCGCATTCGCAAAATCGAACGCACTTACTTCGACGGTGCCGGCGCCGGATTGAAATCGACCTTCGGCGCGGTCGAGATTTCCTTCTCGTTGTCGACCGCGAAATTCGGCTTCTCCTTGTAGCCGAACATCATCGCGGTGAGGTTGCTCGGGAAGGAGCGAATGGTGACGTTATAGTCCTGCACCGCCTTGATGTAGCGATTGCGCGCGACGGTAATGCGGTTCTCGGTGCCTTCGAGCTGCGACATCAAATCCTTGAACAGCGCGTCCGACTTGAGCTGCGGATAGTTCTCGGTGACGACCAAGAGACGTGACAGCGCGCTGGAGAGCTCGCCTTGGGCGGCCTGGAACTTCTGGAAGGCGGCGGGGTCGTTCAGCACCTCAGGCGTCGCCTGGATGCTGCCGACCTTGGCGCGCGCATTAGTGACGCCGAGCAGCACGTCCTTTTCCTGCTGCGCAAAACCCTTTACCGAGTTGACGAGATTGGGCACGAGATCGGCTCGGCGCTGATACTGGTTCACGACCTCGGACCAGTTGCCCTTGATCTGCTCGTCCTCGCTCTGGATGGCGTTGTAGCCGCAATTGGTCAGGCTCAGCGAGGCCAGAGCCGCCAGCACGGTCAGGATCTTGCGCATCAAATTCCTCCCGGTGAAATCTGGCGTAAACTATCAGATTGAACGCGCGGGGTGCCAGACATCTTGTGCCGGCGGCGCGAAAAGCGACCGACTGACGCAAGCCCCTTGCCTATCCCTGGCCGACATAGTCAACTTGAGCAAAACAAGAACGGAAACGCCAAGGGGAACGCGATGAGCTCGTTCGAGACCATCCTCGTGGAGAGGCCGGAGCCGGCGATTGTCCGAATCGTGATGAACCGGCCCGAGGCGCGCAACGCTCAGAACCTGCAGATGACCTACGACCTCAACGCCGCCTTCGACGAAGCGGTGCAGGACGACGCGGTCAAGGTCATCATCCTCGCCGGCAACGGGCCGCATTTCTCATCGGGCCACGATCTGCGCCCCGGCGACAAGAACGCCGCAGGCGTCGATTTTCCGCCGATAGGAAATTGGGGTGGCTTCGCCGAACAAGGCGCGCATGGCCGCTTCGCGCGCGAGCAGGAAATATATATCCAGATCACGCGGCGCTGGCGCAACCTGGCCAAGCCGACCATTGCCGAGGTGCACGGCAAGTGCATCGCCGGCGGGTTGATGCTGGCCTGGGCCTGCGACCTCATCGTCGCCAGCGACGATGCTCAGTTCTGCGATCCCGTGGTGACCATGGGCGTCTGCGGGGTCGAATGGTTCGTGCATCCCTGGGAGCTCGGCCCGCGCAAGGCCAAGGAATTCCTGTTCACCGCCGACGCATGGAGTGCGCAGGAGGCGCATCAGCTCGGCATGGTCAACCGGGTCGTGCCGCGCGCGGAGCTTTCAGCGTCGGTGCTGGAGCTGGCGCGCCGGATCGCCTCAAAGCCGTCCTTCGCGCTGAAGCTGACCAAGGAAGCCGTGAATCGCTCGGTCGATGTGATGGGCCAGCCCGCCGCGATCGACCAGGCCTTTGCGCTGCATCAGCTCTGTCACGCCCATAACCTTCAGCAGTTCGGCATGGTGGTCGATCCATCAGGACTGCATCCCTCCGTGCGCAAGCCGCCGGCGGCCGCGGAGTAACGACATGGACCTCAACCTGAGTGACGAGCAACGGCTGCTGCGCGAAAGCGCGGAGCGCTTCGTGGCCGAGAGCTACGATGCCGATCACCGCCGCAAGATGGCGAACGACCCGCTCGGCTTCAGCCCAGCGGTCTGGAAGCAGTTCGCCGAGCTTGGCTGGCTGGCGCTGCCGATTCCCGAAGACTACGGCGGGCTCGGCGGCGGCGCGGTCGAGATCGGCATTCTGATGGAGGCCTTTGGCCGCGGGCTGGTGTCGGAGCCGTATGTTGCAACGGTGGTGCTTGGAGCCTCGCTGATCGACAAGTGCGGCAGCACCGCGCAGAAACAGGCGCGGCTGCCGAAAGCCGCGGATGGATCGCTGAAGCTCGCCTTTGCCCATTCCGAGCGCGCAGCGCGCTTCGATCTCGCCAAGGTCGCGACCGTCGCCCACAAGACGGCGCAAGGCTGGCGCCTTGCCGGCAACAAGATCGCCGTGCTCGACGGCCACGCCGCCGACGAGATCATCGTCTCCGCGCATATCCACGATCACAAGGGACCTTCGGGACGGATCGGCCTGTTCCTGGTGCCGGCGAAGACGCCGAGCCTCGCCATCAGCGACTATGAGCGTCTCGGCGGCGGACGGGCCTGCAACATCGAACTATCAGGCGTCGAGCTACCGGAGGACGCTCTCCTGGGTGACGGACACGACGCCCTGCCCGCGATCGAATGGGCCGTCGATCGCGCCATGGCCGCGCTTGGCGCGGAAGCCGTCGGCATCATGCAGACGCTGCTCGACACCACCTTGGAATACACCAAGATCCGAAAGCAGTTCGGCCGGCCGCTCTCGGCCAACCAGGTGATCCGCCACCGCCTCGCCGACATGGCGATGCAGGTCGACGAGGCACGCTCGATGGCGCTGCGCGCCGCGCTGAAGGTGGATAGCCCGCCGGTCGAGCGTGCCCGCGCTGCCTCCGGTGCGAAAGCGAAGATCGGCAAATGCGCACGCTTCGTCGGCGAGCAGTCGATCCAGCTTCATGGCGGCATGGGCGTCACCGAGGAGCTCGAGGTCGGCGCCTATTTCAAGCGGCTGGTCGCCTTCGACACGCTGTTCGGCGGCAGCGCGCATCATTACGGCCGCCACGCCCAGCTCGGCCGCACGGCCTGACACAAGGAGCGCATCATGGACCTCTCGTTCAACACCGAGGAGCGCGCCTTCCAGGACGAGGTACGCGGCTTCATTGCGAAAAACCTCACCGAGGAGATGAAGCGCGCAACCGCGCTGACGCCGTCGGTGTTCTCCGACCCTGATATCGGTATGGCCTGGCAGCGCGCGCTGCACCGGCAGGGCTGGGGCGCACCGGGCTGGCCGGTCGAACATGGCGGCCCTGATTGGACGCCGGCACAGCGCTGGATTTTCGAGACCGAAAGCGCGCGGGCCGGCGTGCCGAACGTCAACGTGATGGGCGTCAAGATGGTGGGACCCGTCATCATCGGTTTCGGCTCGGCGGCGCAGAAGAATTTTTATCTGCCACGCATCCTCTCTGGCGAGGATTATTGGTGCCAGGGCTATTCCGAACCGGGCTCCGGCTCCGACCTGTCCTCGCTGAAAACGCGCGCGGTGCGCGACGGCGACGACTACATTATCAACGGCACGAAAATCTGGACCACGCATGCCCACCACGCCAACCGCATGTTCGCGCTGGTGCGCACCAGCGACGGGCCGCGGCAGCAGGACGGCATCAGTTTTATTCTCATCGACATGACGACGCCGGGCATCACGACGCGCCCGATCCTGACCATCGGCGGCGACCACGAGGTCAACCAGGTGTTCTTCGACGACGTGCGCGTGCCCGTGGCCAACCGCGTCGGCGACGAAGGCAAAGGCTGGACCTACGGCAAATATCTGCTCGAGTTCGAGCGCGGCTCCGGCATTGCGTCAGCGAAGCTGCGCGAGGGGCTTAAGGCGATCGCGGAGCTGGCCGAGTCCGATCTGACGGGCCGCGCAATCGACAGCCCCGATATCGCCGTGCGCATCTCCGAGGTCGAAATCGACATCGACGCACTGGAGATGACCGAGCTGCGCGTGCTGTCGGCGCTGCAGACCGGACAGAATCCCGGCGCAGTGTCGTCGATCCTGAAGCTGCGCAACAGCGAGATCCGGCAGGCCGTGACGCGGCTGGGGGTCGACGTGATCGGTCACGACGCGCTCGCGGTCGAGCCTATGCGCCCGCTCTACAAGCTCAACCACGCGCCGGCGACGCCTGAGGAGATGCTGACGGTGGTGCCGGAATATCTCAACGGCCGGGCCTACACGATCTTCGGCGGCACCTCGGAGATCCAGCGCGACATCATCGCGAAGATGATGCTGGGGATTTGAGCCACGCTGGCGCCTCGCACTCGCTGTCGTCCCGGACAAGCGAAGCGCAGATCCGGGACCCATAACCACAGGGTGAGGTTATGGCGCGAGCTGGTCACCACGAGTCTTCGCCAAACCACTTCCTGTGGTTATGGGTCCCGGGTTCGCGCGTTGCGCGCCCCGGGACGACAGCTGGGTGTGTGGCGACAGCCGACGTAACAACGCGCCCCGCTTAGCCCGCCACCTTCGCGTCCCGGATCGCCTTCCAGATCTTCTGCGGCGTCAGGGGCGTATTCAGCTGGGTGATGCCGAGCTCGGCGAGTGCGTCCATCACGCCATTGGTGACGCAGGGCGGGCCGCCGATGGCGCCGGATTCGCCGCAGCCCTTGGCGCCGAGCGGATTGGTGCGGCAGGGCGCGGAATCGTCCAGCGTCACCACGATCGGCGGCACGTCGTCGGCGCGCGGGATGCAGTAGTCCTGGTAGCTCGCGGTGAGGAGCTGACCGTCGGCATCATAGGAGACGCCCTCATACAGCGCCTGGCCGATGCCCTGCGCGACGCCGCCATGGATCTGGCCGGTGACCAGCATCGGGTTCACGGCAACGCCGACGTCGTCGACGGTGGTGTAACGCACGACCTTGGACACGCCGGTCTCGGGGTCGATCTCGACCTCGCAGATATGCGTGCCGTTCGGCCAGCTCGGGCCATCGACCTCACCTTCGGAATCTACGCTGAGCTTGGCGCCGCCTTCCTTCTCGGCGAGATCGAACAGGCTGATGCGGCGGTCGGTGCCGACCACGGTGAGCATGCCGCCCTGATATTCGATGTCCTCGACCGAGGTCTCCAGCACGTTGGCGGCCTTCTCGCGCGCCTTCTGAATCAAATCGTTGGAGGACACCGCGACCGCCGTGCCGCCGACGAACAGCGAGCGCGAGCCGACGCTGCCAAAGCCCATCGCGAGATCCGTGTCGCCCTGGACGACGTCGATCTTGTCCATGGCAATGCCGAGCGTGTCGGAGATCATCTGGGTGTAGGTGGTCTGCAGCCCCTGCCCCATCGCCATGGTACCGGAATGCAGCACGACGCGGCCCTGCGAGGTCGCGTGCAGGCTGACCTTCTCGGTGTGCGCGCGGCCGCCGGTCCACTCGATGTAGGACGTGAGCCCGCGTCCGTAGAGCAGGCCCTTCTTCTTCGCCGCCTTCTTGCGCGCGGCAAAGCCGTCCCAGTCGGCCAACTTGACGGCGCGATCGAGCATGTGGGCGAAGGCGCCGGAATCGTAAACCTGGCCCGCGGCGTTGGTGTAGGGCAGCTGCGCCGGCTTGATGTAGTTCGCTTTCCGGATCGCACGCGGATCCATGCCGATCTTTCGCGCGGCGGCGTCGAACAGACGCTCGACGATGAACACCGCTTCAGGCCGGCCCGCGCCGCGATAGGCGCCGACCGGCGCGGTGTGGGTCATCACCGACTGCACCTCGAAATGCACCAGCGGCAAATCGTAGACGCCGGTCTGCACAAACGGCCCGAGCACCAGCGGAATGATGTTCGCCGCACCCGAGGAGTAAGCGCCGGTGCAGCCGATCGACTTGACGCGATAGGCCAGCACCTTGCCCTTCTCGTCGAGCGCGAACGACGCGGTCGAGGTGAGATCGCGGCCGTGGGTGCCGCCGACGAATTCGTCGGTGCGGTCGCCGCGCCAGCGGATCTTCCGGTTCAGCTTGGTCGCGGCATAGGCGACGATGCCGTCTTCCGGATAGAGGTTGGTCTTCTGGCCAAAGCCGCCGCCGATGTCGCCGACCAGCACGCGGACGCTGTCCTTGGGGCGCTTGAGCACGGCTTCGGCCAGCACGTCGCGGGTCGAGGCCGGCGTCTGCGACTGCACGTGCAGGAGGAGACGGCCGGTCTTCTTGTCGATCTCGGCAATGGTCGAGCGCGGCTCCATTGCCGACGGCACGAGACGCTGGCTGACGATGTCGAGCTCGACCGTATGCGCAGCCTTGGCAAACGCCTCGTCCGCCTTGGCGGCATCGCCATAGCTCATCGCGCCAACGATGTTGTCGGGCGCCTCCGGCCACACCACGGGCGCGCCGGGTTTTACGGCCTCGACGGGATCGACCACCGCGGGCTGCACGGCGTATTCGATCACGATCGCTTCGGCCGCGCTCTGTGCTTCCGCGCGGGAGGAAGCAACCACCGCCGCAATCGCTTCGCCGGCGTAGCGGACGATCTCATGGGCGAGCAGGCGGCGCGGCGGCACCGTCATCGGCTTGCCGTCGGGGCGCTTGAAGATGCTCAGGGTCGGAATGGTGCCGATATCGTCCTTGACGAGGTCAGCGCCGGTGTAGATCGCGGTGACGCCCGGCATCGATGCCGCAGCGCCGGTGTCGATCGAGACGATCTTCGCGTGGGCATGCGGCGAGCGCAGCACATGCAACCACAGCGCGCCTTCCTCCGGCTTGTCGTCGATGAACTGCCCCTTCCCGGTGAGCAGCCGCTGGTCTTCCAAACGCTTGACGGGCTGGCCCGCTCCGAAACGCAAATTGCCGGGAAGAATGTTCATTCCGTGGGGTCCTCAGGGTCTTTTCGAAACTGCGGGCAGCCTTTTAGCGGATCGATCGGAGGCATACCAGCCGCGGTTTTGGGCGGGATATCCACGATTTCGGCATGCCGTCCCGCAAATCCGCGATTCCGTAGGGTGGGCAAAGGCGCGCTTGCGCCGTGCCCACCATCACCCAACGGACGCGACAAGGATGGTGGGCACGCTACACTTTGCCCACCCTACGGCACCGCTACGGAGAAAGCTCCCTCAACGCCGCTTCCACGACCTTGCGGGCGTCGGCGGTCAGCGCGGCCTGCGGCAGGACGGGATCGCCGACGTCGTAGCCCTGGATCGCCAAGCCCGCCTTGATGCAGGCGGCGAGGTTGAAGCGGGCGAAAGCCTCGTTGATCCGCCACAGTCTGCGCTGGAGCGCCATGGCCTCGTCCCAGCGGCCGGCCTTGCAGAGGTCGTAGAGCGCGACGCTCTGGCGCGGGATGATGCAGGCCGGTCCCGCCATCCAGCCGAGCCCGCCGATCAGCATCACCGCCGCCGGGATATGGGCGGAAGCCGAGAACACGCGCAAGGCATCGCCGCGGCGGTTCATGATCGAGAGCAGCCGGCCGGTATTGGTCGAGGCGTCCTTGATGTAGCCGATGCGCGGATGTTCAGCGAGGCGCGCGATGATGTCGAGCGTGAGGTCGGAGCGCTGGAATTGCGGATTGGTGTAGATGACGACCGGGATGTCGACGGCATCCGCGATGGCGCGGAAGTACGATTCGACCTGGGCATCGGCGAGCGGAAAGTACGCTTCCAGGATCGCCAGAATGCCGGTTGCGCCGAGCCTCTCGTAGGCCTTCGCCTGCGCCACTGCGTCCGCCGTCGAGGTGGAGGCGACGCCGGCCACGACCGGCACACGGCCCTTCGCCGCCTCGATGGTGGCCCGCACGATCGCGGTGCGTTGCGCGGCATTGAGATAGGCAAATTCGCCAGTCGAACCCAGCGGCGTCAACCCGTGCACGCCTGCGCCAATCAAATCGTCGCAGAGCTTGCCGAGGACTTCGGTGCGCACCGTGCCATCGGCATCGACGGGCGAAACGAGATAGGGAAAGACGCCGTGAAAATCGGGCATGTCAGGCTGAACCCCGCAAAACTGGCTAGCGCCTGACCGGTCATAGCAATGCCCGCGCCAGCGATCAAACCCTGATCAGGCGCACCCGCGTGCCCCAGGGATCGACGGCCTCCAGACCGTTGGCGAGCGCTGTGACCTGCGCACCGCCCTTGCGCAGGCGTTCTTCCTGCGCGGCGAGAATGTCCTGCTTCGCCATCACCAGCGAGAACCAGGCAAGCCCCGTGGTCTGATCGTCGCGTTGGCCGGCCCCCTGGCTCTGCCAGACGTTCATGCCGAGGTGATGGTGATAGCGGCCCGACGACAGGAACGCGGCGCCGCCACGGCGGCGGGTCGGATCGAGGCCGACCGTGCCGTGATAGAACCGTTCGGCCTCGGCGAGATCGCCGACACGCAGATGCATGTGGCCGACGCGCAGACCGTCCGGCGCCTTGGCGTAGTCTGCCACGCGCGTGTTGGTCAGCGACAAGAGGTCAGGGATGTTGAGCTCGTCGCTCGCCATCTTCACGCTGCCCTCGCTCCACTGCCATTGCGAGGGATCGCGGTCGGCATAGACCTCGATGCCGTTGCCTTCGGGGTCGTCGAGATAGACGGATTCACTGACGAGATGATCGGCAAAGCCCGACAGCTTCACGCGATGCGAGGCGGCGTGCACCAGCCAGCGCGCGAGATCTTTGCGCGACGGCATCAGGAAGGCGGTGTGGTAGAGGCCCGCGGCGTTGCGCGGCTCGATCGCGGCCTCGGGACGGGCTTCCAGCACGAGCAGCGTGATGCCGGCCGTGCCGAGCGTCGCGGCGGTCGCGGAGCGCTCCATCACGGTGAGCCCGATCACGTCGCGATAGTAGTCCGCGACCTTGTCGAGGTTCTTGACCCGGAGCGTCACCATGCCCACCCGCATCGGCGTGCGGCTGGCATAGGTCGGCCCGCCGCCTTGCGGCATGCCCTCGGCCCGAGCGGCGGCGGCGGCCGCCATCGCGAGCGAGGTCGCACCGGCGAGTTGAAGCAGGGTGCGGCGGGTGAGGTCGACGGTCATCGGTCGGGGCTCGCTGGAAACGCTGGAGGTCGTACAGTGCAATTCCTGGATTGCTACACGTTCCCGTGAAGGCGTCCCAATCACATGTTCGTCGGCCGCGGCCCTGCGGAGGCCGGTCCGCCCCGTCTGTCCTGGCCACCCGGCCAGTTTCGCAATCGCCCGCGACATCCCAGATTGAGGATAATCTACAGGAGCCTTCCATGACCGACCCCACTCCTCTGTCGTCCCTTTCGTCCGCGCTCGCGGATGTCGTGGCGCGCACCGCGCCGTCCGTCGTCGCCGTGCATTCGCATCGCTCCCGCGCCACCGGCTTCGTCTGGAAACCCGGCTTGATCGTCACTGCCGACGAAGCGCTGGCCGACGAGGGCGATATCCAGATCAGCCTCCCCGACGGCAGCAATGCTGCCGCCACAATCGTCGGCCGCGACCATACGACCGACATCGCGCTGTTGCGCACCGATGCCAGTCTTGCGCCGGTCAAGCTGGCCGCGACCGTTCCGCCCCTCGGCACGCTGTCGGTCGTCGTCGCCACCGATCGCGATGCGCCGAGCGCGGCGCTCGGCATGGTATCACTGTCCGGCAAGAGCTGGCGCTCCTTGCGCGGCGGCGACATCGATGCGCGTATCGAGCTCGACGTGCGCCTGCGCTTCGCGCAGCAAGGCGGGCTCGCACTCGACGCAACAGGCGACGCCTTCGGCATGGCCGTGCTCGGGCCGCGGCGGGTCCTGGTGATCCCGACGGCGACAATCGAGCGGGTCGCGGCACAGCTCGAGGCGCGCGGTCGCATCGCCCGCGGATATCTCGGCCTCGGGCTCCAGCCGGTGCGGCTCGACGATGGCATCGGTGCGATGGTGATGAATGTCGACAAGGCCGGTCCTTCGGCTGCGGCCGGCATCCGCCAGGGCGACGTCATCGTGGCGGTCAACGGCCAGAAGCTCTCCGGCGTGCGTGCGCTGTCGCGGACGCTGGGACCTGCGAGCGTCGGCACGGTGGTCGATGTCGCGGTGCGCCGCGGCGGCGAGCCAGTCAGCTTCAAGGTCACGATCGGCGAGAGGCCGGAGGCGTGAGCGAGGACAACGCGCCCGAGATCGTGCTCGCCCTGGAGATCGACGATCCCGCCCTCGCCGATCGCCTGGCGGTCTTGCTCGGCAACATCGCCGGGCTTCGGCTCGCCGCGCCCGGCGAGGCCGCCACGGCGACGGTCATGGCCCGCGATCCGCGCAGCATGCCGGACGACATCGCGCTGACGCAGCGCGAGCTCGATGTCCTGGCGCTGATGGCGGAAGGCGCGTCCAACAAGCTGATCGCGCGCCAGCTCGGCATTTCCGTGCACACGGTCAAATTCCACGTCGGTTCGCTGCTCGATAAGCTGGATGCCACCGGCCGCACCGACGCGGTCGCGCATGCGGCACGCCGCGGCGTGATCGAGCTATGACGCCGTCAGCTCCTATCGCGCTGGTGTCGCCGGGAAGCTGAGCCGGACCGTGAGGCCCGGCGCATTGTCGTGCAGTGCAATCTCGGCGCCATGGAGACCGGCAACGGCCGCGACCAGGCTCAAGCCCAGACCGTTGCCCGGCGTGTAACGACTCTGTTCGAGCCGGTAGAAGCGCTTGAACACGTGATCGCGCTCTTCGGTGGGAATGCCCGGACCATCGTCGGCGATCGCGATCACCGCTCCGCCGCCGGCACTGCGACAGGTCACGGTGACCTGCCCGCCCGCGCGGCCGTGCTTGATCGCGTTGTCGACGAGATTGGCGATGGCGTCGAACAGCAGGTCGCGGTCCCCCGTAATCGCAACCTCGCGGTCGCCGTCAAGGCTGAGGCGGGTCGCGACCTGCTCGGCCGCGGCGTCGTAGAGCTCGACGACCTCGCCGGCAATCTCGGTGAGGCTCAGCGTGCGAAACGCGCTCCGGCGGGCGCGGGTCTCGATCTCCGAGATCCGGGTGATGGAAGCGAACATGCCGAGCACGGCGTCGAGATCGGCGATGGTATCGCCAATCAGCGTCGCATCGGCCTCGCCATTTCGCGGGGTGTGATAGGCCTTTTCCAGCCGGCCGCGCATGCGTGTCAGCGGCGTGCGCAAATCGTGGGCGACGTTGTCGCTGACCTGCTTGACCTCACCCATCAGCGTCTCGATGCGGTCGAGCATCTGGTTGAGGTTTTCGGCGACGCGGTCCCACTCGTCGTGACTGCCGCGCAAGGGAATGCGCCGGTCGAGCCCCGACAGCATGATGGCGCGGCTGGTCGCATTGATCTCCTCGATCCGTCCGACCGTGCGCCGCGTCACCAGCACGGCCGCGACCCCGGCCAGCACGGCCAGCAGCACGGCGACGGCGACCATCGCGAGCTCGATCATCGCGGTGAAGCCGCTGTGATCGCCGGCGTCGCCGACCCGGCCCTGCACATAGGCAATCGTGCCGAAATAGACATAGGCCATGATCGCCGCGACGATCAGCCCGAACGTCGCGATCGCGATCAGCGCCAGACGGAAGGTCGAGGAGCGGAGCGTCTTAGCCAGGAGCACGGATGCAATATCCGATGCCGCGGATGGTATGGATCAGCGGATAGGCCTGGGCATCGTCGACCTTGCGGCGGACGCGCCCGACATAGACGTCAATGATGTTGGTGGAGGGATCGAAATGCAGGTCCCAGACATGCTGGAGCAGCATCGCCCGGGAGACGACGCGGCCTTCGTTGCGGACGAGATATTCGAGCAGCTGAAACTCGCGCGGCAGCAGCGGAATTTTCCGGCCGCGCCGGCTGGCGTTGCGCGCGATCAGGTCGATGGCGAGATCGCCGACCCGCAGGATGGTTTCCTTGGCGACGGTCTCGCTGCGCCGGCCGAGCGCCTCGAGGCGCGCCAGCAGCTCGACGAAGGAGAACGGCTTGACGAGATAGTCATCGCCCCCGGCGCGCAAACCGCGCACGCGGTCGTCAACCTCGCCGAGCGCGGAGATGATCAGGAAGGGTGCGGCGATGCCGTCGTCGCGCAACTGGCGCATCACGGCGATGCCGTCGATGTCGGGCAGCATGCGGTCGATGGTGATCACGGCATAGTCGCGGGCGACGCCGTGGCTCAGGGCTTCACGACCCGTCGCGGCAAGATCGACGTCGTAGCCCGAGGTGGTGAGTTCCTCGACGAGCTGGCCTGCGGTTTCCGGATCGTCCTCGACGACCAGGATGCGGCGGTGACCTCCGGTCATGCAAAACTCCGCGCGACGATCGCCACCAGACTATCCCGTTCCGGGGCTGAGCGGAACCGCCCGGTGGCGATCGCGACAATGGTGCGGTACCGCGATGCGACTACCAATAGTCTCCGCACACATTGACCCATTGCCATCCATAGGGCGTCAAGCTCCTGCGCCAGCAACCATCGTCGTAATAGTTGGCATAGTTGGCATAGAAGAACGGCGCGCCGACGAAAGCGAACCGGTTGAAGCGGTGACGGTGGAAGAAGGCATGGCGGCCAATGAACGGCCTGCCGTGCCAGCCCGGGCCAGCAAACCGCGGGCCGAAAGCGGCGCGGGTCGCTAATGGTGCACCGGCAAAGCGCGGCCCGATGGCGGCGCGGGCAGCCATTGGCGAGCCGACGAAGCGGGCGCCACCGAAACGAGCACCACCGATGCCGCCAAATCGCATGCCGCCGCCACCCATACCGCCGACGTGCATACCGCCGCCGAAGCCACCCGCATGCATTCCGCCGCCACCGAAGTGTCCACCACCGCCAAAGCCGCCATGTCCGCCACCGCCGAAGCCGCCACCGCCGTGGCCTCCGCCACCGCCACCGCCACCACGGGCAAGCACAGGTGAGGCGAGCGCCATCATTGCGGCGAGCGTCACCGCAGTGACGCCTTTGAGAAGCCTGTTGTCCATCGAAGCATCCTCCGTGCTGCGCGGCGATCTTTCTGCCGCGCGAGGAGGATCAGATGAGAGGAAGGGACAGGCACCTTCAACTTACAAACGCGCCAGATTCTGACGCAGGTGTTAGGGACGAACGCTCTTTCGCTCCCTCGCCCCGTTCTGACGGGGAGAGGGTGGGGTGAGAGGCTGCGTCCCGCCAATGCGATCTAAAAAGTGATCGCAACGCTTGTCCCGTGCACCGTCAAGTTACGAGCCGGAGGGACCTTTGATCTGGTCAGCCGCATGCCTTGCCCCTCAGCCGGATCGCTGGCACGATCCGGCCTCTCCCCGCAAAGAGCGGGGAGAGGTTAAAATATCACGCCCGCTTGCCGCCGTTCTTCTCGGCTGCGCGGCGCATGGCCTCCGCGAGGGCACCGCCGCCGGAGGATTCCTGGTTGCGCGGGGCCGACGACGTCATGCGCGCGGGGTTTCGCGAGCTGTTGTCCCGCTGCATGCCGGGCGCATCCTTCTTGGCGCCGACCTCGTCGTCGAGGCGCAATGTCAGCGAGATGCGCTTGCGGGCGACTTCGAAGTCCAGCACTTTCACCTTGACGATGTCGCCGGGCTTCACCACCTCGCGCGGATCCTTGATGTAGTTCCTGGACATCGCCGAGATGTGAACCAGGCCGTCCTGGTGCACGCCGATATCGACGAAGGCGCCGAAGGCGGCAACGTTGGTCACGGTCCCCTCGAGGATCATGCCCTTCTGGAGATGCTTGATCTCCTCGACGCCCTCCTTGAACACCGCGGCCTTGAACGCCGGACGCGGGTCGCGGCCGGGCTTTTCCAATTCGCGCAGAATATCCGTGACGGTCGGCAGACCGAAAGTCTCGTCGACGAAATCCTTCGGCTTCAATGTGCGGACGATCTCGCTGCTGCCGATCAGCGCCTTGATGTCACTCTTGGTGGCGCTGAGAATCCGGCGCACCACGGGATAGGCTTCCGGATGCACGCCGGACGCATCGAGCGGGTCCTCGCCGCCGAGGATGCGCAGGAAGCCGGCACACTGCTCGAACGCCTTCGGCCCGAGCCGCGGCACGTCCTTGAGCGCCTTGCGCGACTTGAACGGGCCGTTGGCGTCGCGATGCGCCACGATGCTCGAGGCAAGGCCGGAGCCGACGCCCGACACGCGGGCAAGCAGCGGCGCCGAGGCGGTGTTGACGTCGACGCCGACCGCATTCACGCAGTCCTCGACCACGGCATCGAGCGACTTGGCGAGCTTGGCCTGGCCGAGGTCGTGCTGGTACTGGCCGACGCCGATCGCCTTGGGCTCGATCTTGACGAGCTCGGCGAGCGGATCTTGGAGCCGCCGTGCGATCGAGACCGCGCCGCGCAGGGTGACGTCGAGACCCGGCAACTCCTCCGAGGCGAAGGCCGAGGCCGAATAGACCGACGCGCCGGCTTCCGACACCACGATCTTGGTCATCTTCAGCTCGGCCAGGCCCTTGACGAGATCGCCTGCGAGCTTGTCGGTTTCGCGCGAGGCGGTGCCGTTGCCGATCGCGATCAGCTCGACACGATGCTTCAGCGCAAGCTTGCCGAGGATCGCAAGCGCCTCGTTCCACTGCCGCTGCGGCTCGTGCGGATAGATCACGGCAGTATCGACCACCTTGCCGGTCGCGTCGGTGACGGCGACCTTGACGCCGGTGCGGTAGCCGGGATCGAGCCCCATGGTGACGCGGGTGCCGGCGGGTGCCGCGAGCAGCAGGTCGCGCAAATTGGAAGCGAACACGCGTACGGCCTCGGTCTCGGCGGCGTTCCACAGCCGCATGCGCAGGTCGATGTTGAGATGCACCTGGATCTTGGTGCGCCAGGCCCAGCGCACAGTGTCGATCAGCCAGCGGTCGCCGGCGCGCTTGAGGTCGGCGATGCCGAACCGCTTCATGATCTTCAATTCATAAGCGCTCGGCACGCCCGGCGGCGACGCTTCGGCTTCGGCCTGGATCTGGAGATCGAGGATCTCTTCCTTCTCGCCGCGGAACATCGCGAGGATGCGGTGCGACGGGAGCTTCGTCAGCGGCTCGGAGAACTCGAAATAGTCGGCGAACTTCTCACCCTCGGTCTTCTTGCCGTCGCGCACCTTGGAGGCCATGCGCGCGTTGGTCCACACCTCCTCGCGCAAAGCACCGATCAGGTCGGCGTCCTCGTCGAAGCGCTCGACCAGGATGGCGCGGGCGCCATCGAGCGCGGCGGCGGCATCGGCGACGCCCTTCTCGGCGTTGATGAAGGTTTCGGCCACGACCTTCGGATCGTTGCCCGGCTCCGCCATCAGCTGATTGGCGAGCGGCTCGAGCCCGGCTTCCTTGGCGATCTCGGCCTTGGTGCGGCGCTTCGGCTTGAACGGCAGATAGATGTCTTCGAGGCGCGCCTTGCTGTCGGCGGCGAGAATGGAGGCTTCCAGCGCGGCATCGAGCTTGCCCTGCTCGCGGACCGATTCGAGGATCGCCTTGCGGCGGTCTTCGAGCTCGCGCAAATAGCCCAGGCGCTCCTCCAGGGTGCGCAATTGCGCGTCGTCGAGCGCACCGGTTGCTTCCTTGCGGTAGCGGGCGATGAAGGGAACCGTGGCGCCGCCGTCGAGCAACGTCACCGTCGCCTCGACCTGCTCCGCCCGTACCCCAAGCTCCTGCGCAATTTTCTGGTTGATATTTGCCACGCGAGAATCCCTCTATCCAAGCACGCGACGCGGGGGCGAACCACCGGCAGCGGGACGCCGCTTATGGACCAACCGAGGTTGATTCATCAAGGTGCGGCGCGCAACCGTCGACAGAGGATTTTTTTGTTGAACCGGATGCGATCTCGCCACATTCGTGGGTGCCTGCGCCCCGCTTGTGCCTTGACATGCGCGTCCGTTCCACGGCTGGTTGACCCGCCGGACCACCGAACTCCACACGAGGACTGCAATGCGGACAGCATCGGTCGGCGTCTTCAGGGTCGCCACCACCGGCCCCGGCGACGTCTCCGGCCTCATGGCCATGATCGGCTCCGGCGCGATCGACCCGACAACGATTTTGGCCATCCTCGGCAAGACCGAAGGCAATGGCGGCGTCAACGATTTTACGCGGGAGTATGCCGTTGCTGCGTTGTGCACCGCGCTGGCGCCAGAACTCGGCCTTTCGGCAGAGGCGGTCGAGCAGCGCATCGCCTTCGTGATGTCGGGTGGCACCGAAGGCGTGCTCAGCCCGCATATCACGGTGTTCACGCGGCGCCAGGCTGAGCGCCCGGCAGGCATGTCCGGCAAGCGCTTGAGCATCGGCATGGCGCACACGCGGGACTTCCTCCCCGAAGAGATCGGCCGCTCCGCACAGATCATGGAAACGGCCAAGGCGGTGACTGCCGCGATGGCGGATGCCGGCATCACCGATCCCGCCGACGTCCATTTCGTGCAGATCAAATGCCCGCTGCTCACCAGCGACCGCGTCGAAGCAGCAAACGCGCGCGGCAGCAAGACGGCCACGACCAGCGCCTACAGCTCGATGGCCTATTCGCGCGGCGCCTCCGCGCTTGGGGTCGCGGTCGCGCTCGGCGAGATCGCTTCCGATGTTCGCGACGACGATGTGCTACGGCGCTACGATCTGTTCTCGTCGGTTGCGTCCACCTCGTCTGGGATCGAGCTGATGCACAACGTCATCATCGTGCTCGGCAACTCGGCGTCTTCAGCTAGCGAGTTCGAGATCGGCCACGCCGTGATGAACGATGCGATCGATGCTCCGGCGGTGGTGTCGGCGTTGAAATGTGTTGGCCTTGGTGTTGGGCTTGGCGTCGCGCCGCTAGCCACCGAGGACCGCGAGCTCGTCAATATCTTCGCCAAGGCCGAGGCCTCGCCTGATGGCAGCGTGCGCGGCTTCCGCCACACCATGCTGGAGGATACCGACATCAGCTCGACGCGCCACGCCCGCGCAGCCGTCGGCGGCCTGATCGCCGGCCTCGCCGGCACCGGCGCGGTCTATGTCTCCGGCGGTGCCGAGCATCAGGGGCCGGCCGGCGGCGGCCCGGTTGCGGTGATCGCGCGGCTGTCTTATTGACGCGGCGACCTCTCCGCCCGGCGCAACCCTGCCCTTCGCGCCGGCTCAGTTGATTCACGCGGGACCTTGCGAAAAAGGTGACGCCGCTACCCACGGGGATTTGGACTTCATGACTTTGCCGATGAGCTGGAACGAATGGGCGCAGCACGATGGCGTCGGACTGGCGGCCCGCGTCCGCAAGGGCGAGCTGACGGCGAAGGAGCTGGCGCGCCAGGCCGCGGCGGGCGTGGCCAAGGTCAATCCGGCACTGTCGGGCGTGGTCGAGCTGTTCGAGGACGTGATCGCCGATCCGGCCAAGGACGGCGCCAATCTCGCCGGCCCGTTCGCCGGCTTGCCCTTCCTGATGAAGGACCTCGGACCGACCATGAAGGGACGGCTCCAGGAAATGGGCTCGCTGCTGATGCGCGGCAATCGCGCCGCGGCCGACACGTTCCTCACCGGTAAATTCCGCCAGGCAGGCCTCAACCTGATCGGACGAACCACGACGCCGGAATTCGGCGTGTGCAGCTCGGCCGACAATCCCGCCGTCTACGTGACGCGCAATCCCTGGAATACCGACTACACCACCTGCGGCTCGTCGGCGGGCAGCGCGGCGATGGTCGCGGCCGGCGTCGTCCCGATCGCGCATGCGACCGACGGTGGCGGCTCGATCCGCATTCCCGCCGGCGTCAACGGCAATATCGGGCTGAAAGTGTCGCGCGGCGTGTTCTCGCTGGCCCCGCACATGTCCGACCTCACCGGTCTCGTCTCGATCCAGGGCTGTCAATCGCGCTCGGTGCGCGACACCGCCGCCTTCGTCGATCACGCGCGCGGGCCTGCACCCGGCGAGTTCATGCCGTTCTGGACCACGGCGCAGCCCTATTCCGAGATGATCAAGCGCGACCCGTCAAAGCTTCGCATCGCGCTGTCGCACACCTGGGGCGACTACACTGCGACGCCGGAGATCGCCGCCGAGCTGGAGAAAACCGGTCGCTTCCTCGAAGGCCTCGGCCATCACGTCGAATACGCGCTGCCCGAGCTCGACTTCCGCGCCGCGTTCGCGGCGCAGACCACCTGCTACATCAGCAATTTTGCCGTGGTGATCTCCAACATGCTCGCCGCGCGCGGGCTGGAAAAGCCGCCGGAAGATCTCATCGAGCCCATGAACATCAGGATCTGGGAAGCCGGTCGGCACGCGAGCTTCGCCGAGCGGGCGAAGATGCAAGGCGTGTTCAACACGACCTCGCGCGGCTTCGGCGCGTTCTTCGAGCAGTGGGACGTGATCCTGACGCCGATCACCGCGTTGCCGACGCCGAAGGTCGGCACCAGGGAATATCTCACCATCTCCGAAAATCCTGACGTCCTCGACTGGTTCGGCAATCTCTGGCGCTTCTTCGCCTTCACGCCGCTCGCCAATCTCTGCGGCATGCCGGCGATCTCGATGCCGATGGCAGAGCAAGACCACGGCCTCCCCCTCGGCATCCAGGCCATCGCCAAGCAGGCCAATGACGGCCTGCTGCTGCAGCTCGCCGCCCAGATCGAGCGCGCGCTCGACGGCAAGTGGAACGGCGGCAAGAAGCCGAAGGTGCATGTGGGCTGAGAGATTGCGATCGCATTCAAAAGCGATCGCCCGCGATCTCAGTTCTTCACCGTCGGGATCACCTCCGCCGGCTGCTGCTGCCCTTGCCTGTACATCGCCAGCGCCTTGTCGAGCGCCTCGCGCAGCGCCAGCGCTGCGGCCACGCTGCAACGCAAGTGCGCGGTCTGGACCACGTCGACCCTGACGGCGGCACCGACCGGCATCAGCAGGTTCGCGGCGAGCTCGATCTGGATCGCGCCGTTGTGGTGTCCGAAGCAGGATGCGCCGTCGAAATAGATGATCGGTGCCCGTTCCGAGCTGGAGCTCGAAATGGTCACGGGCCCCTGATTGGTGGCGGGTGTTTCGGGGTCGGCCATGGGCACTCCTTGGGGCTAGTCGACGGACGAAGCGCCCACCATCGTTGCTTCGGCACACCATGTCGAGGCCAAACCGGCCCGGACAGACCTGCCTGCAGACCTGCCTAATGAGCCCCTTTCGGGGTTTTGCGCGGCGACCGACACTGGTCTAGAACGTCGTCATGTCCACTTCACCCACCACGCTGCCGTTCGAGGAACTCGCCGAGGCGATCAAGGGCCGCCGTTCCGACTACGGCCATATCAGCGGGCTCCAGCTCGACCGCTTCGCGCCCGCCGAGGCCTGGTCCAGCCTGCCCTATCGTCCGGTCTTCGTCGGCGACACCGAGACCGGCGTGCTGCATGGCGGCGTCGTCACCGCGATGCTGGACGAGAGCTGCGGCATGGCGGTGCAACTTGCACTCGACGGCACGCGCGCGATCGCAACCCTGGATCTGCGCATCGATTATCAGAAGCCGGCGACGCCGGGCCTCGACATCAAGGCGCATTCGGTCTGCTACCGCACCACGCGCTCGATCGCCTTCGTGCGCTCCACCGCCTATCAGGACTCCGAGGACGATCCGGTCGCAACCGCGACCGCCTGCTTCATGATCGGCGCCAATCGCACCAACATGCTCGCGGACCGCAGGATGGACTCGCGCAGCATCCCGACGCTGGAGGCGCCCGACGACCCGGACGGCCCGTTCGCCAACAGCCCGTTCGCGCGCTGCCTCGGCATTCGCGTCAATAACGATGGCACGCTGACGATGCCGTTCTCGCCGCAGATCATCGGCAACCCGATCCTGCCCGCGATCCATGGTGGCATGACCGGTGCCTTCCTCGAGACCTCCGCGATCCTCGGCGTGAGGCGCGAGCTCGGCATCGCGGCGCTGCCCAAGCCGATCGGACTCACCGTCAACTATCTGCGTTCCGGACGTGCCCTCGATACCGTCGCCAATGTCTCGATCGTGAAACAGGGCCGGCGTATCGTCGCCTTCGAGGCGCGGGCCTGGCAGGACGATGCGAACAAGCCGATCGCCACCGCTTTCGGCCATTTCATGCTGCGGCCAACGCCCGGAAGTGACGAGGAATAGGCGTATTTTCCCTTGACGACCGGAGTTCCGGCCACAACGATAGCGCGGTTCCTGCGAGAGGTATTGGATTGCGGCATCCGCTCGACATCATCGCCATGTTCGCCGCGCTCTGGCTGCTGGCGTCGATGGTGCTCGACGCGCTGACGCCAAAGGAGCTGACCGCGGTGATGATCGGCATCGCGATCGGGCCCGCCATCGTCATCACCGCCGTGTTCTATTATTTGCGCTGCCCGCGCACCGATTTCGCGGTGATGTTCGCAGCGCTCTGGCTGATCTCCGATATCGCCATTGCGTTCATCTCGCCGACGCAGCTGCCGTATTTCCTGATCGCACTCGGCTTCGTGCCGGCCCTGCTGATCGGCATCGTGCTGCACTGGCAGCGCTTCCAGCACCGCCACGAGCGGCTGCCCGCGCCTTCGGTCAAGCGGGGCTAGCGCGGCAACAGGTTGGTCTTCGCGAGATCGAGCACCTCGTCGCCACGACCGTTCATCACCGCGCGCAGCACCCAGAGGCTAAAACCCTTGATCTGCTCGGGCGTGATGGTCGGCGGCATCGACAGCTCCTGCTTCGCCGTGACGACGTCGAGCAGCGCGGGTCCGTCATGGGCCAGCATCTCCTTCACGGCCCCCGGAAGCTCGCCGGGGTCCTCGACGCGTTTGGCGAAAATGCCCATCGCGCGCGCCATCGCCGCGAAATCGGGATTCTCGAGATCGACATTGGTGTCGACGAACCCGGCCGCCTTCATCTCCAGCGCAACGAAGCCGAGCACGCCGTTGTTGAAGACCACGACCTTCACCGGCAGCTTCATCTGGGTCAGCGTGATGAGGTCACCCATCAGCATGGTGAAGCCGCCGTCGCCGGAGAGCGAGATGATCTGGCGGCCGGGCTGCGAGGCCTGCGCGCCGATCGCCTGCGGCATGGCGTTGGCCATCGAGCCGTGCACGAACGAGCCGATCAGCCGGCGGCGGCCATTCATGTCGAGATAGCGCGCGGCCCACACCGTGGGCGTGCCGACATCGGCGGTGAAGACGGCGTCATCAGAGGCATGGTCGCTGATGACTTTTGCCAGATATTGCGGATGGATCGGCTTGCTGCCCGGTGTCCCCTTCGCAAGCGAGTCGAGCCCTTCGCGCGCTTTCTTGTAGTGTGCGATGGCGTCGTCGAGATGCCTCCGCTGCGTCTTGGTCTTGAGCAGCGGCAGCAGTGCCTCGATGGTCAGCTTGACGTCGCCGACGAGGCCGAGATCGATCTTGCACCGCCGTCCCAGATTTTCAGGGCGGATGTCGATCTGCGCGACCTGCGCATCGGTGGGGAAGAACTGCTTGTAAGGGAAATCGGTGCCGAGCATCACCAGCGCGTCGCAGGCGTGCATGGCGGCGTAGCCAGAGGAGAAGCCGATGAAGCCGGTCATGCCGACGTCGTAGGGGTTATCGTACTCGACATGCTCCTTGCCGCCGAGTGCATGCACGATCGGGCTCTTCAGCGCTTCTGCCAGCTGCATCAGCGGCGCGTGCGCACCCGCACAGCCGCGGCCGCAGAACAGGGTGATGCGTTCGGCGCTGTTCAGGAGGTCCGCGAGCGCCTTCAGCTCGTCGACCTGCGGCACAACCTTCGGCGCCGACAGCGCGAGCCCGCGCGTCGACGACAGCGCGCGCTTGGGCGGGCTGCGGAACGCGACGTCGCCGGGCATGGCGATCACGGCGACGCCGCGCAGGCCTACGGCCGCGCGGATGGCGTTCTCGATCACGTAAGGCAGCTGGCTCGCATCCGACACCAGCTCGCAATAATGGCTGCACTCCCTGAACAGGTTTTGCGGATGGGTTTCCTGGAAATAGCCGCCGCCGATTTCCGCCGAAGGGATCTGCGCCGCGATCGCAAGCACGGGGACGCGACTGCGATGCGCATCGAACAGGCCGTTGATCAGGTGCAGATTGCCCGGGCCGCAGGAGCCTGCGCACACTGCAAGGCTTCCGGTCATCTCGGCTTCGCCGGCAGCCGCGAAGGCCGCCACCTCCTCGTGGCGGACATGAATCCATTCGATGGTGCCGCGGCGGCGCAGCGCCTCGGTGAAAGCGTTCAGACTGTCGCCGACGATGCCGTAGATGCGCTTGACGCCGGCCTGTTCGAGTGTTGCCACGAACAGATCGGCCACGTTGTTGATCGCCATGTCAGTCTCCTGATCTCGCTGGTGCAGCAAGATAGGATAAAGCGCGGCTATGACGAGATCACGGCTTGTTTATTGCTGCGTCAGTCTTTCGCAATCGCCCGATCGTAGGCCGCGATTGTCACCTTTGCGCGAGCGGCGACATCGGCGGCCGTCATGCCGGGCTTGTAGAGGCTGGAGCCGAGCCCGAAAGCGGTCACGCCGCCCTTCATGTACTCGGCAAAATTCTGGTCGGAGACGCCGCCGACGGCGGCAATCATCACACCCGCCGGCAGCACGGCGCGGATTGCGGCAATACCGGACGCGCCGAGCACGCTGGCCGGAAAGAATTTCAGGCCAGATGCGCCGGAGCGCGCCGCGAGCAGCGCCTCGGTCGGCGAGAACACGCCCGGCAACGTCACCATGGCGTACTGATGTGCACGCGTGAGCACCTGCGTATCCACATTCGGCGAGACCATCAACTTGCCGCCGACGTCATTGAGACGATCGACATCTGCGGCGACCAGCACCGTGCCGGCGCCGATCAGGACTCCGGCCGGCGCGAGCTTCGCGGCAGTCGCGATCGAGCGGAACGGCTCCGGCGAATTCAGGGGGATCTCGATCGCGGTCATGCCGGCCTCGATCAGCACGCCGACGATCGCCTCGGTCTCCTCGGGCTTCACACCACGCAGGATCGCGACCAGCGGACGCTGCATCGGCGGAAACGGAACGCTCATCTCAAGATTCCTCTCATTTCGTCCAGATCGCGGCAGCCGCCATCGACAGGCCGCGGCGAACGGCTTCATCGGCATCGATCGGCTGCACGGTGACCGACAGCGCATCGAAGGCCAGCCGGTACAGCATTGCGAGCCGCCCGGAGGCAATCAGCGTGATGCCCGCTTTCGGCACAGTGCCGGAGAGCCCTGCCGCCAGCTCCGCACCGATCAACGTGCCCGACAGCGTCTCGCGCGCGGCGGCCGGCGTGCCGCCGAACAGGAGCTGCCGGGACCGCGCTGTGAACAGAAGGTTGGCCGCGAAGGCCGGCGCTTCATACGCGGCTTTCACGGCCGCCTTGAAGCTCGCGACATCCTCGGCGTCATCGGCACCGGCGACCGCGAGCGACAAGATCGTCTCGCGCGAGACCACGCTGAAGAGCTCGCCGGTCATGAAGGTGGAGAAATGCGCGACCGTGCCGTCCTTCACGCGCACCCATTTCGAATGCGTGCCGGGCATGCAGACCAGCGCTTCGCCTGCGGCCTCGAGACCGAGTGCGCCAAGCAGCTGCGTCTCCTCGCCGCGCATCACGTCCGGCGCCCTGGTATCGCGCTGCGCGATGCCGGGCAGGATGCGAATATCGTGCGTCTCGCCGGGCACAAGCGCGGCCTGCTTCAGCACGGCAGAGAGCGGCGCAGGCGTGTCAACGTAGCCGGCCTCGACCCAGCCGGTCTTGGCGCCGGCCATGCCGCAGACAAGCACCGGCAGCTGGGCTGGGGCCTCGACTGCCTTGAGATGCGACTGCAGCACGCCGGCAAAGCCGGCCTTGGCCGCGGCCAGCATGCCCTCATCGCTGCGACGTTCAGCCAGCACCTTGCCGGCACGGTCGATCAGCCAGAGGCGGAAGCTACTGGTGCCCCAGTCCACCGCGACATAGGCGGGTTCGCTCATCTCAACGGGTATCCTTGGTCTCACCGGCAAGACGCCGTCTCGCGACAATGAGACGGACGCTCGCAAATCAGCCCCGGGATATCGGCTATTGCCGCCTCAAACCAGCGATTTTTCGCGGGTCTGAGGCGCTCGCCGCGCTGGCACACGGCTTGCGATGCGGTGGCACACCGCTTGCTAAAGCTGTCCTGTTCACGTCCAGGAACGCGCAACAAGACGCGTCAACATCAGATGAGGAAACCCATGGAGATCGGCTATTTCACGATGCCTTCGCATCCGCCGGAGTGCGGCCTGAAGGAAGGAAACGACTGGGACCTGCAAGTCATGCGCTGGCTCGATGAGCTCGGCTATCAGGAGGCCTGGGTCGGCGAGCACCACACCGCGCCCTGGGAACCCAATCCCACGCCGGACCTCCTGATCGCGCAGGCGCTGATGCAGACCAAGAATATCCGCATCGGGCCGGGCGGCTTCCTGCTGCCCTATCACCATCCGGCCGAGCTCGCCAACCGCGTCGCAATGCTCGACCATCTCTCCGAGGGTCGGCTCAATTTCGGCGTCGCAGCTTCGGGCCTGCCGAGCGACTGGGCGATGTTCAACGTCGACGGCATGAGCGGACAGAACCGCGACATGACCCGCGAGGCGCTGGAGATCATCCTGAAGCTGTGGTCCGATCCCGCGCCCTTCACCTACAAGGGCAAGTTCTGGACGGTGACCAAGCCGGACACGATGTTCGACTTCCTCAAGCCCCACATCAAGCCGCTCCAGGCCCCGCATCCGCCGATCGGCGTTGCCGGGCTCTCGAAGAACTCGGACACGCTGAAGCTCGCCGGCGAGCGCGGCTTCATTCCGATGAGCCTCAACCTCAATCCGGCCTATGTCGGCAGCCATTGGGATTCGGTCGAGATCGGCGCCGCCAAGACCGGCCGCAAGCCGAACCGCGCGGATTGGCGCCTCGTACGTGAGGTGTTCGTCGCCGACACCGACGAGGAGGCCTGGAAGCTCTCGACCGGCGACATGATGGGCCGGATGATGGGCGAGTACTTCCTGCCGCTGCTCGGCCATTTCGGCTTCAAGGACTATTTGAAGCACGCGCCCGACGTGCCCGATAGCGACGTCACCGTCGAATATTGCGCCAAGCGGAACTGGATCGTCGGCTCGCCCGCAACCGTCGCCGAGAAGATCGAGAAGATCTACGACGAGGTCGGCGGCTTTGGCGTGCTGCTGGTGTTCGGCTTCGACTACAAGCACAAGCCGGAGCCCTGGCGCCATTCGCTCTCGCTGCTCAGCAAAGAGGTGATGCCGCGCCTGAAGCATCTCGGCTCCGCAAAGAAGGCCGCTTGACGCGCGGCGGGTGCGGCGCAATCGTGTCGCACCCGCCCCCGTTTCGGAGATTTCGGCGTGAGCGTCGACGCGAAGGATTTCAAACTGGCAATGCGCCAATGTGCCGGCGCGGTTGCGCTGGTCACGGTTGGCGCCGAGCACGGCAAGCGCACCGGGCTGACGGTGACATCAGCCTGCTCGCTATCGGACAATCCGCCGTCCCTGATCGTCTGCGTCAACCGCAACGCCAGCGCACATGCGCGCATCCGCGAGGAAGGCGCCTTCGCGATCAACTTCTTGCACGAGGACCACGCCGTGCTCGCGCTCACCTTCAGCGGCCAGAAGGGCGTCAACGGCGACGACCGATTTGCGTTCGGGCAGTGGACGCGCGGGGTGACCGGCGCACCGGTGCTGACCGATGCGGTCGCCGCGTTCGACTGCGTGCTGGCGCAGGAATTCGAAACCAAGACGCATTCGATCTTCGTCGGCGAGGTGCGTGGCGTCACGCATTCCGACGAGGCCGCGCCGCTGGTGTATCTGCGTAGCAGCTTCCACGTCCCTCACGAAATCCGCGGCACCGTTTCAGTCGGCGACCTCGATTCGCGGCATCTGAGCTGGAGCGATTTTTCGTAAGAGCGCGCCCTAGTCTCGGTGCCCCTTCCTTCTCCCCTTGTGGGAGAAGGTGGCGCGAAGCGCCGGATGAGGGGTATCTTTCCGCGCACGCAAATGGCGAGGTGAATCCGCGGAGGCAGACCCCTCACCCGTCTCGCCGCTACGCGGCGATCCACCCTCTCCCACAAGGGGATAGGGGAAGAGAGTTCGCCGCATGCGACTGAACGCTACTGCGCCGTCTCGATCTTCAACTGCTTGATCTTCCGATACAGCGTGGCACGACTGAGCTTCAGTGCACGCGCCGCCTCGGTGACGCGGCCGCCATGCTTGCGTAGCGCCTCGACGATCGTCGCGCGCTCGGCCGCTGCGAGATCGGGCGCTGCCATCCTCCCACCGAACGGAGGCAGATCGAGATCGGCATCCATGATGACGCCGTCCTCCGCCGTGCAGCCGGCAAGCCGCAGCACGTGGCGGAGCTGGCGCATGTTGCCGGGATAGGGATAGGCCGAGAGCAACGCCCAGGCCTCGTCCGACAGGCGGCAATCCGGCGCCTCCTCGCGCGCGATCTGGCGGATGATATCGTCTCTGTCGGCGCGCTCGCGCAACGCCGGCAGTCGCACCTCCATGCCGCGCAGGCGGAAGTAGAGATCGGCGCGGAAGGCGCCCTCCTCCGCCATGCGGCTGAGATCGCGATGAGTCGCGCTGATCAGGCGGATGTCGACCGGCACCGGCTTGAGCGCGCCGAGCGGCCAGACCTCGCGGTTTTCGAGCACGCGCAAGAGGCGCGTCTGCAGCGCGATCGGCATGTCGCCGATCTCGTCGAGAAACAGCGTGCCGCCGTCGGCCTGCACGATGAGCCCCTTCGAGCCGTCGCGGCGCGCGCCGGTGAAGGCGCCGGCCTCATAGCCGAACAGCTCGGCGTCGATCAGGCTCTCCGGCATCGCCGCGCAGTTCAGCGCGACATAATGGTTGCGGGCGCGGTTGCTCGCCGCGTGAATGGCGCGCGCGAACACGTCCTTGCCGACGCCGGTCTCGCCATGCAGCAGCACCGGCAGATTGTGGTCGCCGATGCTCCGCAGCCGTTTGACGCTTTTGATCAGGCCGGGATCGCGACCTGCGAGCCGATGCAGCGAATCGAAACGATCGACGGCAACGTCACGACGCTGAGTGGACGGCCTCGCCCGCAGCGGCGGCGCGACATGTCCCTGCCCGAGCGCGCTGCCGTCGGCGCGGCGCAGTTCGACGACCTCGTCCGCACCACGCGCCGCGTGATGATCGAACTTGATATAGCGCGACAGATCGATGCCCGATGCGATCAAGCCGTCTGTGAGGCCCAGCAGCGCGCGCGCCGAACGGCAGGCGCCGACGATGCGGCGATCGTCGTCATAGGCAAGCAGGCCGCTGCCGCCGTCGCCCGGCACGGTGGCGATCCAGGCGTTGCGGAAATGGCCGCGGAAGATCGCGCCCTCCATCCGCCGCGTCGCCTCCATCGTCACCGCGAGCGCGAGCTGATGCGCGGCGCGTTCGAGATCCTCGCGGCACGAGGTGATGTTCACGGCACCGGCGAGCCGGCCGGCCTGATCGAACAACGGCGCCACGGCGCAGGAGAACATGTGCCACTGCGCGCGGAAATGCTCGTCGCGATGCACCAGGATGGGCTTCTCTTCGGCAAGCGCGGTGCCGAGCCCGTTGGTGCCCTCGAAGGTCTCGGCGAAATTCGAGCCGGTGTAGATCTTCCAGTCCAAGAACATCTTTGCGTCGGCTTCCCCCGGCAGGCGGCTGAACAGCATGGTCGCGTTCGTATCAGCCAGATTGACGCAGTAGCCGGCCTCGCGCAGCACCCGGGCGAGATCGTCGAGCTCGGGCATCGCGAGCCGGATCGTCTCCTCCATCGGTTCGGCGACGTGCCGGATCTCGGCCTCGGTCAGCGTCTGCGGCGGGCCCTGGCGCGCGGGATCGAGCTTGTGGCTGATTACGCAGCGCCGCCAGGAATTGGCGATCCGCGACGAGGCATCGACGTCGGCCACGTGGTTGGCGACGGACAAGACACGGGCGACATGGTTCGAGGCCGAAAGGCTGGCCATCGCGGACGTCTCCACCCTGCATTATTGTGCAAAGTCTGGCAGCACAGGCGGGGATGTCAATCGGGAACCGGGACGCAGCTATTGCTGCACTGCGCTCACCACGTATCGATGCAGGGTCGCTTCTTCTTCGTCCTCGCGGGCGGCCTCGGCACCGAGCGCACGCCCGCCATGATCCAGCGCCGCGTCTCGGCGGGGTCGATGACGTTGTCGATCTCGAACACCGAGGCGATCGAGACCGCCTTGCCGTTGGCATAGAGCTCGGCGACCTTGTTCCGATAATAGGTCTCGCGCTCCTCGGGGTCGGCGATCGCCTCCATCTCCTTGCGGAAGCCGAGGCGGACATACCCCTCCAGGCCCATGCCGCCGAATTCGCCGGTCGGCCAGGCCGCGGTGAAGAAGGAGGCGTGGAAGCCGCCGCCGATCATCGACTGCGCGCCGAGACCATAGCCCTTGCGCAGCACGATGCCGAACAGCGGTACGGTAAGGCTCGCACCTGTCACGAACATGCGCGAGACGTGGCGCACGATCGCGGTCTTCTCGGCCTCCGGGCCGACCATGAAGCCGGGCGTATCGCAGAGCGAGACGATCGGCAGATCGAAGGCATCGCAGAGCTGGAGGAAGCGCGCGGCCTTGTCGCCGGCGTCGGCATCGATCGCGCCGCCGAGATGGCGTGGATTGTTGGCGATCAGACCGAACGGCTTGCCCTCGATGCGGATCAGCGCGGTGATCATGCCGACGCCGTAGTCGCGGCGCAGCTCCAACACGGAATCCTTGTCGGCGACGAGATCGATCACGCTGCGGATGTCATAGACGCGCAGGCGGTTCTCCGGGATCGCACGACGAAGCAGGCGCTGGTCGGCCGCTTGCCACTCCGTCACCGCGCCCTGGAAATAGGACAGGTATTTTTGCGCCACCCGCGTCGCCTCCTCCTCGTCCTCGACGAGGATGTCGATCACGCCGTTCGGTGACTGGAAGGAGACCGGGCCGACCTCGGCCGGGTGATAGACGCCGAGACCGCCGCCTTCGATCATCGCCGGACCGCCCATGCCGATCGAGGCGTTCCTGGTGGCAATGATGACGTCGCAGCAGCCGAGCATCGCGGCGTTGCCGGCGAAGCAATAGCCGGAGACCACGCCGATAACCGGCACGAGGCCGGAGAGCCTTGCGAACTGGACGAAGGACGGGCCGTCGAGGCCGGTCATACCGAGCCGGTCGGTGTCGCCGGGCCGGCCGCCGCCGCCTTCGGCATAGAACACCAGCGGCACGCGCCAGTCTTCCGCAAGCGTCAGCATGCGGTCGATCTTCTTGTGGTTCATGTGGCCCTGTGTGCCCGCGAGCACGGTGTAGTCATAGGCCACGACGATGCAGCGGCCGCCCTCGGCGCCGAACTTGTCGGCATTCACCGTCGCAACACCCATCACGAGGCCGTCGGCCGGTGTGCTCTTGATGAGATCGTCGAGCTTACGGCGGCGCCGCTGCGCTGCAATCGCAAGGCTGCCATATTCCATGAACGAGCCGTCGTCGACGAGCTGCGCGACGTTCTCGCGCGCGGTGCGCTGGTTGGTGTTGCGGCGGCGCTCGACCGAGGCCGGTCGGTTGGCATCGAGCGTATTGGCCTGGCGCGCGATCATCTCGGCAAGATCAGGGCGGATGTGGTCGAGATCGACATCGGCTTCCGCTGCCGACGCATCGGCCGCGACGTCGAGCGGCTCCAGATACATGATCGGTTCGCCATGCATCAGGGTAACGCCATCGGCGGCCACGAGCTTCATGACGCGGCCGCCCTGCTCGGCCATGACCAGATGCTCCATCTTCATGGATTCGATCACGGCGAGCTGCTGGCCCGGGCGCACGATCTCGCCTTCCTTCACCTGGATGGTGACGATGGTTCCCTGCAAGGGCGCTGCGACCATCACCGCGCCTTCGGGCACGATCTGCACGACGTGCGTCTCGGCGCCATGGCCGCTTCGCTCGGTCGCGGCAAAATAGAGCGGCTTTGCCGCGCCATCGGCCGCCTCGACCAGCTTTGCGATGTTGCGATCGATGAAATCGGTCGCAATGCGGTTGGTCCTGAAATCGGGATGTGCGAGCACGGCCTGGAGGAAGGCGATGTTAGTGACGACACCGTCGATCCTGAACTCGCGCAAGGCGCGCGAGGCTTTTGCCACGACGTCGTGCCAGGCTTCGCCCGGCGTGTGCACGATGACCTTGGCCAGCAGGGAGTCGAACGCCGCGCTGGTTTTATAGCTGGCATAACCAAAACTATCGACGCGGACGCCGGGCCCCGACGGCGGCTCGAACACGGCGAGCACGCCGCCGGTCGG
This sequence comes from Bradyrhizobium sp. LA6.1, assembly GCF_040547805.1. Lineage (NCBI taxonomy): Bacteria > Pseudomonadati > Pseudomonadota > Alphaproteobacteria > Hyphomicrobiales > Nitrobacteraceae > Bradyrhizobium > Bradyrhizobium sp. LA6.1. Next base: position 148,272 of record NZ_JBEPQK010000013.1, on the reverse strand, counting down.
ATGCGTCGCCCCCAGCTCGTCCAGCGTCTCCATGTTGACGCGGAGCTGCATGGCGTAGCCGCGCGGCTTTGGGATGGAGCCCTGTGCCAAACCAAGGGAGGCCAATGTTGCGCCGGCGGCGACCGCAAGCTGGGCCCGGACGAGGTCGAGACCGAGCACTTCCTCCGTCACGGTGTGCTCGACCTGAAGCCGCGGATTGGCCTCGATGAACGCAAAGCTGTCCTCGGCCGTGCCGTCGACCAGGAACTCGAAGGTGCCGAGATTGTCGTAAGCCGCCGCGGTCGCGAGCTGCCTCGCAGCCTCGATGATGCGGCCGCGCAAGGCGTCGCTGAGCGACGGGCTCGGCGCCACCTCGATCAGCTTCTGGTGCCTGCGCTGGATGGTGCATTCGCGCTCCCAGAGATGGGAGATCGCGCCATGGCGATCGCCGATGATCTGCACCTCGATGTGGCGGGCCTGGCGGATCAGGCGCTCGGCATAGACGCCGTCGAAGCCGAACGCCGCCTTGGCCTCGGATTGGCAGCGCGCATAAGCTGCCGCGAGATCGGCGGCATTCTCCACGACACGCATGCCGCGGCCGCCGCCACCGGCCATCGCCTTGATCACGATCGCCGCGCCCTTGCCGAGGGATTCGAAGAATGCCGTGATCTCCTCCAGCGACGAAGGCCCGCTGGTGCCGGCGATGATCGGCACGCCGCAACGCTTCGCCAGTTGCCGCGCCGCGACCTTGTCGCCGAACAGTTCAAGCGCGGCCGGCTTCGGCCCGACGAAGGCGATGCCCGCATCCGCGCAAGCCTTGGCGAACGCGGCGTTCTCGCTGAGGAAGCCATAACCGGGATGCACCGCGTCGCAGCCGGCGCTCTTCGCCGCCTTCACCACCGCTTCGATATCGAGATAGGCCCGTGCGCCGCGGCCGGGGATTTCGACCGCCTCGTCGGCAACACGCGCGTGCAGCGACAGCGCGTCATCGGCCGGATGGATCGCGACCGTCGCGATGCCGGCATCGGCCGCCGCGCGCGCGATGCGGATGGCGATCTCGCCACGGTTGGCGATCAGGAGTTTCTTGAACGACATGCGGCGTCTCCATGCCCGCGGGCCGAGGCGCGGGTCGGCAGGTTCGATGATCCTGCTTCTTCACTTTAACCGCAGCCGTCAAGGGCGGGAAAGCCGGTCGCGGTGACCGGTCCCGCGGGCCGGAATATCAATTGCCCGCGCGCGCCGTGACGAGGCGGAGAGTCCGCGTCACGGCAGATAGTATGAACGCGATGTCAGGCCGCCCGCACGCCCGCAACGAAGGTGCTGACCTCGTTCTCCAGTGATTGCAGCTTCTGCGACAGCCGGCCGCTCGATTGCAGCACGAGGCCCGCGGCCTGGCCCGTTTCCGCCGTGGCGTCGGTGACACCGGAGATGTTCTGCGAGACCTGGTCGGTGCCGGACGCCGCCTCCTGCACGCTGTGGGCGATCGCCTGCGTCGCGGCGCCCTGCTCCTCGACAGCGGCGGCGATCGACGAGGAGATCTCGTTGACCTCCATGATGGTCTTGCGGATGCTCTCGATGTTGCCGACAACCTGGTTGGTCTCGGCCTGGATCGCGGTGATCTGCGCGCCGATCTCGTCGGTCGCCTTCGCGGTCTGGCTCGCCAGCGATTTCACCTCGCTCGCGACCACGGCAAATCCCCTGCCGGCCTCGCCGGCGCGCGCCGCTTCGATGGTGGCGTTGAGCGCGAGCAGGTTGGTCTGCGAGGCGATCTGGTTGATGAGGTCGATGACCTCGCCGATCTTGTGCGCGGCGACGGCCAGCCCCTGCACGGTGTCGTTGGTGCGCTGACCGTCCGCGGCCGCCTTGTCGGCCACGTTTGCAGCCTGCGCGACACGCTGGCTGATCTCGGTGATCGAGGACGACAGCTGGCCGGCGGCGGACGCCACTGTCTGCACATTGCTCGACGCCTGCTGGCAGGCGGTCGCGACGAAGCTTGCGCGGTCTGTCGCCTTGTTCGCGGTCTCCGACATGCCTTGCGCGGCCTGCTGCATCGCGCGCGCCTCGGTGAAGACGTCGCGGACGACGGCCTGAACGCTCGCCTCGAACTTGCCGGCGAGATCGGCCATCGTCTTGCGTTTCTCGTCGTCGGCCCTCTGCTTGGTCTCCTGCTGCTCGGCATGCATGCGGCTCACCGCCGACGCATTGTCCTTGAACACGGCAAGCGCCTTGGCGAGCCCGCCGACCTCGTCGCTGCGGCCGGTGTAGGGCACCTCGAACGCGCTGTCGCCGGCGGCGAGCCGCTCGGTCAGCGCGGTGATGTTCGCGAGCGGCCGGGTCACGCTGCGGCCGATCACGAAGGAGCAGGCCAGCACCAGGACCAGGACGGCCAGACAAATGTAGGCGAATGTCGTCGCATTCTGGCGAAAAACGGCATCGACGTCGTCGAGATAAATGCCGGTACCGATGATCCATCCCCAGGGCGCAAAGCCCTTCACATAGGAGATTTTTCCGACCGGCTGCTCGAAGCCCGGCTTCGGCCAGAGATAGCTGTAGAAGCCGGCGCCCTGCTTGTTGACGACGTCAACGAAACCCATGAACAGCGCGTTGCCGGCAGGGTCCTTCATGCCAGAGAGATCCTTGCCGTCGAGCTCGGGCTTGATCGGGTGCATGACCATCTTGGGGGCCATGTCGTTGATCCAGAAATACTCGACCTTGTCATAACGCAGGCTCTTGATCGTTGCGATCGCGGCGGCCTGCGCCTGCTCGCGCGGCAGCTTCCCCTCGCTCTCGAGCGTCTGATAGTGCGCCAGGATGCCGTAGCCGACATCGACCATGTGCTGCGTCTTGGCCTGGCGGTCGGCGATCATCTGCGCGCGCAGGGTCGAGAGCGCGATCGGCGCAAGAGCGATCATGCCGAGGAGGCTGATGCCGACAATCAGGACCAGCTTGAAACTGATGCGGGAGAAAAACATCGGTGCTCGCAAGAATTGGAAGGTCTGATATGCCAGTTTATCCCGCACCCCTTAGCGAAGCTTTAAGCATTCGGGTTCCCCAAATCGCCGCAAAATTGCGTCGGTGGCCGCCGGCGTACTGCGTGCGGCTTGGCAGGCCGGCGAGGCTTGGCTGCATCCGGGATCCCGGCTCTTTAGATCTAGAAGACCTCGATATCGCCGCTCCAAGCGTTGACTTGCGGTCGGCTCTGGCGGAACGATCGGCGCAGATCATCAGCGCCAGCTGTGGCGTGAGCTGCAAAGGCCAGAGGCTCAATGCATCAATCGACATATGGCAAGTCCCTCGACCTTCCCGCGCTGTGCGCGGCGGAGCGGCTCTTCATCTGGGGATTTCGGGCCAAGGCACGCAGCGGAAGCGCCGTTCCGACCGCGGCCGATATCCAGCAAGTGTACGACCACTTTCGCGTCGGCGACGCCGTGCCGTCGCTGGAATCCATCATCGAGATCTTCGCTTGCACGGCGCATACGGCCATCGAAGTTCATTGCCCGACCTGTCCGAAGATGTCCGACAGCGAGCATGGAATCTTGCGGGCGATCGCCGCGGCACAGCAGGAACGCATCGACGTCGCGCGCGAGCAGTTCGAGAGCTGGCTGCCGCCGGTCGGTGCCGATTGGGCTCTCGCGCCCGTGCAGGGGCTTGCAACGATCTTCCGCATGGCCGGCCTCATTCTGCCCGACCGACACGTTCAGTCTTTCGACCATGACCGGACGATGGCGATGAAGAGCTGGCTGGTCGGAAGTCCCACGCTGCACTGACGGGATCGTTCATGCTCCACGATACGTGTGGTTCTGCGCCAGTCGAAACAGCCGGCCAGCCGCGGCTCTGTCCGCTCCAGGCCGCGCTTGCGGCGCGTCCCTGCGTCGAGAGCTACGATGAATTTTCCCGCGTTGCGCTGTCGCTGTTCCGATTCATCGGAGCGGCCTATACGACCGGCGCCTCCGATTGCTGGGAAGCGGCCTATCGCTTCGCCGACGAGGCGTCGGGCATCGCCGACAGTCCGCTGCTGGTGGCGCGTGCTGCTGCGCTCGTCAGGATCCTGCGCAGCGGCCGGCCGTGCGAACTGTGCTTCATGCCGCCCTCGTGCCGGCGCCTCTCGCAGGACGAGGCGGAATTGATGCGACTGCTGGCGGTCGCGCGCCGCAACCAGCCGGGCGAACTCGAATCCATCGTTTGCCAGTTCGTCGGGAACGAGAACGAGATCGCGACAACGCGGGCCGTCAACGCGCTTGCCTTGTGCTGACGCTTTGATGGGTTCTAGTCGCATCTCAAGCGACCTTGCGCTATCAACGTCCTCATGGAGACGCAGTGCTCGATGCCCTCCATAAAACCTCCAGACGGCCCCAGGGATCACCACCGCTGGGGTCGTCGTTTTGCGGCCTGACCTAACCGCCCTTCTTGCCGAGCACGAGATCGATGGTGTGAGCCGCGATCTTGCGCAGCTGCGGCTCGTCGCCGAAGGCACGTTCGAGCACGCCAAGGCCGCGCGTCACCGTGATGATGTGCAGCGCTGCGGCCGCGGGATTGCCATTGAACTCGCCGCGCTCTGCGCCTGCCGCCAACGTCTCTTGAACCAGCATGGTGATGCGCGAGATGAGGCCCGCAAAGGCCTGACGCGCGTCTTCATCCAAGCCCTCCCCTTCGGCCGCGCCGAGCTCCATCAATCCGCGCGTGGTCGGACATCCCCGCGGTGGCGAGCCCGAGCGGAAGTTGGTGATGGTCAGGTCGAAAAACGCGGTGAGGCGTTTTCGCAATGAGCCCGCGCCGAGCGCCTTTTGCAGGGCGAGGAGATAATCGCCCGCATAACGCTCATAGGCCTGGAGGAACAGCGCCTCCTTGCTGCCGAAGGCATTGTAGAGGCTGCCGCGCTGAACACCGGCATCGCGCGCGATGTCCGACAGCGACGTGCCGCGCACGCCCTTGCGCCAGAACTGGTCGAACGCGATACGCAGGACGTCGTCGTGGTCGAACTCGCGCGGCCTCAAATCCTGCTCCTCTGCCCGGCAAAAGTATTTGACACGACGTCAATAACGTGTTTTCTCGACATCGTGTCAAAAACTAATTGGGATTGATAGCCCGTTCCGTCAATGGGCCCAACGGCCGGCGCTTGCGTGCGCCCTGGCCGATCGGGCCCGCATGCCAAAAGGGACCCGCCCATGCCTCTCCTTCACATCTCGATGCGCGCCGGCAAACCGGAAGCCTATCGGCAGGCGATCCTCGATGGTTTGTACCTCGCCATGCGCGAGGCGCTGAACGTGCCCGAGGGCGACGAGTTCATGACCATCAGCGAGCATGACGCCTCGAACTTCCGCTGCGGCAATGCCTATGGCGTCAAACGCAGCGACGACGCCGTGCTGATCCAGATCACTGTGTTCGCATCGCGCACGGCGGAGCAGAAGAAGGCGCTGTACCGGCGGATCGCGGAGCTTCTCGGCGAAAACCCGGGCATCCGCTCCGAGGACGTGTTCGTCAACGTGCTCGACGCCCCCGCGGAGAACTGGTCCGTCGGAAACGGCATCGCGCAATTTGCGTGAAGTGAGGGGCGTGCTTCTGGCGTGATCGCTTGCTTCACCCACCCGCAATACACGCCTCCATGATCCCGTCGAGCTCGGCCTTCGAGAGCACGCCGAGTTCGGCGATGAATACGATCCGCGCGCGCGGCACGCCCGGTGCCGGCGCATCGCCGGGCGCGAGCGTCGCGCGGCCGGCGGCGAACTGAAACACCATCTGGCGCCCGGGTTGCTCGACGGTCTCGAACAGGCCTTTTGCGCGCGCAAGCTTTGGCGCCAGGCGGCCGATCGCCTGCTGCAGGCGCGGCAGCGACAGCGGCTGGTCCGAGGTCCAGCTCAGCGTCTCGAAGCGCTCCTCGGACGGCCGTCGTGGTCCAGGGTCGCGCGGCGCGGGCGCACGATTGACAGCCGCGGGAAACAGCAGCACGGACGGAATCTCGCCGTGCCTGGCATCGACCACCACGGCGGGGACGCGTTGCGCGCGGATGGCTTCGCGCATGCGGGCGCCTGCGCCCTCGTCCGCCAGGTCGAGCTTGCTCAGCGCCACGATATCGGCGACGCGCAGCTGCGACCGCATCAGCGCATCATCCAGAGCCGCCGGCAGCGTCGCCGCATCCATCACGCAGAGCACGGTTTCCAGCGGCGCCTCGCGCAGGATCACGGGGTCCATCAGGTTGCGGACGATGTCGGCGGGATCGGCGACGCCGCTGGTCTCGATGACGATATATTCGGGCTTCGGATCGCGCCGAAGCAGCGTCGAGAGCGTGCGCAGGAGATCGCCTTCGAGCGAGCAGCAGATGCAGCCATTGGCGAGGCTGACCACGCCGTCGCTCGCACCCGCGATCAACTCCGCGTCAATGTTGATCGCGCCGAAATCGTTGACGATTGCCGCGATACGCCGTCCCTCCGCGTTCGCCAGCAGATGGTTGACGACCGTGGTCTTGCCCGCCCCCAGAAAACCCGTCACCAGGAGAATGGGGACCGGCATGGGATCAGCCTTCGACGACGGGACGGCGCACGGGGCGGCCGGGCCGCGCTGCCACGTCCAGCACACCATCGCTGATCAGCGGCTGGCCGCTGACGATCAGATGCCGCACGCCTTCCGACGGACGGTTCATCGCCGTGAAGGTCGCGCGGTCCGAGAGCTTCTCGTAGTCGAACACGACGATATCGGCATCGGCGTCCATCGCGAGCCGGCCCTTGGCGCGCATCGCCGGCGTGCTCTGCGACAGGATCTCTGCGGGGATCAGCGCGCATTTGCGCACGCCTTCCAGCAGCGACACGGTCTTGCGCTCGCGCACCCATTCGCGGATGAATTTCGTGAAGCAGCCGGCCGAGCGCGGATGCGAGGTGGCATCATCCGGCAACGGCCAGGCATCGCCGGTGTAGGTCTTGCCGTCCGACGTCGTCCACGGCATCGCATCGGACGCGATCGCGCCGCCGGGATACAGCACCGACATATCGAGCAGATCGCGATGATGCGCATTATTGTCGATATCGAGGATGTGCCAGAGCACCAGCGAGGACGGCTCTTCGGCCTGCGCCTTCAGCAGCTCCTCGCGATCGCGGAAGCGGTGACCGTCGGTCACGCGCTGCACTGAGTCATAACCGGTGCCGTTGCGCTCGACGAACTGGGGATCACTGAAGAAGGCCGCTGCCAGCACGGTCGAGCCGGTGCCGTAGGGATAGGCCTCGACCGTGATGGGCAAGCCCTGCGCCTGCGCCTTCTCGACCAGCACGCGGCAGCGCTCGATGTCGGTCTTGCTCGACGAGTTGAAATGGCAGATGTGCATGTGCGCGCCGGTGGCGCCGGCATAGCCGATCAGGCGGATATAGGCTTCCGCCGCACTTTCGGGGTCGACGCGCGACATGTAGGCGACGTGGGTGAAGGTCGGCACGTCCTGCCTCGCCGCGAGCTGGCAGACCGCGGTCAGCTCCTGCACGCCGGCACCCGGCGCATAGGCGTTCAGGATGCCGATGCCGATGCCGCCTTCGTTGAGGCCGCGCGAAAGACGCTCGAGGATGCCGGCGACCTCCGCATCGCTCGCCACGTTGTCCATCCAGCGGCGATCGCGCATGGCGTTGCCGAACGCCTCCAGCGAGCTCTCCGCATTCGAGCCGGTCATCGCACCGATGCGCGCAAAGGCCCAGTTGGTGGCGGCGCCGTAGTTCAGCACGCGTCCCTTCCGCGCCTGGCGCTCATACCAGGAGGCGACCGGCAGCACGCCGGCCTCGAGATCGAGCGTCGTCGTCACGCCGTCGAACGCCTGCATGCGGTCGGCCGGGATCGACTGGCCATGCGCGTGGAGGTCGATGAAGCCCGGCGCGACCACGAGCCCTGTCGCGTCGATCACCTGCTCGGCGCCGCCGAGGCCCGTGCCGACCGCGGCGATCTTGCCGTCCATCACCGCCACATCGCCAATGGCATCCATCCCGCTCGCGGGATCCACCACCCGGCCGCCAGAGATCACCAAGCCGCTCATGTCAAAACTCCGCATGCTATTGCCAGAACCTCCGAAGGCCCGGCAGCAGCTCCGGAGGCGCGGAGCGCATAGTGCAGATTTTGGGGAGAACGACTACCGCCACTGATGCCGATGCTGCATGCGCTCGCGACCTCGCGGCATGTCTTGCCCGAAGGGCAACGGACCAACAAGCCTCCGGTAGAACGATGGAAAAGATCGCTATAAGGTTGCCGTCGCGGCAGGTCGCGTTGCCTGCGTCGGGATCATCGGCCAAGTGTGTCGTGCAAGGGGGCGAAATGTCTGCAATGTCAAATCAGGGCCTGCGCATCGGCTGCAGGGCAGCTTTGATCATCTTCATCGTCGTCTCGGCGGCAAGCGCGTTTGCGGCCACCCCACAAGACCTGAACGATTGTCAGGACAGCACCGATGTCCCGCGCATGATGGCAGCGTGCAGCAGCCTCTCCCAGGACGCCAGACTACCTCCCGGTGCAAGATCCATGGCATTGCTCAAGCATGGCTTCGGAAATTTTGCACTCGGCAACATGGATGCGGCTCAAGCCGACTTCACCGAGGCGGTCAGGCTCAACCCGAAGAACAACTACGCTCATCACGAGCTGGGACTGACCTTGGCCAAAAAGGGCGACACCACACGCGCAATCGCTTCTCTCACCGAGGCCATCAATCTTGATCCCTCAGGTGCCGCAAGCCGGTTCATTCGCGGGCAGATTTATATGTCCGAGGACAGGCTGGACGAGGCGATCCGGGATTTCACCGATGCCATCAGGCTTGGACCCGACAAGAACACCACCTTTGCCAAAGACCAGGAGGTGAGTCGTCCGGAGGCCGATCGCGTCGCGACTGACTACTACGCGGCCCGGGGAGATGCGTACTATCGGAGAGGCGATTTCAGGGATGCCGCTTCGGACTATGACCGGGAGGCGCGGTTTTCCGATCCCGATGGCTACGGCGTGATTTGGGGATCGGTGGCGCGGATGCAGGGACGATCTGCCGATGCGGGCATCGCGCTGTCTGCTGCACTCGACAAGGGCCAGCTCAGGGATTGGCCGAGAACCGTTGGCGAATTGCTCGTCGGCCGGATCACTCCCGCCGCAGCCCTGGCTTCGGCCAGGAATTCAGATCAAACCTGCGAGGCGCACTATTACGGTGGGATTGTTCAGCTCAAGGCCAACGACACAGTCGCGGCCCGGAACGAGTTTGCGGCCGCGCGAGACGGATGCCCGACCTCGTTTCGAGAGTATCGTGCCGCCATTGCCGACCTGAAGCGATTGCAGGCGCAGTGATCGCAGAGGCGGAGAAAGCGACCGGCAAAATCCTGCGCGAGGAATTTCTCGTTCCGCTCAAACTGACACCCTACGCGATCGCGGCCGCCCTGAACGTGCCGCGCACCCGGATCGGGCACATTGCGCGCGAGGAAAAGCCCGTCACGGCCGATACTGCGCTGCAGCTCGGAAAATTCTTCAAGACTGGCGCTGCGTTCTGGATGAACATTCAGACGCGCTTCGATCTGGAAACGGCCGTCGGCGTGATTATCGACACCCACGAGCACACCGGCATGGCCGAGATCCTTATGAAGAGAGAACACCGAGTTCGATGGTATGCCCTGGGCGAGAAGATCACCTTTAACTCCGCCGAGATCGCCTTCGCCTGCAACATGTTTGCTAGCGACTTGGCGTCGAAGCTACCGACCTTGCCCACCGCGGCCGTGCCATCGACTACGGGGGCAATCGCTGCTCAGCGATTACCTGAACCGGCGGAAAGGCAACGCAATCTGCCACGTCGAACAGCACTTCCATGCTTCGATCAAACGATCGCGCAAAAGCAATCGCGTCATCACGCCGCTCATCGGCGATGCGCAAGCCGAGCGTACAATGCGGCGTCCATGCCCCGGGCCGGTAATGAGGGCGGCAATGCGCCGGGTCGATTGCGGCGCTGACGGAGCTGTGGATGCGGGTTAGCGCCTCATTGGAGTTCGGCTCCGCCCAGAGAACGAGAGGCGAGCCTGCGAACCAACGAATCCGTTTGAACTCGATGCGAAATTGCGCTTCGCCAGCGACGGCCGCCAGCATGGCCGCCCATGCTATCTTTTCGTCGATCGCAGGCGAGTCGTAGATCGCAAATGTAAAATGTGGCCGGTAGCCAAGGGTGCGCATCGAAGGCTCGACTTCGAACGCTACGACCTGATCCCACAGCCACTCGATCTCACTTGCTGAATTGTTATCGGCTCGAACGTTGATCGCCAATGCCACAAGCGCTCACCCAGCGGGGGGAACAATCAAATCGAGATCAAGGGAAGGTAGCTTCAAGGCAATGGCGCTCCCTAGGGGAATCGAACCCCTGTTTCAGCCTTGAGAGGGCCGCGTCCTAACCGCTAGACGAAGGGAGCGTGAGGGACAGGACATAGCCGCGAAATTTGCCGACGGCAAGCCTCGATGGGGTACGAAAATCCCGGATATGCACGGTCAATGCGGCTCAAGCTTAATTGCGGGGCAGGCCGCCGCGCCCCGCGAAACTGCCGGGAACACTCACGGCTGCTTCAGTTTCTCGATCGCCGCAGCGCCGGCGGCCGGCTCCAGGCGGAACAGGCCCGCGCCCGCAAAGGCTGATTTGAACGGCGAAGAGGACCGGATCTGCTGGCCGCTGCTGCCGGCGAAGGCCTGGTTGAGGAGGTCCTGGCCGATGGCGCCCGTCCGCTGCGTCCCGACGCCGAAATAGTAGGTCTTGCCGGCCTCGACGGGGACCTCGACCTCATAGTCCGTCATCGACATCTTCATGTGGGAGGCGATCTTGTGGACGCCCGGCGGCCGGTCGACGAAGAAGAACGTCCCCATGTCGACCTTTCCGACGGACTTGCCGTCGATCAGGATTTCCGACGAGGCTGCCATTCCGCCCATCGCGCCGAAAATGCCCTTCTCGCGCAGGAAATAGAGCCTTGCGTTCCGCGAGCCCGTTGGCTTGGCCTGCGCCGCGGGTTGTTTGGCCGGTGCGGCAAGTCCAGCCTGCCTGGCTGGCGCTGTGGGCTGCCTGGCCGGCTCTGCGAGCGCCGCAAATCCAGCGCATCCGTACGTTCCGACAACGAGTGCAATTGCGACGACGCGCGACTTGATACGTCCCATTCCCAGTCCCAGCCCAACTTCCCAAGCCCAAGAGCTAAATCAGAAGTTGCGCGGCAAGACAAACTGGACCGGAGAACGATCAACAGCCGCGGCCGGCCCTACGGCTCATTGGCAAATTTCAGCTTTCCGGCCGGCTTCAGGGTGTGGGCGTCGAAGGTGCGGATCTCGATGACGCCGCCCACGTCCAGCGTGACCACGAGGCGGTCGCCGGCGACCCCGGTCGAGACGATCCTGGCGCCCTTGGGCAGGGCGGCGGTGACGTCACCGGCCATTTCGGACGCCCTTCCCTCCGACTTGAAAAGGCGGTAGCCCACCGCAATCAGGACGGCGCAGATTGCCAGCGCCGTGGTCAACCCCGCGATCAGCATCATCCGCCGCACCCGCGCGAACAGCGCGGCCTGCTCGGGGCTCGGTTCGGGAACAGCGGTATCAGACGTCGTCATGGATAGCTCAGGCTCTGCGCAAAGGTTGGAAGTTGTCGTCGCCGGCGACGAGGGCTCGGCTCGGCTTGACCGCGTGCTGGCGGCGCACCTCACCGACCTGTCGCGATCGAGGCTGAAAGCCCTGATTTTGGCGGGCGCGGTGAGCCTCAAGGACGCCGCGATCCGCGACCCCGCTTATCACGTCACATCCGGCGATACGATCACAATCGACGTGCCGGAGGCGGCCCCGCCCGAGCCCAAGGGCGAGGATATCGCCCTCGACATCGTGTTCGAGGACGACGACATCGTCGTCCTCAACAAGCCGAAGGGCCTCGTCGTGCACCCCGCGGCCGGCCACGAGACCGGCACGCTGGTCAACGCGCTGATCGCCCATTGCGGCGGCTCGCTCTCCGGCATCGGCGGGGTACGCCGGCCCGGCATCGTGCACCGGCTCGACAAGGACACGACCGGGCTGATGGTGGTCGCCAAGAACGACCTCGCCCATGCCTCGCTCACCGCGCAATTCGCCGACCACGGCCGGACGGGCGCGATGCGCCGCGGCTACATGGCCTTCGCCTGGGGGCTGCCAGGACGCCACCGCGGCACCGTCGATGCGCCGATCGACCGCCACCCGTATGCGCGCGAGAAGATGGCGGTGCGCCAGGGCGGCCGCGAGGCGGTGACGCATTGGGAGCTTCTGGAGAGTTTTGCGGGGCGTGACGGCAAGCCGATCGCCTCCCTGCTCGCCTGCGAACTCGAGACCGGACGCACCCACCAGATCCGCGTCCACCTCGCCCATATCGGCCATCCCCTGATGGGCGACGCCGTCTATGGCCCGCACTTCAAGACCAAGGCGAACCACCTCGGCCCGGAGTCGCAGGCGACTCTGGCCACGCTTGGACGGCAGGCCCTGCATGCCTATTTGCTGGTATTGGAGCACCCGAGAACCGGAGAATTACTCCACTGGGAAGCGCCTCTGCCGAAGGATTTGCTTCTCCTTCAGGGCGCTCTGAAAGCGGCGCTATGACGCAGGCCGCCTTGGAAAAGCGTTACATTACAAAAAGTTATAGCTGCCACACGGGGACGTGACGTCAGCAATCCTTCCCTTTTTGACCCCCCTTGGGGTATATTGCGCTTGCGTTGGAAATGACCAACGGAACATCGCAGCTACGGCCGGCTTTAACACAGCGGTCGTCTGCCTGGCCCGCCGCTATCGGGGGCCTGAACCTTGGAGGGCTTCATCATGGCCCGTACCGCTGCTTTGCCGGTCCTCAATGGAGAATCCGGCCTTTCTCGCTACCTCGCCGAGATCCGCAAGTTCCCGATGCTGGAACCCCAGCAGGAATACATGCTCGCCAAGCGTTGGCGTGAGCATGATGATCGCGACGCGGCGCACCAACTCGTCACCAGCCATCTCCGCCTCGTGGCCAAGATCGCCATGGGCTATCGCGGCTACGGCCTGCCGATCTCCGAGGTCGTCTCGGAAGGCAATGTCGGCCTCATGCAGGCGGTGAAGCGTTTCGAACCCGAAAAGGGGTTCCGTCTCGCCACCTACGCGATGTGGTGGATCAAGGCGTCGATTCAAGAGTACATCCTGCGTTCCTGGTCGCTCGTGAAGATGGGCACCACCGCGAACCAGAAGAAGCTGTTCTTCAACCTGCGCAAGGCGAAGAGCAAGATCAACGCGCTGGACGAGGGCGATCTCCGCCCCGACCAGGTGAAGATCATTGCCAAGCGCCTCGGCGTCACCGACCAGGACGTGATCGACATGAACCGCCGCCTCGGTGGCGACGCGTCGCTCAACGCTCCGATCCGCGATGACGGCGAAGCCGGCGAATGGCAGGACTGGCTGGTCGACAACACGCCCAACCAGGAAGCCATGCTGGCGGAGCACGAGGAGTATGACGAACGCCGTGACGCGCTGAACGGCGCCATGGGCGTGCTCAACCCGCGCGAACGCCGCATTTTCGAGGCTCGCCGCCTCGCCGATGAGCCGATGACGCTGGAAGACCTTGCCGCCGAGTTCGGCGTGTCGCGCGAGCGCGTCCGCCAGATCGAAGTCCGCGCCTTTGAAAAGGTGCAGGCCGCGGTCAAGGGCACGATCGCACGGGCGGAACAGGCCGCACTGGAAGCCGCGCACTAAGCGGGCTTTCGCGGTAGATATTGGCGGATCGACAAGAGGCAGAAAGCCGGCGGCAACGCCGGCTTTTTTGTTTGTGGCGATGCTCTGTTTGAGTGATCCGCCGTGCCTTCTCTGCGCGATGCGACGCGCGCCGTACCTCCACACTCGCTGTCGTGCCCCGGCTTGAACCGGGCGATGACAGCGGTGGTTGTGGCGGAAAGTCTTACCAAGTGAGATCGCCATCACAGTCTCCTTCCCCTGGCCGACATAGAACCGGGCTTGCCTTGAACCCGCGCGTCCGGTCAACCGACCCAGAATGATCGGGCCGGCGGCCTCAACTGAACGGACACCAACCGTGTCGATCATCCTGCAATCCACCGTCGGCGGCTTCTCCGCCCAGTTCATGCGCAAGCTGCCGCTGGTCGAGCAAGCGATGCGCGAGCACGGGCTCGATCCCGCGGAGTTCGTCATCTCCAAGGACTATGCCTCGACCGCGACGATCCCGCTCATGGGCCCGTTCTTCTATAATTACAGCGTGTTCTTCGGCGACGAATAATTCACCGTCACCGAGCCGAACGACATGGTGTTCCTGGACTACTTCTTCAAACGCGTGCTGGCGTCGGACGGCCCGCCGGAATTGCCACGGCGGCCGGGATTGATGCGGCGGCTGTTCGGATGGATGGCGCAGCCGGTTTAGCTCGTCATTCCGGAGCGCGTCATGGATGCTTCCCGCTCAATCGTCCTTGTCGATCACGCTTGCCGCAGGACGCTTGCTGATGTATGTGCTGCCGCCCGGCGCGATATCGCGCCTTTGTTGTTCAGCGCAACCAAGGGAGGCGGCATGAAAAGTAGATCGATACGTTCTGACCGCCGACCTCTTTGATCGGCAATCGGTCATAAGCTGAACGCCGCTTCGCGGCTGTTCTCCATTCATTGCATCTGGCTGCGAGGGGCGCGACGCAACAAGGCGTCGCGCCGTGTCGTCATGTATTTGCGGTTCGTTACACCGCTCATCCACCCGCACAGTCGCGTGGAGAGCGGCTTCTTTCGTGCGTCCTGGTATGTCCAGCGAAACAACTGTCCGGACTGGATCCGGCATGAGCTCTCGGACCAGTTCAATTGGTTCGCGCAGCATCTGCCGCTTCCTGGACGCATCGCGCGTCACTTCAAGCGGCGCGATTCGATCTGGGGCATTTGCTGGTTCGATCCTCAAGCCCGCGAGGCTGTCAGCCGCGCGCGCTACTGCGCTTGGCTGCTCGAGGAGGGTGGCCTGCCGGTGCGCACGATTACAACCTCGCGCCAGCGCGAAGTGATCTGGCGCGACGCGCACCAGATCGTCACGAAGCCTTCCGCCGATCTTCCCAAGGCATTCCCCTGAGCCTGGGAAGACCGGTGGACTTGGGATGGCGATGAGAGCCGATAGCGATCGCTCTCGATGGCCGTCCGGCACCGGAGGTTTCGGCCTTTGGTTGCCGGACGCGCCTGCTCGTCACTCCCCCCAAATCCGCGCCAGCGTCGCGAGCCAGCAGCCTTCGCAATAGCGGGCGTCCTTGTAGTCGATCCAGTTGTGCGCATAGACGTGGTCGAGCGGGATGCCGTAGCGCGCGCGCAGCACCTTCACGAGGATCTTCCAGGCCGCGACCTGCGCCTCGGTCGGGCCCGCGGTGACATCCGGATAGTTGCCGGCGAACTCGACGCCGATCGAGTTGTCGCGCACCACCTGGCGATAGGTCGATCTGTTGTCGATATACTTGTTGTCGTTGCGGTTGGCGCCGTCGCCATGGGTCGGCACGAGATTCTCCGCAACCGCCCAATAAACCGTGCCGTCGGTCTCGACCCACACGGTGACGCCGCGGCGCGTCGGGTTCTTCGATTGCTCCGCCGCGCCACCGCGCGCCGAGCCTGCCGGCCCCTCGGTCTGGTGCACGATGATGTTGCGCCAGGGATGGGCGTCGCGGACATCGCCCCATGGCGCGAGCCAGACCATTTTCAGGCCGGGAATGTCAGGCGTGCCGGAGACGCGCGCGATCTTTGCGAGCTCGGCATCCGTCGCAGCGGCTGGGGTCAACAGAAGAAGGGCGGCGAAAAAAGCCGCGGGCAGGCGGAGGATCATCATACGGGTCCAAGGCGGGCCCAAATCCTAGCAGGCTTCATGCGAATTTGCGCGTGGCCTCGCCGAGCCCGGGCCGCTCAGGCGAGAGCGGCGGAGCCGGATCGTAGACGGCAAAGTCGTTCTTGCCGTTTTTCTTGGCGTCATAGAGGGCGTGGTCGGCATGGGCGATGAGGCGGTCCGGAAACTGGCCGATGCCGCGGTCCCATTCGGCAACGCCGATCGAGATCGCGATCGGGATGTCCCTGGTTGTACAGGCCGCGGCGTCCTGGCGGCAGACCTCAAGCACGCGGCGGGCGATCGCGGCAGCCTCGCGCAGGGACGAGGACGGCAGCACGACGCAGAACTCGTCGCCGCCGGTGCGGGCCAGCATGTCGCCCGGCCGCAGCCGCGTTTGCGCCATCAGGGTGAAGTGCCGCAAGCAGGCATCGCCCGCGGCGTGACCATGGGAGTCATTGATGGCCTTGAAGCCGTCGAGATCGATCACCAGCAGCGAGAACGGCTCGCCGCCGCGCTCAGACCGGGCGCATTCCTCGGACAGGCGCTGCAACAAATGGCGCCGGTTGGCGACGCCGGTGAGATCGTCGAGCAGCGCGAGGTCGGCGACCTCGTTGCGCAGGCGATCCATCGCCATCAGCAGGAAGCCGAAATTGAGCGTCATCGACAGGAACAGGAGGCCCAGCACCATGACGCCATGAGCCTGACCGCCGGCGCGCGCCGAGAAATCGTGGCCGAGCAGATTACCCAGCGTGCGAACCGCAAAGATCCCGATGATGGTGAGGATGACGATGCCGGACAGCCGCGCGCCCGGGCTGACGCGGCCCTCCGGCGGCGCAAGGAGCAGACGCAGCGCCAGCACCAGCGGCAAGGCCTGGCCGAGCGTGTAGCTGAGCATGCGCAGCTGCATGTGCTCGAAGCCGACCATGAAGAACACGACGCCGGCGAGGCTTAGCACCCCCGTTGCGGCCATGACGCGCCATGAGACCGGCCGGTCATAGAAGCGCTGAATGCCCATGGCGGCGAGGCAGCTCGCCGCGATGATACCGGCAGCGCCGACAAGAAGCGGCAGGGGAGAGGCGACGAACAGGCGGACTAGGGCCGTCATCGCGCCGGCGGCGCCGACGAACGACGATGCCATCCAGAACCGCGCGGCCGCAAATTTCGGATAGGAGCGCGTCACGTAGGCCCAGATCAGGCCAAGCGCCAGGAAGTTGACGACGAAGACCGTCCAGAGTGTCGGTACGTTCAGCATGGCGCGTGCGGCACGCGCAGCGTCGCACCCCCCATCTCTGGCAGCCGTTCGTCCATGACCCTTCCCCGCGTTCTTGCGGAGAAGAATGCGCGGATTGCACTTAACGGAACCTCACTGCGATCTGCGAAAGCTCGCCCTTGGTTTTGGATTCATGAACAGTGCGCCGCGATTATCGGATCATTAGGCATGTCGCGGTCTCCCTGCGCGGCCACGCCGATGCGCATCGCGATGCGGATTCGTGGGCAAAAATCACCCGAAAACGCATCTGAGCTGTGGATAACGTAATGACACAGATGTGACAGCACGGGGCAGCCGCCCGCGAATCTGCTGAGTTTGTGGTCGAGGATGTTGCGAGGCTGGCCCTCCGCCGAGCATCCCTCGTGTCGCGTTTAACCATGAACCCTTGAGAGGATACTATGGCTAAGAAAGCGAAGAAGGCGAAGAAGGCGACGAAGAAAAAGGCCAAGAAGGCCGCCAAGAAGAAGTAGCCAGCATGTTCTTTGCCCGGGTGGAGCCTCGCTCCGCCCGGGCGTCGGGTAAGGTCGAGAGAGTTTGAGGATGGCGGGCGCAAGGCCCGCTTTTTTATTGGCCGCACTCTGCTGCGGCGTCTCCCCGCAAGCGGGGAGAGATGAAGGAGAAGCCTAGCGCTCCGCAAACGCCAGCTTGGCACCAAGCGCCGCAAAGCCGGCGGCAAAGCTGCGGCGCAGCCAGGCCATGACACGCGGGCGGGAGATGACGCGATCGCGTACCGACGCCGCACAGAGACCGTAGAGGACGAACACCGCAAAGGTCATAGCCATGAAGGCGCCGCTCAATTCCAGCATCCGCGCCAGCACATGGGCTTCATCCACCGCAATGAACTGCGGCAGAAAGGCCAGGAAGAAGATCGATAGTTTCGGGTTGAGGATGTTGATCAGGAAGCCGGTGACGATGACGCGGCGGCTCGACCGCTCCTTGATCTCGCCATCGACCGCGAGCGCTCCAGTCTCACGCAGCGCCTGCCAGGACATGTAGAGCAGATAGGCGACGCCGCCCCATTTCAGCGCGGCAAAGGCGAGCGCGCTGGTATGCAGCACCGCGGCAAGCCCAAGCATCGCAGCTATCATGTGCGGCACGATTCCGAGCGTGCAGCCGAAGGCGGCAGCGATGCTCGCGCGCGAGCCGCGGGTCAGCGCCGCAGCCAGGGTGTAGAGCACGCCGGTGCCGGGCGAGGCGACGACGATGAGCGAGGTAAGCAGGAAGGACAAGGTCATGGGCAGACCCTATCACCGCGCCTCACGGCAAGAAAGCGAGCCCCCGGATCAATCGTCAGGACAGCTGCGCGAGCTCGGCCTCGCGGAGCACGTCGAGCGGAGCCCACGGCTTGGCCCAGAATTTTGCGCCGTCGGGTAACGGCTGCGCCAAGGGACGGCCGGAGGTGACGACGATATCGAGCTTTGGATTGCGGTCCTTGGCGACGTGCGCGAGCTCGACCCCGGTCATGCGCCCCGCAAGCTGGACGTCCGTCAGCATCAGACAGAGCGCGCCGGCGCTTCTGTCGAGCACCCGCTGGGCAGCCTCGGCGCTGTCGCACTGGATGACCTGGTAGCCGCTCTCCTCCAGCAGAAGACTGAGCATCTCCCGTTGCATGACGTCGTCTTCGACGATCAACGCCGTGGCGCGAAATGGTTCTGCCTGTCCCATGGGGCTGCTCCAGTGCTTGCTTGCGTAACCTATGTTAAGGAGCCAGTTCGCCAGTGGTTCAGTTCCATCATGAAAAATGTAGATCATAGGTCCACACGACCGGCTTGACGGGGGGACATCATGACTGCCATTCGCGGCGCCGCCGCCATCACGGGAGCGGCGAGCGGCATTGGCCGCGCGCTGGCGATCGAGCTCGGAAGTCGCGGCTGCGATCTCGCGCTCGCCGACCGCGACGAGGCCGGATTGAAGACGCTCGCCGCCGAGATCGGTGCCGCACGCAAGGTCAGCGTGCATCGCGTCGACGTCAGCGAGCCCGGCGACATCGCTGAGTTCGCGCGTGATGCGATCGCGGCGCATCCCGCGCTCGGCATCGTCATCAACAATGCCGGCGTGGCGTTGATGGGATCGTTCGAGGAGATCGACCAGGCGCAGATGGAGTGGCTGTTCGACATCAATTTCTGGGGCGTGGTGCACGGCACGCGCGCTTTCCTGCCGCACCTGAAGACGCTGGCAGAGGCGCACATCGTCAACGTCTCCTCGATCTTCGGCATCATCGCGCCGCCGGGACAGTCGGCCTATGCCGCCGCCAAGTTCGCGGTGCGCGGCTTTTCCGAGAGCGTGCGGCACGAGCTTGCGATCGCGGGCAGCCCCGTAAAACTGTCGGTGGTGCATCCCGGCGGCGTCGCCACCGCCATCGCGCGCAATTCGCGCACCGGGGTCGGCGTCACCGACAATGCGCGCCGCGCGCAATCGATCGAGCGGTTCGAGAACGCGGCAAAGACCACGCCGAAAGACGCCGCGCTGCGCATCATCAAGGGCATCGAGAACAACCAGCCCCGCATCCTGATCGGCAACGACGCCCGTTTCATGGACTTGTTGCAGCGCTTCCGCCCCGGCACCTATTGGGCGCCGTTGCAGCGGAAGCTGGAGAAGATGTCGAAGGGGACGGCGAAGTAGGCGTGACGCGACGGCATCGCCGCTGCGTGCTCCGCTGTCGCCACACCACCGCTGTCATGCCCCGGCTTGACCGGGGCATCCAGTACGCCGCGGCTTCTCGGTTCTAGCCGCGCCTCCTCTGGAATACTGGATCGCCCGCCCCAGTGCGCAAGTGCGCACAAGGCGGGCGATGACACCGAGTATGTGGTCACTGCCCCGCCAGCCGGTCCGCAAAATAGCCGATCGTCTTGCGGTAGATCACCGCCCTGTTCCACTCCCGCATCGCCTCGAAATTGGCGGTGCCTTCGCCGTAAGGCTGGCCCATCTTGAAGCCGCTGGTGTGAAGCAGGTTCGCGGTCGAGGCGAGCACGTCGGGCACGCTGTGGCGCAGATCGACGTGGCCGTCGCCGTCGAAATCGACGCCGTATTTGATGTAGGACGACGGCAAGAACTGGGTCTGGCCGATCTCGCCGGCATAGGCGCCAATGAGGTCGCGCAGCGGCAGGTCGCCGCGCTGCACGATCTTGAGCGCGGCGAGCAGCTCTCCCTGGAACAGCTCGGTGCGGCGGCAATCATGCGCGAGCGTGGCGAGCGTGCGGATCACCGGCAGCTTGCCGATGTCGCCCTTGCCGAAATCGCTTTCCAGCCCCCAGATCGCGACCAGGATATAGCGGGGCACGCCGAACTGCTGCTCGATGCGCGAGAGCAGCGCCGCGTGGCGCTGCAACAGTGCCTTGCCGCCATTGATGCGGCCAGGGCCGACGCGGGTCGAGACATACTGTTCAAAGCTCTTGTTGAAGGTGTAGCGCTGGCGCCGGTCGAAGGCGAGCACCGCGCCATCCTGGGCGATACCGCTGAAGGCCGCGCTGGTCACGCTCGCCGAGACGCCGGCTCCTTGCGCCTCCGAGCTCATGCTGGCGACGAAGCTGTTGAAGTCGCCGCCGCAACGCGCGGCCTGCGCCGATCCGCCGGCCAGACAGAGGATGAAGGCGGTGGCCAGGGCGAGTCTCGACATGCGGGAAAATCCTTTGAAGAATGAACGCGGAAGCGCGCGATCATGCCCGGGAACCGGATTCGCGTCAAAGCGGCAGATCCTCGCCAGAACCGATCGTCAGAACCGATCGTATCTTGGCCGCGACAAATGAATTGCGCTCGCCCCGTCCCCAACCGATCGAGATCACCATGCCCATTCCGCACCGGATGCTCGCTGTCCTCGCCCTGCTCTCCTTCACCGCCACGGCCGCCGCCGCGCAGACCCGCGATGTCGCAGGCAGCCGCGACTATCCCGGCATCGGCCGCTTCACCGGCAGCGTCATCACCGGCTACGTGGTGAAGGATTTTGACGCGGCACGGATGCAGGCGGCCGCCTTTAGGGACGGCCAGCCGGCTGATGCGCGGCGGCTCGAAGGCCGCATCTTCCGCATCGCCTATCGCACCAATCCCGGCCCCTCGATCCTGGAAGTGTCGCGCAATTTCGAGACGCAGCTTGCGAAAGCCGGCTTCGAGACCTTGCTCGCCTGCGACACCGACGCCTGCGGTGCCATTCCCTTCACGGAAAGCATCGACACGCTGCCGGTCCCGCAGATGTGGGTCGACGGCTTTAACTACCGCTATTTTTCCGGCCGCAAGACCGAAGGCGGGCGCGAGACCTATGCCAGCGTCATCGTCAGCCAGAACAACCAGGACATTTATGCGCTGGTCACAGTCGCCGAGCTCGGCGCGATCGCGAACAAGATGGTCGATGCCGCCGCTATGGCGAAGGGTCTTGGCGAGACCGGCCACGTCGCGCTCTACGGCATCTATTTCGATACCGACAAGGCGGTGCTGAAGCCGGAGAGCCGCCCGACGCTGGAGCAGATCGCAAAGCTGCTGACGAGCCAGCCGCAGCTCAACGTCTTCATCGTCGGCCACACCGACAGTCAGGGCGCTTACGAATACAATCTCGATCTCTCGAAGCGCCGCGCCGAAGCGGTCGCAGCCGAACTCGTGAAAAGCTTTCGGATCGCGCAGACGCGGCTGCGCACCGCCGGCGTCGGATTGCTGGCACCAGTCGGTTCCAACGCTACGGACGCTGGCCGCGCGCTCAACCGGCGCGTGGAGCTGGTAGCACCGTGACGGCCTCACTCATCTTCCCACCTGCGCTCCGAGTATCTGTTGAATGGCGTTATCGGTGGAGAAGTGGCTCGTCGTAGCGGAACTCGCCACGTGTACGAGGCGAGATGTGCAACCGCGAACATGGAACTCGTTCGCACAATGGAACACAACCTGTGCACGCGGACGGAAGACGTGCAGGCGAACGCGCTTTTTTACAAAGCACGCACCTCTTCGTTGCGTTGCGAGAGCAGGAAATATGAACAAAGTGATTTGGCCATCCAAACAATTGCTTTGATGCGCATCAAAACCAGACATCGCGACGAGCGCATATCTGACGCGCTCGATGCGACATCACAGCGTCAACGATTTGCCTTGCCACGCTTTGGCGCAAGTTATAGTCTTCTATTCTAGGTTGTCGCCCCGCCAGCCCCGGGCGACGCTGAGGACCAAAAATAAACGGCGGGCTTTGCGGCCCGCCGTTTATTGAGCGAAGGGTCTCATCGGATTTTACGAAGCGCCGGACGCATCCGAACATCCAGCAAACGGACTTCATCGATCGATTGCGCAGCCGATACCGCCGCGACAGGTCCGTGTGACCACCGGAAAACCCGCCAAAGTCATTTGACTATAGCGCCCTGATCGACGACAAGCCCGCCATGGCCAAAAAACCTGGAACCAATCCCAAGGGCGAGTTCGCCTTTTTCAACGTCTTCTACGAAGACGGCTCCCAACGCTCCAACCGGCGCGTGCCTGCGGAGCTGCTCGGAGGCCTGGACGGCGACGAGCCCGCGCGCGGCTTCATCATGGAGCAGGACCGCGAGATCGCGGAAAAGTCCGGCCGCCCGCCGCTGGCAATCAAGACCCTCGACCGGGTCGGCGCGAAGAAGAAGTAGGCTCCGCCCGACTTGCGAAGCGTCGGCACAAATAGAAAACGGCGGGCTTTCGGCCCGCCGTTTTCGTTTGGATGAATGCCCGGGACTGGCCCGGGCACGACGATCCGAATTAGTTGTCGAGGAACGACCGCAGTTTCCGGCTCCGCGACGGATGCTTCAGCTTGCGCAGCGCCTTCGCTTCGATCTGACGGATACGTTCGCGGGTGACCGAGAACTGCTGGCCGACTTCTTCCAGCGTGTGGTCGGTGTTCATGCCGATGCCGAAGCGCATGCGCAGCACGCGCTCTTCGCGCGGCGTGAGCGAGGCGAGCACGCGCGTCGTGGTCTCGCGCAGGTTCGACTGGATCGCGGCGTCGATCGGGAGGATCGCGTTCTTGTCCTCGATGAAATCGCCGAGATGTGAATCCTCTTCGTCACCGACCGGCGTCTCCAGCGACAGCGGCTCCTTGGCGATCTTGAGGACCTTGCGGACCTTCTCCAGGGGCATGCCGAGCTTCTCGGCGAGCTCTTCCGGGGTCGGCTCGCGGCCGATCTCGTTGAGCATCTGGCGCGAGGTGCGCACGATCTTGTTGATCGTCTCGATCATGTGCACGGGGATGCGGATGGTGCGCGCCTGGTCGGCGATCGAGCGGGTGATCGCCTGCCGGATCCACCACGTGGCGTAGGTCGAGAACTTGTAGCCGCGGCGGTACTCGAACTTGTCGACCGCCTTCATCAGGCCGATGTTGCCTTCCTGGATCAGGTCGAGGAACTGCAGACCGCGGTTGGTGTACTTCTTAGCGATCGAGATCACGAGACGGAGGTTGGCTTCCACCATCTCCTTCTTGGCCTGGCGTGCCTCGCGCTCGCCCTTCTGCACGGAGTGCACGATCTTGCGGAACTCGACGATCTCGAGGCCGGTGAGCGCGGCAAGCTGGTGCACCTCGTGACGGAGGTCCTTGATCCGGTCCTTCTCGATATGGACGAAGTTCTTCCAGCCCTTGGCCGAGAGCTTCGAGACACGGTTGAGCCAGCGCGGATCGAGCTCCGAGCCGGTGTAGTTGCGCAGGAAGTCCTCACGCGCGACGCCATGGCTGTCGGCAAGGCGCATCAGGCGGCCCTCGTGCGACACGAGGCGCTTGTTGATGTCGTAGAGCTGCTCGACCAGTGAGTCGATGCGCGCCTGGTTCAGGCGCAGCGACTTCACCTCGACGATGATCTCGTCCTTCAGCTTGCGGTATTTGCGTTCCTGGTGCGGCGACAGCGAGGGCCCGTGCGAGGTGCTCTCGAGCTGGTTCTGAATGTCCTGCTCCTGAAGCTTGCGCAGCTTCTTGTAGCTGTCGGCGATCTTGTCGAAGATCTCGACGACCTTCGGCTTGAGCTCGGCCTCGATGGCCGCGAGCGACATCTGGTTCTCGAACTCGTCGTCCTCGTCCATGTCGGCTTCGGCGGCGGCTTCGCCCGGATCCTTCTCGCCTTCGCCGGCATTGCCGGGCGCAGGCGCGGCGCGGAACGGGGTCGGCGACGGCGGCGCGGCGGGCGGCGCGACATGCGCCGGCGCAGCTCCGTTCACGGCTGCGACCTCGCCGCCTTCGGCGGACGCTTCACCATTCTCGCCGGTCGGACCGCCGATCATCGCGGTGTTCATGCCGCCCTTGGCGTCGGGCCCGGCATAGGTCGCTTCGAGATCGATGATGTCGCGAAGGAAGATTTTGCCTTCGTTGAGCTCGTCGCGCCAGATGATGATGGCCTGGAAGGTCAGCGGGCTTTCGCAGAGGCCTGCGATCATCGCCTCGCGGCCGGCCTCGATGCGCTTTGCAATCGCGATTTCGCCTTCGCGGGACAGGAGCTCGACCGTACCCATCTCGCGCAGATACATGCGCACGGGATCGTCGGTGCGCTCGCCCGGCTCGCTCTTCTTGACCTCGGTGACGGCCTTCTGGGTGACCTCGACGAGTTCGTTGTCGGTCTCGTCCTCGCCGCCCTCGTCCTTGTCCTCCTCGCCGTCGCTATCGTCGGCTTCGGTGACGTTGATGCCCATGTCCGAGAGCATGGACATGATGTCCTCGATCTGCTCGGGGGAGGTCTGGTCGGACGGCAAAACTTCGTTGAGCTGATCGAAGGTCACGAAGCCGCGCTTCTTGGCCTGCTTGATCATCTTCTTCACGGCCGCGTCGGACAGATCGAGCAACGGCGACGGCGCGTCCTGGGAGTCCTTCTCCGGCGCGTCCGCTGCCTTGTCGTCCTTTTCTTTGTCCTTCGCCTGCAGCGTCTTTGCCTTGGTGGCCATCCATTGCTCCTAAACGCGCTTCATGCAGAAGGCCGAACGGCCCGCCCGCCTGAATTCACTTGAACCTGTTGTTCGACGCTCTCGCTTCGTCACATCGCGACACGGAAAGGGCGGCGCGGATATCTCTCGCCACCCCGACCTTTTCTCTCGCCGGATTTGCCTAACGCTTCGTGAGCCTCTTTGTCGCAGCGGATGCAGGTGTAGTGCCAACAGCGATTGCGCGGATTCATTCCTGACGCGTCTGTTCTGCCTGCGGCCGCCTGGTGGCCAAAGTGCTACAAGACCGTTAAGCCTCGATTAACCCTGTTTTTGCCGCCAAACCTTGGATTTGGCGAGTCTTTTAGCGGTTCCGGTCCCGGCCGTCCGCATGATTCTTTCATCACACGCTCTTCTGGAACCGGCCCGACAGCTCGCCAAAACCCTCGATCAGGGCCTCGGTACCGTCGACTTCTCCTATCCGAGCCTTGACGTCACGCAGCCACGCCAAATTGGCCTCGCTGGGGTCCTCCCCCAAGGCCAGCTCGGCGTCCTTCAGTTCTCTAAGTAGTGAATGGTATTGCCGATGCAAGGCAACGAGCTGGTGCCAGGTGGAGAGAACGTCGTCCCGGGCGGCGCCCTCGCGGGCACCCCACACCGCCGCGGTCGTGATGCCATTCTCAACCCTTTGAAGAAGCTGTGAAAATCCGCCCTTTTCGATGTCGGCTCGCATCTTCTCGGCCAGCTCGCCGGGGTCCGGCGAGTGGTGGTGGTCGTTGGCGAAGGCGGCGATGATGCCGGCCCGGAGCTTATGGGCCTCGGGATGGGCCAGCTCCAGGGCGGCGACTTCCTCAAGGTGGTCGTGCAGCAGCCAGGGGTGGTTGATCAGGATTTGCAGGATCAGGGCTTCGCGCCGGGATATGGCGCTGCGCTGGCCCTTCATGATCGGGCTGGCCGCTAGCTGGGGGCTCGCCGCCTGGTAGGGGCCGGAGGGAATAAAGGCAGGACCGGGGGCCCCACGCCGCCCCTGGCTGCCGAATCCCTGCCCCCCGAATCGATTCGCCTGCCCCCCGCCGCGGGGTTGGAAGGAGCGGCCGGAATTGCCCTGGAAATTGCCCCGGCCGGCAAAGCCGCCGCGCCCGCCCTCGGGCGCGAAGGTGCGTCGAAGCCGTTCGGCAAAATCGTCGCGATAATAGCGCCGCACCACCTCGTCGCGGATGCCGTTGGACAGCTCCTTGACGCGCGCTTCCAGCGCGGCGCGACGCTCGGGCGTGGCAAAGTTGCCGCCCTCGAGTTCGCGCGACCAAATCATCTCGGCGAGCGGCTTCGCCGCAGCAATGACATCCTCGATCGCGCCGCGACCGCCCGAGCGGGCGAGATCGTCGGGGTCTTGCCCTTCCGGCAGCAGCGCAAAGCGCAGGCTCTTGCCCGGCGCAAGAAATGGCAAGGCCAAGTCGGCCGCGCGATAAGCCGCCTTCTGTCCGGCACGATCGCCGTCGAAGCAGAGGATCGGCTCGTCCGCCATCTTCCAGAGCAGCGTGAGCTGGTTTTCGGTCAGCGCGGTGCCGAGCGGCGCCACGGCACCTGCAAAGCCTGCTGTCACCATGGCGATGACGTCGACATAGCCTTCGACCACGATCAGCGCGCTACCATCGTGGGTGGCTTTGCGCGCGGTCTGGTGATTGTAGAGATTGTCGCCCTTGTGGAAGAGCGGCGTCTCCGGCGAGTTCAGGTATTTTGCCGGAACGTCCTTCTCCAGCGCGCGCCCGCCGAAGGCGATGACACGGCCACGCAGATCCGTGATCGGAAACATCACGCGATCGCGGAAGCGATCGTAGGGCACGGGAATGTCGTTGCCGGCAACGAGCAGCCCGGTCTCGATCATGTCCTCGACGGAGACGCCGAGCTTGCCGAGATGCTCCTTCAGCGCGAAACGCTCGGGTGGCGGCGGCGCATAGCCGAGGCGGAACTGCACTTGCGTCGCCGGCGAGATCGCGCGATCGGCGAGATAGCCGCGCGCCTTGGCGCCGGCGCGCGAGGCCAGCGTCTCGGCGAAGAATTTTGCAGCGAGCTCCATGACGTCATGCAGCGTGCGGCGCCGCTGCTCGTGCCGCGCCGCATCCGGCGTCACCGCCGGCAGCGGCAGGCCCGCCATGCCGGCGAGCCGCTCCACAGCCTCGGCGAACGGCAGGCCGTCGGTCTCCATCACGAAGGTGATGATGTCGCCGTGCTTGCCGGAGGAGAAGTCGTGGTAAAATCCCTTCTGGTCGTTGACGTAGAAGGACGGCGTCTTCTCCTGCTGGAACGGCGACAGCCCCTTCCATTCCCGCCCGGCCTTCTTCAGCTTCACGCGCTTGCCCACGACTTCGGAGACCGAAAGCCGGGCACGAAGCTCGTCGAGGAACTGGGGCGTGAAGCGCATGGGCTCTGGGTCTGGCGCGAATCAACGTGAGTCGGGCGAAGGGTTACGGATATAGGCGCGGCCTGCCCAAAAGTCAGGTTTGTCCGGCTTATCCGGGTTATTCGACCTATGCACAGGCGTCATTCCGGGGCGATGCGAAGCATCGAGCCCGGAATGACCGCGGAAAGACTTGAACCCGGACCGGTTCCGCGCTTCCATAGGCCATGTTCAGGATGTTTCGCGGCGGCCACAGCGGGGGCTGGCGTGTGACCTCGATTTCACCCGTGGTGGGCGAGCCCCTGCCCTTCGTGCCGGCGCTGTCGGTGACCGACAGCGAGGCGATTTCATTGCCCCTGGTGCCCTCTCGCAATGCGTGGCGGCTGGTCGGCGTTGCGAGCACGCCGCGCTATACTGAGCGCGCCGAGAAGCAGCAGCTCACCGCGGTGCAGGCCGAGCTCGGCCGGTTAGGGGCCACTTCCGCGGCGCTGATTCCGATCCGCAAATCGGAGGCGTGGTGGGAGCTGACGCAGGAAGAGCGCCGCAAGATCTTCGAGGACAAGTCGCACCACATCGCCAGCACTCTTCGTTTCCTGCCCGCCATCGCGCGGCAGCTCTATCACAGCCGCGATCTCGGCGGTCCCTTCGACTTCCTGACATGGTTCGAGTTCGCGCCCCCCGATGCCTCGCTGTTCGAGGAGCTGGTGGCGATGCTGAGGCAGACCGAGGAGTGGAGCTACGTCGAGCACGAGATCGACGTGCGCCTGGTGAAGGAAGTGCTGTCGGCTTAGTGATCGAACGCCGGCCACGATGAAGGTGCGATCCCTCGCTCCGCTTGCGCGGGAGAGGTGAAGTCCGCATCCGCGCCTAGTGCTCGAGAAAGCGCCCGGACTCGATGCGCGGCAGATCGATGACGGGCCAATTGTAGACGTAAGTCCAGGCCTTCTCCGTGGTGCCATCAGGCAGCGTCACGTCGATCAGCTTGCGCAGATATTCGGTCGGCTCCGGAAAGCCCTCGCCGCAGGCCTCGTACATGTCGAGCTCGCGCAGGAGCTCGTCGGGCACGCGCAATTGAAAAAGCTCACCATGGACGACATCGGAGGCCGCGTTCGACAGCAGCAATCCGGGATAATGCTTCACGAGAACGAGCCGGCCGCGACACGTCGCGTCACCCAAAAAGTCCGCATGTCCTGCAAGCAGCCGCGCCATCGGATGGTCGAAGCCGCGCATCAGGGTGCCGTAGACGAAAAGACGATCGGAGGTCATGGGGTGTCTATAGCCGTCAATCGAGCGAAACGACAGCCGCACATTTCCTCGTCCCAGCGAAGTCCCGGGGGCAATCGAGATTTGGTCTTGTGATGAATCGCCGGCAACGGCATCGTCTGGCGATCATGATGATTTTGGGTGGACCGACCTGCAAGCGATTGCTGCCCAATTTGGACGGTAACTGCTTTTTCCATAGGCAATCAGGATGGACTTGAACACGGCCGACGCGACCGATCAACTGCTCGGCGCGGGGGACATTCCGCCGGTGCATGAGGTCAATGCGGATGGGGCATCGCCTTTCCTGCTCACCTCGGATCATTACGGACGGATCTTGCCGCGCGCGCTCGGCGACCTCGGCGTCGCGGCAAGCGAGCTGACGCGACACATCGCCTGGGACATCGGCATTGCCGGCGTCGCCGAGCGGCTGGCAAGAATGCTCGATGCGCATCTGATCGCGCAGCGCTATTCCCGGCTCGTGATCGACTGCAACCGCTCGCCCGGCGTAGCAAGCTCGATTCCCGTGATATCCGAGGCGACCGCGATCCCGCGCAACGAGGGCATCTCAGAGGGCGAGCGCGCGGCGCGGCGGCGCGAGATCTTCGAGCCCTATCACCGCCGCATCGATGCCGCGATCGACCGCCGCCTGCACGACACGCGGCCGACGGTGCTGGTGTCGCTGCACAGCTTCACGCCGGTTTATGCCGGCGTCGCCCGGCCCTGGCACATCGCCGCGCTGTATAACCGCGACACCGTGCTGCCGCAGCTGCTGCTGAAACATTTGCGCGCTGAAGGCGATCTCGTCGTCGGCGACAACGAGCCCTATGCGGTGAGCGACCTCAGCGACTACACCATCCCCGTCCACGGCGAAGCCCGCGGCCTCGTCAACACCGGCATCGAGATCCGCCAGGATCTGATCGCGGATCAGTCCGGCCAGCAGCAATGGGCGGAGCGGCTGGCGAGGATTTTTGCGGAGATCGAGCTGGAGTTGCGCAGGGAGAGGCTGGTCGACTAGCTGCCCCGCGTCGCGACGAACACCGCGAGCGCAGCGAAAATCGCAGCGATACCCCACAGCAGCCAGGCGATGCGGACGGGGCCGCTTGTATCGAGCGTTGCCTCGGCCGGGTTGTCGGGATTGACGCGCACCTCGACGGTCGCGCCGTGCTTGTAGCGCGACATCAGCTTCTTCAACATCTCGTCGGACCCGGACTGCGTCCCGGCCGCGACGCGCGCGCATTCATTGGTGTAGCTGATATTCTGATAGCGATAGGTGTAGGTCACGCGCTTGCCGAACATCTCGGTGCCGCGGCGCTCGCCCGGCTCGCTGGCCTCGTGATATTGCTCGATCCCCGACAGCTTGATCGTGCCCGGCACCACCGGCCAGCGCGCCGCCTTCAACGCCTGCCGCCGCACCCCATACCCCATCAGCGCGATGACGAGGCCGAACGCGCCGAAGCCGACGACGAGGCCGGCGAGATCGGGCCGCCCGATGCGGTGCGCAAGGTAGGCATAAGTCTGGTTGAGCCCGAACGCCGAGCCGAACACGATGCCAAACGCGATCGCCGTGCCGATGCCGAGGCAGCCCCACAGCCCCTTGGGCAGGTCGCGCTCGAGCACGGCCTGATCGGGATGGCGCGGATTGTAATAGACGGTGACGATGCTGCCGGCGGGATATTTTGCAAGCTTCTCGGCGACCTCGAAATTGCCGAGGTCCTCGCCGATCGAGATGCGGTTACAGCTCAGCTTGCGGCTGCCGACCGGATATTCGTAAGTCACGTTCGCAAAATTGCGGCTCTCGAGCCGATAGCCTTCCTCGCGGTCGCTGTCGGACACCCTGACCTCGCGTACCTCGGCGACCGAGCGGACGACCTTGCCCGATGCCTGCGGCCAGCTTCGCGCCTCGCGCACCTGCCAGGTCTTCACAACGGAGGCGACCAGTAACAGCCCGAGCGGTGCGAACAGCATCGCATAGACGAACCAGGGCAGATCGGGCACGGCCAAATTCCTTCGTCAGCGGCAATGCCCGATTGGACGCATCGCCGCCGCGAAGGGTTCAAGCGCGAACCGGTACGAGCGAGGTTATTTTGCCCGTGTCAGCGCCAGCCAGATACCGCCGCCGATCATGAAGCCGCCGGAGATGCGCGACATCAGCCGCGTCCGGCGGGCCGAGAAGAATTTTCGCGCACGCCCCGCGGCAAGAGCGTAGAGCGCATCCGTCATCGCCGCGGTGACCATGAAAGTGGCGCCCAGCACCGCGACTTGCGGGAAGTGATCGCGGTTCATGTCCATGAACTGCGGAATGAAGGCGCCGAAGAAGATCAGCACTTTCGGGTTCGACAGCAGCACAAGGAAGCCTTGCAGGAAGAACCCGCCGCGCGGCGGCGCCGGCGGCTCGTCGACATTGAGGCCTTCGACCGGCGCCCAGATCAGCTTGATGCCGAGCCAGATCAGATAGGCGGCGCCGGCAAAGCGCACCCAGTCGAACCAGTAACCCATGGTCGCCATCAGCGAGGTCAGGCCGACTGCGACGATGCCGATGACGATGGCGAGCCCGGCCTGCGCGCCCGCGACATTGGTCAACGCCGCGCGCGTGCCGTGACGCAGGCCGTTGGCGACGACGAGGGTGACGATCGGCCCCGGCAGCAAGGCCAGCGCAATGCAGGCGGCGACGAAGGCGAAATAGGCTTGCATGGACATCATGGGGAGGACTCGCTGAGAGCGGTTTGGCGCATTAATGCATGACACTCACTGTCCGTCCAGCGCCGCGGTCGCCCATACCTTCATCTCCCGCGTCTCCAGGAACGCCAGCGCTGCGCGTTGCACGGCGCCTGCTTCGCCACGCCCCTGGGCCGCAGCGACGAAGAGATCGCAGCGGCGCGAGACGGCGATGCCGATCGCGGCATGGCGGACGTCGTCGAGCATATCGAGATCATAGCGCCTGGCACGGCCGCGCATCTCGCCAAGACCCACCTCCTCGCCCGGCGCGACGGCGGCAAAGCGCGGGCTGATCAGATCGATGTCGGCAACGCGATCGACCTCATCATCGTCGGCGACGCCGCGGTCGCAATTGCAGAAGCCACGCTTGGCGCGCACGTAGAGCTCGGTGCCCGCGCAGGCGCCGTCGCAGCGGAACGCGCGGCCGGCGGGCCAGCCGTCGCGCGGGAACGGCCATGCGATTTCGCGCCAGCCTGCCGATTCCGCCGCCGGCGCCAGCCGATAGGCCCCGACGCCGGACACACCGAGCGCGATGGCCACAGCCGCAATCGCCGCCCCGCGCCGCATCGTCAGTTCCTCGGCAGGCCGGCGGCCGCGCGCGCCGGTCCGGTCAGTTCGAGGATATGCAGACCGGTATTGGCGCGGTCGACGATGTAGATGTAGCCGCGATCGTCGGTCTCGACATTGTTGGTCTGGATCGCGACCTTGCAGCGCTCGCCGCCCTCGACGGGAATGCAGCGCTTGTCTGTGGCCTGCGTGATCGCCGGGATGAAATAGCCGACCTCCTTCGGATGATAGGGATCGCGGATGTCGAGCGCCCGCACGCCCGCATTGAAGAAGGCGATGAAGGCCATCTTCTTGTAATAGACCGGCGCCATGCTCTCGTTCGAGGAGTGCGAGCCGAAGCGGCCGCCGCGCTGGCAGAACTGTCCACCCGCCTCCGGCACGGTGTAGCTCGAGATCATCATCGGCCGCGTCTCGGTGGTGACGTCGGCGAACCACACCATCTGCCGCGCCTCGCCGCATTCGTTCAGAATCGCCTCGTCGACGATCATGACGATGTCGCGGGTCTTGCCGTCCTTGTCCTCGGCGAATTCCGCGACCGGCATATCGAGCATCGGGAACGTCGTATGCGCGCCGTTGAAGGCGGACATCGGCATGCGCGAAATCTCGGGATAGCGAAGATTCTCCGGCGTCGGCTCCTTCGGCCCGTTCAGCAACTTGTCGCGATCGACGATCTGCAGGATGCCGCCCTTGTTGGTGCCGTAGCCGAAGAACACGCGATTGCCGTCGGGTCCGGTCGAGATCGGCCCGTGCAATTCGGTCGGCACGGCGCCGGTCGAGCCGGGCTCCTGGCCGGGCAGGCCAAAGTCGCGGATTTTCTGCGGATGCGCGGGATCGCTGAGGTCGTAGACCTGCGTCATGCGCCGCGTGCGCCAGTCCGGCGCGCCGGAGACAAGAAAGGCGATGCCGGTGTCGCACTCCCACCAGCTCTTGTGGGTGTCCTTCAGCCCGCCGATGCGGGTAACGAGCACGGGATTTACGGGGTCGGCGACGTTCCAGATCTCATGCGCCTCGCTGCCGAAGGTGCGGAGCATATAGACCGCATTGGGATCGCCCTTCGGCAGCGACTTGCCGTCGCAAACCCGTACCATCTGCGCGCCGCCGGATTCGTACTTGCCTTCCTGTCCCGGCAGATGCCGCAGATATTTTGGACGCGCGGGATCGGTGACGTCGACGATGGACGTTCCGTTCGGTTCGGCCTGCCCCGTCATCGGGTTGACGGGCGCGGGCACGTCGTCGGTGCCACCGTGATGGCCGATATAGGCGATCCAGCGATCGGCCTGATGATGGATGGTCGGCTGGTACGCGCTGCGCGCCTGCAGGTCGTTGGTGCCGACCAGCTTCATGTTGGACGCTTCCTGCGGCGCGCCGATGGTCTGCTTCTGTTGTGCCTGGGCCGTGGTGCTGCAGGCGAAAAGGACAAGACCTGCTGCGAGTGAGAAGCAACGGAACATCAAAGCTCTCCCGGAACCAATCTGCGTTGGCTGAGCTTCAAGGCTAGCACAGCCATTTCCGGGCGCCAAAGACACCATCTTGACATGCAACCATTTGGTTGCCTATTATCGCCACCATGGATGAGGTCTTCAAAGCGCTCGCCGATGCGTCACGACGGTCGCTGCTGGACAGGCTTCACGCCAGGAACGGCCAGACGCTGAACGAACTCTGCGAAGGCCTCGCGATGACGCGCCAGGCCGTGACCAAGCACCTTGTCATTCTCGAAGAGGCCAATCTGGTCACGACCATCAGACATGGCCGCGAGAAGCTGCATTACCTCAATCCGGTGCCGATCCATCAGATCGGCGAACGCTGGATCAGGAAATTCGAGCGCGGCAAGCTCGCCGCGCTCGGCGAGTTGAAACGTCAGTTGGAGAAGCGCGATGAGTAAGCCCCAATTCGTCTATGTGAGCTATATCGAGACCACGCCGGAAAAGCTGTGGGAGGCGCTGACGTCGAGCGAATTCACCAGGCAATACTGGTTCGGCGCCGAGGTCAGGTCAGACTGGAAGGTCGGCTCCCCCTTCGCGCTCACGCTCGACGGCGAGGTCACCGATTCCGGCGAGATTCTGGAGGCCGATCCGCCGCGCCGCCTGTCCTACAGCTTCAAGCACCAGAAGTTCGAAGAGCTGCGCGGCGAGCCGATATCGCGCGTCGTCTTCACGATCGAACCGTTCGGCTCGCTCGTGCGTTTGACCGTGTTGCATGACGGCTTCGTCGAGGGCGGCAAATATCTCGGCGCCGTCTCCAACGGCTGGCCGGCGATCCTGTCCCAGCTCAAGAGCCTGCTCGAGACCGGCAAGCTGCTCGGCATTCCCCGCGCCGCGCTCAACAAGGGATTCGACGCAAAATGAACCTCGATCAGTTCAAACCACTGACGGTCTACACCATCTACATCGTCTCCACGCCGGAGAAGGTGTGGGAAGCGCTGACCTCGGCCGAGTTCAGCAGGAAGTACTTTTCCGGTTTTGCCGTGGAGATGGAACGGAGGCTCGGCGGGAGTTTCACCGTGCGCGCGCCTGACGGTTCGGAGCACATCTCGGGTGAAGTCTTCGAATACGATCCGCCGAACAAGCTGACGGTGACATGGAACGTCAACTGGCCCGACCTCGTCGCAAAGCTCGGCACCACGCTCGTCACCTACGAGATCGAGCAAGCCGGCGAGGCCGTCCGCCTCACCATGAGCGAACGCCACGACCGCGCGCTCAGCGAAGGCATCCTCTCCGGCGGCCGCACCGGCTGGCCCGCGATCCTGTCGGGACTGAAGAGTTTGCTGGAAACCGGCAAGGCGCCGCAGATCAAAATGACACCGCCAGCGCAGATGCTGGCGGCGTTGAAGGCGATGGGGATCAAGACGCCGTAGCGGCCGAAATCGGCGCTGTTATCGCTTCTTCTTCACCGGCGGTTGAATCTCGTCGATCTTGCGACGGCAATCCCCTTCCGAGTCGTGCGGGCCCGAGACGAAGGTCCCGCTGACCTTGATCGCGTACCAGCCTGACTCCACGCCGAGCCGGAGCGCTTCGTCTGTCTTGACGTGCCGTGGGGAGAGAGTTTGCATCATGTGCTTTCGGTTGGCGTTCGATCTCGTATCGAACCGCTGTGGAATTTTTCAGGCGTCCGCGGCACGCCTGCTGCGTCCGGCTCGCCCGCGGGAAGTGGCAATAAGCGCGACGATCGCCGTTACGACGTCGCGATGAGAAGGCTCCGCCGATGCGAAGAATGAGTCGCTTCAAGTCGCGTGCGAATCGTCGTGACGCAGCGTGTGCGCACAGACGACCGCTCTTTCCGACATTGGCGCACCGTGCGCGCAATCGCCGCAATTAGCTATCGTTTTCTCGCCCGCGCCGCGCTTTTGAAGCGCCAAATGCCGCTCTCGATCGAATAAGGCCGTGAATGCCTTGTGTTCGATCGCTTCGTAGCCATGTTGGGAGCTTGGCCAAGAGAAAGAAGTTTGCATGAAGCTCCGCGTCGGGTTCGAGATGCTGTACGAGTTCCCGCAGCCGACGCCTATGATCATGGTGTTGGGCACGCACTTCACGCGCGCCTCTGATATCGTCGTGCCCGACCTGCTGACCACCCGACCTTCGGTGGCGATCAGTCCCTATCGCGACCTCTTCGGCAATTGGTGCAGCCGCATCGTTGCGCCGGCCGGCGCCTTCCGTCTTGCCGGCGATGGCATCGTTCGCGACAGCGGCCTGCCCGACCCGGTGTTTCCGAACGCGTTTCAGCACGCCGTCGAAGCGCTGCCGGCCGACACGCTCGTCTATCTGCTCGGCAGTCGCTACTGCGAGACCGATCGCCTGTCGGATATCGCATGGAAGTTGTTCGAACAGACGCCGCCGGGCTGGGCGCGGGTCCAGGCCATCTGCGATTTTGTTCATCGCCACATCACGTTCGGCCATGAGCACGCGCGTGCGACCAAGACAGCCCGGGAAGCCTACGACGAAGGCAAGGGCGTGTGCCGTGACTATGCCCATCTCGCCATCGCGTTCTGCCGCAGCATGAACATTCCGGCGCGTTACTGCACCGGCTACCTCAGCGACATCGGCACCCCACAACCATGGCCTGCTGGAGATTTCGCCGCCTGGTTCGAGGCTTTCGTCGGTGGAAGCTGGCACATGTTCGATCCGCGCAACAATACGCCGCGGATCGGCCGCGTGCTGATTGCGCAGGGGCGCGATGCCGCAGACGTCCCGATCGTCCAGACCTTCGGTCCGAATACCCTGCTCAATTTCAAGGTATGGACCGACGAGGTTGCCTGATGACAGACAGCACCCCTGCGCTCACCGCCGATGAATTTGCGTCCTTGGCCATAGTCGGCAAGGGTCAAGGCGACATTCCGCAGGCGCACGGCGAACGTCTGGCCAATCTGGGTTATGCGATCAGGCGGCTCGGCGAACTCGAGCTGACTTCGTCAGGCGCTCGCCGCCTGGCAACGGGCGAATAGCTCGCTTCCGTTGCGTCCGGCTTCCCCTTTACGTCACCGGCACCACCAACCGCCGGTAAAGGTGCCATGTCGCATGTCCGAGCACGGGCAGCGTCACGACCAGTCCGAGAAAGTACGGCAGCGCCGAGACGATCAGCAGCATCACGATCACCGCGGCCCACGAGATCATCGGCAGCGGGCTAGTCACCACCGCGCGTACGCTCGTCACCATGGCGGTGACGAAATCGACCTCGCGGTCGAGCAGCAGCGGAAACGACACCACCGTCAGCGAGAACAAAATCAGCGACAGCGCGGCACCGACCGCATTGCCGATGACGAGGAACAGCAGGCCCTCATTCGTCGTCAGCACCACCGTCATGAATTCCTGCAAGCTCGAGAACGAGGCGTGCAGGCCGAGCAGCAGCGCGATGAGCAGCCGCACCTGGTACATCCAGATCACGAACACGAACAGCGTGACGAAGGCCATCCAGCCGATCTCGCTGCGCGCGCGTATCGCCGACCAGATCGCGCCGAAGGAGACCGGCTCGCCGCATTCGCGGCGACGGCTGACCTCGTAGAGGCCGATCGCGACGAACGGCCCGATCAGCGCGAAGCCGGCCGCAAGGGGATAGACGAGATAGACCATGCCGAAGGCGGTGAGGCAGAGCATGATGGCGATGCCGCCGCCTGCGTAGAGCGCGCCGAAGCAGAGCCCGTAGAGCGGCAGCGCCTGGAAATCGCGCAAACCCTCGACCAGCGCCTCGGCGATGTCGGTCGCCGCCACGGGACGCACCACCGGATCGACTTTGCCCGAGATCGACATGCGGCTCCCTCTCCTCATCACCGGCACGATCTCCGTCGCGCGCGATCCCGATATTAGCGCCCTCGCGACCGGCGCGCACGCGCGCGTTGATTGCGGGATGACGGTATCCCGGGAGGCCCGACACCAGCCCGACAGGGCCTCGCGGGCGAACTTTCCGGGGACTCATCCGTGATGTACGCGGCCGAAATCTTTCCCCGCGGGGCTTTTTCGGCGGATGCCTATGGACTGAGCGGAGGGTGGTGCCGCAGATTGCATCTTCGAACCAGCACGCGCGACGACCAAATTGGACCGCCCGACCGATGAGCTTGCGTACCCGGCTACTGATACTCGTCATTGCGGCCATGCTGGTGCCGGCCATCCTCGTCGGCTTACGTTTCGTGCAAAATCGCAGCAGCGAAATCAACGCAGCCCTGGCCAATCTGACCGCGACAGCCGACGACATTGCGAGCGACCTGGACGAGAAGATCCAGGGCACCGCCCAGCTTCACTATGGTCTCGCCCGTGCACGCGACCTCGACACGCGCGACAAGGCGGCGTGCTCGGCGTTCCTGTCGGAAGTGCGCGAGGAATACCCACAGTTCACCGGGATATTGACCATCGATCCCGACGGCAGCCTGTTCTGCGATTCGCTGCGGACCAACCGCACCCTCGACCTCCGGGATCGCGCCTATTTCAAGCAGGCCCTGGCGTCGCGCGGCATCGCGCTCGAGCCGGTATTCGGCCGGCTGACCGGACTATCGGTGCTCCAGATCGCCTATCCAGTGCGATCGGAGACGGGCGCCCTGAAGCTGATCCTGCTCGCCTCCTTCAACCTGCGCAAATTCGCGGAGTTTCACGACAAGCGGCTGCTCGGCCAGAAGGAGATCCTGCTCCTCGACAGCAAGGGAACGGTTCTGGTCGCCCCCTCCCGCGGAGGATGGACCGAGCCGGTCGGCACGTCGATCGCGGGATCCGATCTGCTCCGCTTCGCTGCAACGCCGGACCGGAAGGCGTATCAGGAGGTGACCGATCGCGACGGCCGGACGCAGGTCTGGGCTGTCGCCGCGCGCTCGCCTTCGACCCGCGATGCCGGCCTCTACATCATGGTCGGACGGTCCAAGGACGGACTGGTCGCCGCGGCGAATCGCCGGCTCTACGAGGATGTGGCGATACTCGCGGTGGCCTCGCTGCTGCTGCTGGCGGCCGTCTGGATCCTTGCCACCGTGAGCGTCGGGCGCCAGGTCGGACGTCTCGCCACCATGGCGAAGAAACTTGGGCTCGGAGATCTCAGCGCGCGAATTCCGCCTCCCCACCCGGGCGGCGAACTGGGCGGATTGATGACCCTGCTCAACGACACCGCCGAGTCGCTCGAACAGCAACGCGCCGCCATCGCCGACCTCAGCCACAAGCTCAGCCAATCCCAGAAGATGGAAGCCATGGGCCAGCTCACCGGCGGCGTGGCGCACGATTTCAACAACCTCTTGACCGTCATTCTCGGCAATTCGGAGCATCTTGCCGACAGACTGGCGGGCAACAAGGAATTGCACCGGATCGCCAACGACATCGCGACCGCCGCCGAGCGCGGCTCCGACCTGACGCGGAGCCTGCTCGCCTTCGCGCGCAAGCAGCCCCTGAGGCCGCGAGACATCGACATCGCCGTGAAGATTCACGAGATGGAGCAGCTGTTGCGCCGGCCCCTGGGCGAGTACATCGAATGCACCTTCGCGCTCGAATCGGATGTGTGGCTGACCAGCGTCGATCCCGGCGAGCTGACAACGGCGCTGCTCAATCTCGTGCTCAACGCGCGCGACGTCATGCCGCTCGGCGGCAAGCTGACGATCGAGGCGCGCAACACCTCGCTCGGTGAATCCGACCTTGACGTCAATGGCGAGCCGCGGCCGGGCGACTACGTCATGGTGGCCGTGACCGACACCGGCAGCGGCATGACCGCCGAGGTGGCGAGCCGGGCGTTCGAGCCGTTCTTCACCACCAAGGAGGTCGGCAAGGGCACCGGCCTCGGCCTGAGCATGGTCTACGGCTTTGTGCGGCAATCCGGCGGCGTTGTGCAGATGCAGTCCGAACCGGGACAAGGCAGCGTCGTCAGGCTGTTCTTTCCCCGCCTTGCGGCGCCACCAAACGAGCATCCGTCACCGGCGGAACGGATCGTCGCCCCCGACGGAAGCGAGACCATTCTTGTCGTCGAGGACGACGACATGGTTCGGGCCTATGTCGAGAGCGAGCTGAAGACCCTCGGCTATCGCGTCATCGCGGCGTCGAACGGTCCCGCGGCTCTCGAACTGTTGCGCCGCCCCGGCGACATCGACCTGCTGCTCACCGACGTCGTGATGCCGGGCGGCATGTTCGGACCAGAGCTTGCCAGGCAAGCGACCGGCTTGCGGCCCGGGCTCAAGGTGCTCTTCACCTCGGGCTACACCCAAAATCCCGTCAAGACGCCCGACGGGGTCGGCGACGCCCGCATCCTGACAAAACCGTTCCGGCGGAAGGATCTTGCCGCGATGCTGCGGTCCGCCCTGTCGGCGTCGCCGCGCTGAAATCAGGAAGAGAACGCCAGCCGGAGCGCTACGCCGAGATTGGCTACGAACAGAGCCGCGTCGATGACGAAGATCCTGAGCATCGGACCTTTCAGCACGGGCCAGTAGGCCACCCCGACGCGCCCTCCGCGCATCAGGACCGGAAGGTTATAGGCGAACTGGCTGAAGTGGCAGGCGGCAAAGAACAGGAACAGCGCGAGCTGCGCCTCGATCGGCTGGAAGAAGGCCGGACGAGCGGCCAGAAGATAGAACGACAAAAGCCCGATCGGCAGATTCATCCCGCCCAGGAACGCCACGCTGGCCGCCAGCGTCGGCGCGATCGGATTGCTGCGCTCTTCGCGCGGCAGGAGTATCTTCAGCGTGTTGCCCTGGGCGACGCTGAACTGGATGAACGCGCCGCCGAACCAGAGCGTGTTGAGGAGCAGGACGAAATCCGAAAGATGCATGATCATTTTCCGTAGAAGGCTTCGCTGCGCACCACACGGCCCGCATCGTCGAAATCCATGAACTCGCTGGCGCGCGTGTCGCCGAGCTGCCACCACACCGTCAGGCGCGCGATCGCCTCGTCCCAGCTCCAGCTCAGGATCTTCAGGTCGGCGCTTTCGATGTGGCCATAAGCCTCGCGCCAATAAGCGCGGATGTTCTCGGCGCCGCTGACGACCGGAGAACCGGTCAATGATAGTGCCAGAGGGCTGCGCATCTGCGCATCGTCGGCGAAATGCGCGACGACCGCGTCGATATCGACCCGGCGCCAGCTCGCGCACCATGCCGCGACAAAGCGCTCGGCGGCTGCGCGATCCATTTTCCATCCGCTCATGGCGGAGCCCTCCCCTGGCTCGTTGCCGGGAAAGTGGCAAAGCTCGCGCCTCATGTCAACTATATTGACTTGAGGAACCGTCAGTTGTTGTCGGCGATCGCCCCCATGACGGCCATCCATGCCGCCGCACCCGACGCCCCGGCGCGATCAAACGCTTCGCGCAGGACCTTGCGCTCGTGATCCGATGCCTTTTGCTCGATGCGTCGCCCGGCCTCCGTCAGGCGCAACAGCTTGGAGCGATGCTGCTCGGGCGCCCGCTTCGACGTCAGCAGCTTGCGCTCCAACAGCAGGTTGAGCGGCCGGTTCAGGGCCTGCTTGGAGATGCCGAGGATCTCGATCAGCGAGCCGATCGCGATATCGGGACGGCGCGCCACCACGTAGAGGATGCGGTGGTGTGGACGCGACAGGCCCTGCTTCGCAAGATATTCGTCGGCCTCCAGCGTCATCCCGCGCCAGCCGTAATACATCAGCTCCAGCGCCGCATCGAGATCGTGCAGCTTCGGAAGTGAGGCGCGGTGAAGCCCCGCAGCTTGAGACGTCTTTGCCATTATCTGAAAGAGCCTAAGTCCGCGCCCGCAGCTCGCGCCGCAGCACCTTGCCCGTCGCCGTCATCGGCAGTGTCTCCGCGAACTCGACGAAGCGCGGATATTCGTGGGCGGCGAGTTGCACCTTCACGAACTCCTGGATCTCGCGCGCGAGCGTGTCGCTTGCCGCGAAGCCGGGACGCAGCACGATCCAGGCCTTGATCGATTCGGTGCGGATCGGATCGGGGATGCCGACCACCGCCGCCATCGCCACCGACGGATGCTTCATCAGCGTGTGCTCGATCTCGGACGGGCCGACGCGATAGCCGGCGGTGGTGATGACGTCGTCCTCGCGGCTGACGTACCAGAAATAGCCGTCCTCATCCTGGATACCGAGATCGCCGGTCAGCAGGAATTCGCCGGCATATTTCTTCGCCGTCGCATCCGGATTGCGCCAGTACTCGATCATCGTGCACGGGCATGGCTGGCGCACGCCGATGATGCCGCGCTGCCCCGTCGGCAGCTCCTCGCCCTTGTCGTTGACGATGCGGACGTCGAAGCCCGGCGTCGCCTTGCCCATCGAACCCGGGCGGATCGGAAACAGGTTGGAGTTGCTGCCGATCACGAGGTTGCACTCGGTCTGGCCGAACACCTCATGCGCATCGATGCCAAACGTCTCGCGCACCCAGCCGAGCAGCTCGCCGCCGAGAGATTCACCGCCGGTGAAAATGCTGCGCAGCTTGACGCCCGGATGCTTCACGCCGGCCTGCCGCATCAGCTTCAGCGCCGTCGGCGGCAGGAAGACGTTGCGGACACCGAGGTCGGCCATCATCTGCATCGCCGCCTGCGGCTCGAACTTTCGCGCGCGGTGACCGACCAGGGGGATGCCGTGATACCAGAACGCGAACAGGCCGTTGACGAGGCCGCCGATCCACGCCCAGTCCGCCGGCGTCCACATCAGATCGCCGGGGCGCGGCAAGAAGTTGTGGCACATCTCGACATTCGGCAGGTGGCCGAGCACGACGCGATGCGCATGCAGGGCGCCCTTCGGATTGCCCGTCGTGCCTGACGTGTAGATGATCAGGGCGGGGTCATCGGCGGAGGTGTCGACGGTCG
Source organism: Bradyrhizobium sp. LA6.1 (assembly GCF_040547805.1). Taxonomy (NCBI): domain Bacteria; kingdom Pseudomonadati; phylum Pseudomonadota; class Alphaproteobacteria; order Hyphomicrobiales; family Nitrobacteraceae; genus Bradyrhizobium; species Bradyrhizobium sp. LA6.1. Next base: position 106,250 of record NZ_JBEPQK010000013.1, on the reverse strand, counting down.
CAAAGTCCTCGGACGCGGTTTCGATCGCCGGCCAGAACGGTTTTGCACCGGCATGGACCGCGCCGCTCGTGATATAGATGTCCTGCAGATAGGGCAGCCGATCGCGGACCTTCGTGAGCTTCTCCCAGCCCGCCTCATCAGTGATGATGGCTCTTGCTTGCGAATTCGACAGGCGGAATTCCAGCGCGTCCTCGCCGAACAGCGCGAACAGCGGGATCGAGATCAGCCCGGATCGGAACGCGGCCATATGCGCGATCGGCAGCTCCAGCGACTGCGACAGGAACACCGCGACGCGGTCGCCGCGCACGAGCCCATCGGCCTTCAGCACATTGGCGAAGCGGCGCGACATCTCCGCGACCTCGTCGAACGAGGTGCGCGTGGTTGCGCCGTTCTCGTCGACATAGAGCAGCGCGAGGCGGCCCGTGCCGTCGGCATGGCGGTCGCAGCACGCTTCCGCCATGTTGAAGCGCGCCGGGACGTCCCAGCGGAAGTTGCGATAGAGCTCGTCGTAGGTTGCGGCTTCGGTGAGCATGGTCGTTTCCCGGCAGCGTCGTCACGGCCGGGCGTGTCCCGGCCATCCACGTTCTTGTTTCGACCTGAGTTTAAGCGCGTGGGAGCCCGGGACAAGCCCGGGCATGACGATGCGGAGGCATCCCCTAACGGCGCACCGTCTGGAAGAATTTCCTGACGTCGCCAACATACAGCTCCGGCTGCTCGAATGCGGCGAAATGCCCGCCCTTCTCCATCTCGCTCCAGTGCGTGATGTTAGGAAAGTTCGGCTCCATCCAGCGCCTGACCGGCGTGATGATCTCCTTCGGGAACACGGCGACGCCGGTCGGCACGTTGACCCTGGGCCTGGTGCGGCGCTTGCCAAAACTCTCCCAATAGAGCCGCGCGGAGGAGGTCGCCGTCTCCGTCGCCCAATAGAGCATGACGTTGTCGAGCAGCTCGTCCTTGTCAAAAATGTTTTCGGGATGGCCGTCGCAATCGGTCCAGGCCCAGAATTTTTCCAAAATCCAGGCCGCCTGCCCGCTCGGCGAATCCGTCAGGCCATAGCCGAGCGTCTGCGGCCGCGTCGATTGCTGCTTGGAATAACCGGAATCGAGATCGACATAATGCTTCAGGCCGGCGAGCGCGCGCTTCTCTTCCACCGTCGGCTCGCCCTCGACCTTCGGCGCCGCGTTGAAGGCGAGCGTGATGTGGATGCCGGCGCAGTGCTCGGCGTCCTGCGCGCCGAGCGATGTCGTCACTGCCGAGCCCCAGTCGCCGCCCTGCGCGCCGTAACGCGCGTAGCCGAGCCGATCCATCAGCTTCGCCCAGGTCGCGGCGATGCGGTCGACGCCCCAACCGGTGGTCTTTGGCTTGGCGGAGAAGCCAAAGCCCGGCAGCGACGGACACACCACATGAAATGCATCCGCAGGATTGCCGCCATGCGCGGCAGGATCGACCAGCGGCGCGATCACCTTCTGGAATTCCACGATCGACCCTGGCCAGCCATGGGTGATGATCAGCGGCAGTGCGGACGGCTCCTTCGAGCGCGCATGCAGGAAGTGGATATCGAGCCCGTCGATCTCGGTGGTGAATTGCTCGAAGCGGTTGAGCTTTGCCTCGCGGGCGCGCCAGTCATAGCTGTTGGCCCAGTAGGTGCAGATCTCCTGGATCCGTTTCAGCGGCGCGCCCTGGCTCCAGTCGTCGACCAGCTCCGCCTCCGGCCAGCGCGTGCGGGTGAGGCGGGATTTGAGGTCGGTGAGAATGTCGTCGCTGATGGCGATGCGAAACGGTTTGATGGCGCCGGTCATCGGTTGCTCCCGATTGTTTCTGCGGGAGAGAGTAGACCGGATTGCAGCGCCATCAAAGGTGCTCCTTCTCCCCTTGCGGGAGAAGGTGGCGCGAAGCGCCGGATGAGGGGTATCTATCCACGTGAACTACTGTGAGAGATTCACCCGCGGAGAGAACCCCTCACCCGCCTCGCTTCGCGAGGCACCCTCTCCCGCAAGGGGAGAGGGGAAGAAGCTAGCCTGTCAGCGCCGCCTTCACCAAACCGCTGGCCTTGCCGAAATCCATCTGGCCGGCGTACTTCGCACGCAACACCGCGATCACCTTGCCCATGTCCTTCATGCCGGCAGCGCCCGTCTCGGCGATGGCGTCCGCGATCGCCTTCTTCACCTCGTCGTCCGACATCTGCTTCGGCAGGTAGGCCGAGATCACCGCGATTTCCTCGCGCTCTTGGGCAGCGAGCTCGGCGCGGCCGCCCTTGTCGTAAAGCTCGACCGACTCCTGGCGCTGCTTGATCATCTTCTGGAAGACGCCGAGCAGGTCGGCATCCGACAGCGGCGGCTTGCCGTTGCCGCGCGCCTCGATGTCGGCGTTCTTGATGGTCGAGTTGACCATGCGCAGCGTGGACAGCTTGCGCTCGTCCTTGGCCTTCATGGCCTCCTTGACCGCGTTGTTGATGTCGTCGCGCAGCATGATCGTGATCCCTTCGAATATCCGACGCCTGATCTAGGCCGTTCGCGGCCCCGAGACAACCGGGGCGCCCAGCCATTCGACCAGCGCCCGCGTCGTCGCCCCGGGCTGCTCCGGCTGCGGCAGATGCCCGCAACGCTCGAGGATCACCAGCCTCGCGCCCGCTATGCCCTCCGCCATCTCCTTGGAGAACGCGTTCGGAATCGTGTTGTCCTGATCGCCCGTCAGCACCAGCGTCGGGCATTTGATCGTCGCCAGCGTCGGCCGCGAATCCACCCGCGCAATGATCGCGGTCTGCTGCCGCAGATAGGCTTCGACGCCGACGTCCTCGCCCTGCTCATGCACGAGCTTTCGAATGCCGGCATCGTCGTGGCGCGAGGGATGCACCAGCTCCGGAAACATCTCCTCGCGCGCCGCGCTCAGCTCGCCGCGCCTGGCCCGTTCCATCAGGCCGCGGCGGCGCGCGGTCGCTTCCGGTGTATCGGGCCGGGCCTGGGTGTTGATCAGCGCGAGCTTCAAAACCCGCTCGGGCGCCTGGCGCATGATCTCGAGCGCGATATAGCCGCCCATGGAGTGGCCGGCGAGCGCGAAGCGCGGCGGGGCCTCGCTCAGCACGCGCCGGGCGATCGCCGCCATGCTGTCGTCGCGGATATGGTTGGCAATCATCACCGGGCCGAACCGCCAGAGTGCCGGGACCACCGGGGCGTAGATCCGGGCCGAGGAGGCCAACCCCGGAACCAGCAGAAGCGGGGTGGTCTGGTCCATTATTGCCTCGCGAGCCCGGGAAATTGGCGGAAATTATCCTGCCAAGCTTAAGTGCCCGAGGGGACCTGTCAAATATGCAAAAACGCATGTGAATCGGCGCTCGTCCGCTTTGACGGCGGCGCCGGCCCGGACTATGAACCGGGCTCATGACACAACATGACAGCGATACCGCCTGGCCGGACCACAAACCGACCGCGCTCCTCGTGCTCGCCGATGGCACGGTGCTCGAAGGCTTCGGTCTCGGCGCCGAAGGCCATGCCGTCGGAGAGGTCTGCTTCAACACCGCGATGACCGGCTATGAGGAGATCCTCACCGATCCCTCCTATGCCGGCCAGCTCATCACCTTCACCTTCCCGCATATCGGCAATGTCGGTACCAACGAGGAAGACATCGAGACGGTGAACATGGCCGCGACGCCCGGCGCGCGCGGCGTGATCCTGCGCACCGCGATCACCGATCCCTCGAACTACCGCGCCACCAAGCATCTCGACACCTGGCTCAAGGCCCGCGGCATCATCGGCCTGTCCGGCATCGACACCCGCGCATTGACCGCGCTGATCCGCAGCAAGGGCATGCCCAACGCCGTGATCGCGCATGCCAGGAACGGCGAGTTCGACCTGCATGGCATGAAGGAAGAAGCGCGCGAATGGCCGGGCCTCGAGGGCATGGACCTCGTGCCGATGGTCACCTCGGGCCAGCGCTTCACCTGGGACGAGACGCCCTGGCTGTGGGACAAGGGTTTTGGCCGCCAGGACAAGCCTGAGTTCAACGTCGTCGCCATCGACTACGGCATCAAGCGCAACATCCTGCGCCTGCTCGCCGGCGTCGGCTGCAAGGTGACGGTGGTGCCGGCGACGACCTCATCTGAAGACATTCTGGCGATGAAGCCGGACGGCGTGTTCCTGTCCAACGGCCCCGGCGATCCGGCCGCGACGGGCAAATACGCGGTGCCGGTGATCCGGGACGTGATCAAGTCGGGCACGCCGACCTTCGGCATCTGCCTCGGCCACCAGATGCTCGGCCTCGCCGTCGGCGCCAAGACCAAGAAGATGCATCAAGGCCATCACGGCGCCAATCATCCCGTGAAGGACGAGACCACCGGCAAGGTCGAGATCACCTCGATGAACCATGGCTTTGCGGTGGACGAGGCGACGCTGCCGAAGGGCGCGACGCAGACCCACATCTCGCTGTTCGACGGATCCAATTGCGGCATCCAGCTCGACGGCAAGCCGGTGTTCTCGGTGCAGTACCACCCCGAGGCCTCGCCGGGACCGCGCGACTCGCACTATCTGTTCCAGCGCTTCGCGGATCTGATGCGGCAGAAGAAGAGCGCGTAACGCCGGCTCTCCTGCAATTGCCTTGACGACATCGAGCCCGGGCCTTGACCCGGGCTCTTGTCATTCCGGGCTCGACGCTGCGGTTCGCCCGGACACAAGGTACGTCGTCTCACGCCCCTTGTTGATTCCTGCTACGCTCACGCAGGAGCCCTGCCATGTCTGTTGTCCGCGACAATGCCGAGCCACTCGCCATCGTGTTCGAAGATGACGGGCTCGTGCCGAACAACATCCTTCCCTTCCTGGTCTATCGGGATGCGGTGAAGCTCGATTCCAGGCGCCCCGAGGCGACCATCGAAAACCTGTTCGAAGCGAATAGCTGGGGCGGCACGTGGCGCAACGGCGTCTACGACTATCTGCACTATCACGCGACGGTGCATGAGGTGCTCGGCGTCGCGCGCGGAAGTGCCCGCGTGCGCTTCGGCGGCGATCATGGCCAGGAGCTGGAGATCAAGGCGGGCGACATCGCGATCCTGCCGGCCGGCACGGGGCATCAGTGCATCAGGGCGAGCGACGATTTCTGCATCATCGGCGCATATCCGCCGGGATCGAAGATGGTGGTGACGCGGGCAACGCCGGAGAACCATGCCAGGGCACTGAAGACGATTCCCGAGGTCGCGCTGCCGCCGGCCGATCCGGTGACGGGCAAGAACGGGGCGTTGATGAGGCTGTGGAGCCGGCCATAAGCGCGACGCCGTAGGGTGGGCAAAGCGGAGCGTGCCCACCAATCAGTTCAAGCCGCAAGGACGGATGGTGGGCACGGCGCGCAAGAAGCGCGCCTTTGCCCACCCTACGGCAATGTCCCTTACGCCTCGTTGCCGCCTTCCTGGCGGGTGGCCTCGAACAGGAACCAGGTCCGGCGCTCGGTCTCGTCGATAAAGTTTTCGAGGATGCTGGCGCTGGCGACATCGCCGGCGTCGTCGCAAACGTCGTGCGCCTTACGCATCGCGCTCGCGACGTGCTTGTTGTCCTGCATCAGCTCGCGCAGCATCTCGCGCGGCGGGACGTAGTCCTCGTTGTTGTCCTTGATGGTCTGGAGCTTGGCGACCTGGCCGATCGACTTCAGCGTGGTGCCGCCGATCTTGCGGACGCGTTCGGCGAGCTGGTCGGTGGTGGCGAAGATCTGGTCGGACTGCTCGTCGAGCAGCAGATGATAGTCGCGGAAATGCCGGCCGCTGATGTGCCAGTGGAAATTCTTGGTCTTCAGATAGAGCGCGAACGCATCAGCCAAAAGCACGTTGAGCGCCTCAGAGACCTTCTTGACCCCATCGGGCGACAGATCGGTGGGGGTATCGAGATCGGGCGAGACCTTGGTGGGGGCTTTGCTCACGGGAAACCTTCCTGTTAGGACGCGGACATTGACGGCGCGCCGTCGCACCCCTAACGCAAGGCGGGCAGCGCCGGTTCCTTGACAGGAACCGTTTGGCCGGGACCTACGAAATACCATGGACGATTGGATCGATTATTACGACTCCACGCATACGATCTATGTCAGCAAGCTGCATCGCGACTTGCACTTCCAGATCATCGCGCGGGACATCATCGGCTACATCTCATCGCCCGAGGCGACCGTGCTCGACTATGCCTGCGGTGAGGCGCTGTCGGCGAGCCAGGTCGCCGCGGCCTGCGGCAAGCTGATTCTCGCCGAGCCCGCCCCCGGCGTGCGTGGCCGGCTGATCGCGCGATTTGCCCCGAACACCAAGATCCGCGTCCGCTCCCTCGACGACGTCCGCAAAATGCAGGACCAGTCGATCGACCTCGCGGTGATGAACTCGGTCGCGCAATACATGACGCCGGACGAGCTCGATGCCGCGCTTGTCAACATCCGGCGATTGCTGACCCCGTCCGGCAAGCTCGTGCTCGGAGATATCTTGCAGCCCAATGTCGGCATGTTCAGGGATGTGATGGCGCTGCTCAGCTTCGGCCTGCGTCACGGCTTCCTGAAGGACGCGCTGATCGGGCTGATCAGCACCGCGCTGTCAGATTACCGTCATCTGCGCACGCGCATCGGGCTTCAGCGCTATAGCGAGGACGAGATCGTCGCCAAGCTGACCGCGGCCGGCTTCGCTGTCCAGCGCGCCCACACCAATATCGGCCATAATCGCTGGCGCATGACCTTCATCGCGCGGCCACCTCTGGTCCGTTAAGCATAATGACTGCCCGAGGTGGCTTGTCACACGCCGATAGGTAAAGATCGTCGCGGCCCGGTGGCGGAAGCGTCTACGCGAGGGCGGTGCAACGCTCTTCATCCTGGTTCAAATCCAGGCCGGGTCTCCAGCCTTCGCTGGCTCCGCCAGCTTCGGCTAGGCAAGCCGTATCGTGCGAAGGCTGCCTCGGCGAAGCCCGAAGGGCGAAGACGGGCACGCTTCGACGGACCGCCCAAAGCAAATTCTCGAAAACTCACAAACTTCAATCCACTTCGGCCGTTTCGCACTCCGACAGCAGCTGTAGCCGGTCGGCATCCTTGGCTGCGGAGCTGAGCACAGCATCGAGCAGCCCCGGAAAGCGTGCGTCCAGATCCTCGCGGCGGAGCCGCATGAAGCGGTTGGTGCCCGCCACGCGCGTCAGCATCAGGCCGCATTCGCGCAGCTTGGCGAAGTGGTAGGCGAGGTTGGATTTGCCGGAAAGGCCGCTGAAGTCGCCACAGCAGAGCTCGCTGCTGACACGTTCCTGCTGTGCGAGCTGATAGACGATGGCCAACCGGATCGGATCGCTCAGGCAATCCAGAACCATCGGCAGCTCGATCTGCTCGCGGGTGGGATGAAGGGGTGTGCGGCTCATGGTCGGGAATCATAGCAAACCGGCCGCGATGTTCAATAGTTCTTGAACCAATTGACTTCTCGACCCTCGCATTCAATAGTTCAATAAACGTTGAACATAGGGGTATTGTCCAATGAGCGTGTTCTGGCTGGCTCTCGCGGCCTTCGCGATTGGTACCGAAGGCTTTGTTATTGCAGGGCTTTTGCCGTCGATCGCCGCCGATCTTTCGATTTCCGTCCCTGCCGCCGGCCAATTGGTCACCGCCTACGCCCTCACCTATGCGGTGGGTTCGCCGATCCTGGCGGTGACGCTGAACAATATCGACCGCCGCACCGTGCTGGCCCTGGCGCTGACGACCTTCATCGCCGGAAATCTCGTCGCGACGGTGGCTTCCAGCTACGCCCTGCTGCTGGCCTCCCGCATGCTGATGGCGCTGGGCTCCGGACTATGCATGCCGACGGCGCTCGCCGTATCGGTGGCCGTCGCCGCGCCCGAACGGCGCGGCCGCGCTGTGGCGCTGGTCACCTCGGGCCTCACGGTTGCGACCGTGATCGGCGTCCCGCTCGGCAATCTCGTCGGCAGCCTGCTCGGCTGGCGCGCGACCTTTGCCATGGTGGCCTTGATCGGCGCGGTTGCGCTTGCCGGCCTGCTGCTTGGCTTGCCCCGCGGCCTGCCGCGCAACACCGCCTCGCTCAGCGAACGGCTGGCGGTGGCGCGTCACAGCAATGTCGTGATTGCGCTTCTGATCACGATCTTATGGGCGGTCGGCGGCTTCACCGTGTTCACCTATTTCGCGGTCCCGTTGCACGGCCTCGGCTTCGACGCCGCGCAGATCAGCCTCGCGCTGCTGGTGTTCGGCGGCGCCGCCGCCATCGGGAATATGCTGGGCGGCGTCCTGGCCGACCGGCTCGGCACGCTCGCCACAGCAGGCCTCGGGCTCGCCGGCATGGCGAGCGCCCTGATCCTGCATTCGCTGGTCCTGAAGTTGATGCCCGGACAGGCGCATTATGCGGTGCTGGGCGCGATCTTCCTCTGGGGCATCTCGGGCTGGGCGTTCTATCCGGCTCAGATCGCCAGCATCATCCGGATCGAGCCGCAGGCCTCGATGATCGCACTCTCGCTCAACGCCTCCGCCATGTATCTCGGCTTCGCCATCGGCGGGGCCCTGGGCGGCGCGGTGCTGGCCACCCTCTCGCCAACCGACCTTGGCTGGATCGGCGGATCGAGCGTTGCGGCCTCGCTGCTGGTGCATCTCGCCCGTGGCTGGCAGGCACGGCCAAAACCCGTCAAAATTGCCGGTTGATGGGCGTTTTTCGGGGTTTCGCCGCCCCGAAAACTGGTCTAAGACCCACCCGCGCGCGAGGGGAGACCCCGCGCTCTCGGCTCAAGGGGACGCGCGGCAAGCGCGCCCTTTTTTTGTGCCCAAAATCCACTTCGGCGAGAGTTGATGCCCAAACGTACAGACATCACCACCATCCTGATCATCGGCGCTGGTCCCATCGTGATCGGCCAGGCCTGCGAGTTCGACTATTCGGGCACGCAAGCGGTGAAGACGCTGAAGGAAGAGGGCTATCGCATCGTCCTCGTCAATTCCAATCCGGCCACCATCATGACCGATCCGGAATTGGCCGATGCGACCTATATCGAGCCGATCACGCCCGAGATCGTCGCAAAAATCATCGAGAAGGAACGTCACGTCATTCCCGGCGGCTTCGCGCTGCTGCCGACCATGGGCGGACAGACCGCGCTGAACTGCGCGCTGTCGCTGCGCCGGCAGGGCACGCTGGAAAAGTTCGACGTCGAGATGATCGGCGCGACCGCGGATGCGATCGACAAGGCGGAAGACCGTCAGCTGTTCCGCGAGGCCATGACCAAGATTGGACTTGAGACGCCAAAGTCGCGGCTCGCCAACGCGTCCGAGTTGAAGAAGTCCTTCCGCGACAAGCACCGGGCCGAACGCGAGAAGCTGTCGGGTGCCGCCCTCGACGAACACGAACGGCAATGGGTGCTCGGCGAAAGCGACCGCCGCAAGCGCTACCAGGAATATGCGCTCGGCCAGGCGCTGATGGCGCTGTCCGAGATCGGCCTGCCCGCGATCATCCGTCCCTCCTTCACGATGGGCGGCACCGGCGGCGGCATTGCCTACAACAAGGAAGAGTTCCTCGACATCATCGAGCGCGGCCTGGATGCGTCTCCGACCAACGAAGTGCTGATCGAAGAATCCGTGCTCGGCTGGAAAGAGTACGAGATGGAGGTCGTGCGCGACAAGAAAGACAATTGCATCATCGTCTGCTCGATCGAGAACCTCGATCCGATGGGCGTGCACACGGGCGACTCCATCACGGTCGCGCCGGCGCTGACGCTGACCGACAAGGAATACCAGATCATGCGCGACGCCTCGCTGGCGGTGCTGCGCGAGATCGGCGTCGAGACCGGCGGCTCCAACGTGCAGTTCGGCGTCAATCCCGAAGACGGCCGCATGGTCGTGATCGAGATGAATCCGCGCGTGTCGCGGTCGTCCGCACTGGCCTCCAAGGCCACCGGCTTCCCGATCGCCAAGGTCGCAGCCAAGCTCGCGGTCGGCTACACGCTGGACGAGATCGCCAACGACATCACCGGCGGCGCGACGCCGGCCTCGTTCGAGCCGACCATCGACTACGTCGTCACCAAGATTCCGCGCTTCGCCTTCGAGAAATTCCCGGGCGCATCGACCACGCTGACCACGTCGATGAAGTCGGTCGGTGAAGTGATGGCGATCGGCCGTACCTTCCAGGAGAGCCTGCAGAAGGCGCTACGCGGACTCGAGACCGGCCTGACCGGGCTCGACGAGATCGAGATCGAGGGGCTAGGCCAGCACGACGACAAGAACGCGATCCGCGCCGCGCTCGGCACGCCGACGCCGAACCGGCTGCTCCAGGTCGCCCAGGCCATGCGGCTCGGCTGGTCGAACGAGGACATCTTCAACTCCTGCAAGATCGATCCGTGGTTCCTCAGCGAGATGCGCGGCATCGTCGACATGGAGGAGAAGGTCCGGAAGAACGGCTTGCCGGGCAACGCCTTCGGCATGCGCACGCTCAAGGCCATGGGCTTCTCCGATGCGCGGCTTGCCGTGCTGGTGGCGTCGACGGAGGCCGAGGTGACAGCGAAGCGCCACGCGCTCGACGTCCGCCCGGTGTACAAGCGCATCGACACTTGCGCGGCCGAGTTCGCCTCGCCCACCGCCTACATGTATTCGACCTATGAGGCGCTGTTTGCGGGCGCGCCTGCGGACGAGAGCTCGCCGTCGGACAAGAAGAAGGTCATCATCCTCGGCGGCGGGCCCAATAGGATCGGCCAGGGCATCGAGTTCGACTATTGCTGCTGTCACGCCTGCTTCGCACTGCATGACGCCGGCTACGAATCCATCATGGTCAACTGCAACCCCGAGACGGTGTCGACCGACTACGACACCGCCGACCGGCTCTATTTCGAGCCGCTCACCGCCGAGGACGTGCTGGAGATCATCGCGAAGGAGCGCACGAACGGCACGCTGCACGGCGTGATCGTGCAGTTCGGCGGCCAGACCCCGCTCAAGCTGGCGCGCGCGCTGGAAGCCGCCGAAGTGCCGATCCTCGGCACCTCGCCCGACGCCATCGACCTTGCCGAAGACCGCGACCGCTTCAAGCGTGTGCTCGACAAGCTCCGGCTGAAGCAGCCGAAAAACGGCATCGCCTATTCGGTCGAGCAGGCGCGCCTGGTCGCGACCGATCTCGGCCTGCCGCTGGTGGTGCGCCCGTCCTACGTACTCGGCGGCCGCGCGATGCAGATCATCCGCGAGGAGAACCAGCTCAGCGACTATCTGCTCGGCACGCTGCCGGAGCTGGTGCCGGCCGACGTCAAGGCGCGCTACCCGAACGACAAGACCGGGCAGATCAACACCGTGCTCGGCAAGAACCCGCTGCTGTTCGACCGCTATCTCTCAGATGCAACGGAGATCGACGTCGACTGCCTTTGCGACGGCAAGGACACCTTCATCGTCGGCATCATGGAGCACATCGAGGAAGCCGGCATCCATTCCGGCGACAGCGCCTGCTCGCTGCCGCCGCACTCGCTCGATGCCAGGATGATCGAGGAGCTGGAGCGGCAGACGCGTGAGCTGGCGCTCGGCCTCGACGTCGTCGGCCTGATGAATGTGCAGTACGCGATCAAGGACGGCGAGATCTATGTGCTCGAAGTCAATCCGCGCGCCTCGCGCACGGTGCCCTTCGTCGCCAAGGTGGTCGGCACGCCGGTCGCCAAGATCGCGGCGCGCATCATGGCCGGCGAGAAGCTCGCCGACTTCAAGCTGAAGAAGGCGGACTTCAAGCATGTCGGCGTGAAGGAATCGGTGTTTCCGTTCGCCCGCTTCCCCGGCGTCGACACGGTGCTCGGCCCCGAGATGCGCTCGACCGGCGAGGTCATGGGCATCGACAGCTCCTTCGCGATAGCCTTTGCCAAGAGTCAGCTCGGCGGCGGCACGCGGGTGCCGCGCAAGGGCACGGTGTTCGTCTCGGTTCGCGAGAGCGACAAGACGCGCATCGCCGAGGCCGTTCGCGAATTGCATTCGCTCGGCTTCAAGGTGCTGGCGACATCGGGCACGGCGCGCTTCCTGACCGATCAGGGCATCCCGACCGAGAGGGTCAACAAGGTGCTTGAGGGACGGCCGCACATCGTCGATGCCATCACCAATGGCGACGTCCAGCTCGTCCTCAACACCACCGAGGGCCCGCAGGCGCTCGCCGACAGCCGCTCGCTGCGGCGCGCGGCCCTCTTGCATAAAGTGCCGTATTACACCACTCTTTCCGGGGCCGTGGCGGCCGCGCAGGGCATCCGCGCCTATCTGGGCGGGGACCTTGAGGTTCGTACCCTGCAGAGCTACTTTTCGGAAACCTGATCGCTAGCAACGGCGACGCTTCCGCTAAGTGACTGGCAATGAAGCCACAATGGCCGGAGGAACTGTCCGGCCGTTGTGGTTGTTCTGTTCCGGCGCCAGACCCACATAACCGTTCCGGTGGCCGTATATTCAGCCCCGGAAGTACTGACGAATCAAGGTTGCCGCGCCCTGTGTCTTGCCGGGGCGCGCGGCCGAAGGACGAGAGAAGAGATGGAAAAGGTTCCGATGACAGCGGGCGGCTTTGCCGCGCTCGGGGAAGAATTGAAGAAGCGCCAGTCCGAGGACCGTCCGCGCATCATCGAGCATATTGCGGAAGCGCGCTCGCACGGCGACCTGTCGGAGAACGCGGAATATCATGCCGCGAAGGAAGAGCAGTCCCACAATGAGGGCCGCATCGCCGAGCTCGAGGACAAGCTCGCGCGCGCCGACATCATCGATATTTCCAAGCTGTCCGGCGACACCATCAAGTTCGGCGCCACCGTGACGCTGGTCGACGAGGACACCGAGAAGAAGACGGTGTGGCAGATCGTCGGCGAGGTCGAGGCCGACGCCAAGAAGGGCCGCATCTCCATCACCTCGCCGCTCGCGCGCGCGCTGATCGGCAAGAAGAAGGGTTCGACCGTCGAGGTCAACGCCCCCGGCGGCGCCAAGGCGTATGAGATCACCAAGGTAGAGTGGCGGTAAGGATTTGCCGCTAAGCGTGATGATGTTTTGAAAAGGCCGCGCCCTGCGCGGCCTTTTTGTTTCGGGGTATTGCGAGGGCCGTGTGCCTCTCCCCGCAAGAACCGGGAGAGGGAGAAGGCTTACCTTCTCCCCTTCACATCAAGCGGCACGGCCGCCTCGTATTTCGAATTATGCAGCACCAGCGACGTGCGCACGTTACGCACATGGGGTGCGGCGGTGAGGTGCGTCACGAAATCCTGGAAGGTGGCCATGTCCGGCGCGACGCATTTCAGGATGAAATCGACCTCGCCCGACAGCATCCAGCATTCCCGCACCAGGGGCTCGGCGCGGACGAACTCCTCGAAGGCGCGCAAATCGGCCTCGGCCTGGCTGGACAGGTGCACCGCGGCGAATACGGTGACGTCGAAGCCGAGCTTGCGGGCGTCGAGCAGGCCACGATAGCCGTGGATATAGCCCTCCTCCTCCAGCGCGCGGACGCGGCGGAGGCAAGGTGGCGGCGAGATGCCGACGCGCTTGGCCAGCTCGACATTCGTGATTCGACCGTCGGCCTGGACCTCGGTGAGAATTTTCAGGTCGATCTCGTCTAGGTTCCGCGACACGTGATTGGAACTCCTGGCCTTTGCGGCTGTATTGGTGGATTTGACGCAATCCTCATAGCCAGTCCGCAGCAATTGCGCAATTTTATTGCGCGTGCAGCGCAATCGACTTTTGTTCCCTGTTGGAAAAATCCGCCGACAGGGAATGCAATTCTTGCATAGCTCACCAGAAGGCTTAGATTAGCTCTGATATTTCAGCGCTTCCGCGACGCCTCCCGGCACGTTCCGCACCCGCGCTGCAGATCCCCCGTGAAAGGCGTCCGTCAAAATGTCTGCCACTGTTCATGCAAAGGTCGTCATTATTGGCTCCGGCCCCGCCGGCTACACGGCGGCGATCTACGCCGCGCGCGCAATGCTCGAGCCGATCCTGATCCAGGGCATCCAGGCGGGCGGCCAGCTCACCATTACCACCGACGTCGAGAACTATCCGGGCTTCGCCGACGTGATCCAGGGCCCCTGGCTGATGGAGCAGATGGAGAAGCAGGCGGTCCATGTCGGCACCAAGATCGTCTCCGACCTGGTCACCAAGCTGGAGACGATGCAGCGGCCGTTCCGCCTCACCTGCGACAGCGGCGACGTCTATCTCGCCGACAGCGTCATCCTCGCCACCGGCGCGCAAGCGCGCTGGCTCGGGCTCCCGTCGGAAACGAAATTCCAGGGCGGTGGCGTGTCGGCCTGCGCCACCTGCGACGGCTTCTTCTACCGCAACAAGGAAGTCGTGGTGGTCGGCGGCGGCAATACCGCGGTCGAGGAAGCCCTTTACCTCACCAACCATGCCTCGCAGGTCACCATCGTGCATCGCCGCGATCACTTCCGCGCCGAACGCATCCTGCAGGAGCGTCTGTTCAAGCACCCGAAGATCAAGGTGGTCTGGGACTCGGCTGTCGACGAGATCTGCGGCACCGAGAACCCGAACAAGGTCACCCATGTGCGACTGAAGAACGTCAAGACCGGTACGCTCACGGACGTGAAGACCGACGGTGTCTTCATCGCCATTGGGCACGCGCCGGCGACCGAGCTCGTGAAGGACCAGGTCAAGCTGAAACGGTCGGGCTATGTCGAGGTCGCCCCGAACTCGACCGCCACATCGGTGCCCGGCCTGTTCGCCGCCGGCGACGTCGCCGACGAGACCTATCGTCAGGCCGTGACGGCTGCCGGCCTCGGCTGCATGGCAGCTCTCGAAGCCGAACGTTTCCTGGCCCTGCGCGCCAGCGAGCGCGCTGCAGCGGAATAAAGATCATGCCTCGAACACGCGACGGATTTACGGATATGGATTGGGACAAGCTGAAGGTGTTTCACGCGGCGGCGGAAGCGGGCAGCTTCACGCATGCGGGCGAGCAGCTCGGCCTGTCGCAATCGGCGGTGTCCCGCCAGGTCTCGGCGCTGGAGCAGGAGCTCTCGGTCTCGCTGTTCCACCGCCACGCCCGCGGCCTGATCCTCACCGAGCAGGGCGACCTGCTCTTCCGCACCGCGCATGACGTGTTCATGCAGCTGCAGGCGGCGCGCGCCAAGCTGACCGACAGCCGCGAGCGGCCGAGCGGCGATCTCAAGATCACCACCACGCCCGGCGTCGGCATCAACTGGCTGATCCCGCGGCTCGGCGAGTTCACTGCGCTCTATCCGGAGATCCGGATCTCGCTGATCGTCACCGACGAGGAGCTCGACCTGTCGATGCGCGAGGCGGACGTCGCGATCCGCACCCGCAAGCCGACGCAGCCGGATCTCATCCAGCGCAAGCTGTTCGCGATGGGCTTCCACGCCTATTGCTCGCCGGATTACATCAAGCGCTTCGGCACGCCGCGCACGCTCGAGGAGCTCGACTCCCACCGCATCATCACGCTCTCCGACGGCAACTTCGCGCCGCATCTTCAGAACCGCAACTGGCTGGTCGAAGCCGGCCGCAACGGCTCTGGTCCGCGCGAGGCCTATTTCAGAGTGAACAACATCCTCGGCCTTGTCCGCGCCTGTCAGCAGGGCCTCGGCATCGCGGCGCTGCCGGACTATCTGATCGAGGAACAGAGCCGCCTGGTGCAGCTGTTCGGAGAATCGGATTCGATCCAGCTCGACACTTATTTCGTCTATCCCGAGGAGTTGAAGACGGTCGCGCGTGTGCAGGTGTTCCGCGACTTCGTGGTGAGCAAGGCGCAGCGCTGGCCGTCCTGATTTCCGCATGTCTGACATGCGACCTGAACGGTTGCTGCATGGCGCTCGGCAAGCCCATAATGTTTCTACCTGAGCCTTCGCGTTGCGCATTTGTCCCCCTCCTCCAGTGGCGCGGGAGTTCAGTAATCCCTCTTGGAAGGTGATTGTGTCGGCCTCACGTGGCCAATACCTTAAGCCGGGCTCGCTTGAGCCCGGCTTTTTTTCTGTCCCATCGGGTTTCACGTTCCGCGTGTATTGACAGTTCCACGTACACCCCGCATCATTTGC
Organism: Bradyrhizobium sp. LA6.1; assembly: GCF_040547805.1. Lineage (NCBI taxonomy): Bacteria > Pseudomonadati > Pseudomonadota > Alphaproteobacteria > Hyphomicrobiales > Nitrobacteraceae > Bradyrhizobium > Bradyrhizobium sp. LA6.1. Next base: position 90,303 of record NZ_JBEPQK010000013.1, on the reverse strand, counting down.
GAATGATCACGAAGTCGTGCGCAATCTCGTTCAAGGCAGTCGCCTCGAAAAAAGGCCCCCATCCGGGGACCTCGGATTTTTGCGCGCGCTAACACAGCTTCGTCATCGCAAGCAAATCCCGAAACCCCGCCACCTGGACGGGGTTTTTTCATGTGCCCTCCGTCTCAGGTTTTTTTCCCGAGAAGGAGATGGAACATGACCGGTCTACAAGATCATCTGCACGGACTCTGGCTGCCGCTGGTGACGCCGTTTCGCGACGGCGCTCTCGACGAGAGGTCGCTGCGGCGGCTGACGCGACATTACAGCGGACAGGCCGTCGACGGCTTCATCCTGGGGGCGACCTCCGGCGAAGGCATGACGCTGCGCGCGGCCGAGCTCGAGCGCCTCGTCGCCATCGTGCGCGACGAGATAGCGGCGGGGCGTCGCACGCTGCCGATCTGCCTTGGACTGTCAGGCGCGGACACCTCGCGGCTGAAGGAACGCCTCGACGAGACCGCGGACTGGCCGATCGACGGTTATCTGATCGCGAGCCCCTATTATGTGCGGCCCTCGCAGCGCGGGCTGCTGGCTCATTTCGAAGCCCTTGCCGATCACGCCGCGTGGCCGATCGCGCTCTACAACATCCCCTATCGCACCTCGGTGAACATCACCAACCAGACGCTGCTGCGGCTTGCCGAACATCGGAACATCGTCGGGCTGAAGGATTGCGGCGCGAACCGCGAGCAATCCATCGCGCTCCTGCGCGACAGGCCGAAGGGCTTTCGCGTGCTCACCGGCGAGGACGCGAACTACCTTGAGGCGCTCACCGACGGCGCCGATGGCGGCATCGTGCTGTCCGCCCATGTCGAGACCGCGACGTTTGCGGCCGTGTATGCCGAGGTGAAGCGAGGCAACCACGACGCGGCGCAGGCGCGCTGGCACGAGGTCGCCGAGCTGACGCGCCTGTTGTTCACCGAGCCGAGCCCGGCGCCGGCGAAGTACTGGCTGTGGCGGTGCGGCCTGATCGACAGCCCCGAAGTGCGCCTGCCGATGGTCGAAGTGAGCAGCGAGCTCGCAGCCCAGATCGACCGTGAGATCGAGCGACGGATGAAAGTCGCCGCGTAGCGCCTCCGCTTCCTCTCTTCACACGCACGCCGCCACCCCCTTCTCCCCGTGCGGGAGAGGGAAGGCAGCGTCGTGTCCGCTCGACACCATCTCAATCCGGAAAAGAGATCGACCTATGGACATTCGTCAATGGCGCGATGCGCTGAAGGCGGCATGGGAACGCGTTTCATATGCGAGCGAGTTATCCGACTGGTTGCGGCGCGATATCGGATTGACCGCGGATGAGGTGAAATCGCGCGCGGACTACATCGACGAGATCAGAAGGAAATACAGTGAGTGGGTTTAGCGGCGGCGCGAGTCCTTCACCCTCCCCCTCCAGGGGAGGGTAAGAACGTGCCCCGTGCTTAACCCTACGCGCGCATCGCGCCGGCATGGTTAATCCGTGGTAGCACCTGTGTTCGAATGCGCCCGAAATTGCGACCCGGAATGTTAAAACATCGCGGCTATCACTGGCGCCCATAAGCGAAGAAATCGCGGGGGCGTTTTGTGAATATCCAGAATGAAGTGGCGTCGCATTACGACGCCGGACAGCAGAGCTTTACCACCGAGGACATTCTCTGGGCCGCCGGCATCTGGTCGGTGATCCTGACGCTGTCGCCGGTCATCGTGTTCTACATGCTGATGGTGGCGTAACGCATCTCCACCGGGCCAAAACGCAAAACGCGCGGACTTCCGCGCGCTTTCCGTCCGGGGAATGATTAATGAAAATTATGCCGCCTGCTTGTGCATTGCGCCGGATGCCGACGCCGTGCCGCGAATAGCCTTCACTGAACGCTCGATCGCCGCCCACAGCCTTGCGATTTCCTGGGCCGCACGGCTCTCGGCCTGATACTCGCGCGCGCCTTCGCCGTGGCTGAGCGCCATCAGCAAATCCGAACGGTTGGTGATCTGGCCGCCCCACACCGGCGCGCGGAATTTCGCCAGCGCCTCGCGGGCGATGGTGACGATCGGGCTTTCGGACTCGTCGCGGCGCGCCGGTGCGCCGTTGAGCACGACCGCGTAGGGCTTGCGCGCCGCACGGCACATCTGGATGGTTTCCTGCACCGCGTTGACGTCGAACACGCCGGGGCGTGCCGGAATGACCACCATGGTCGCGTTCTTGATCGCGTCGTCGACGACGGCCGAGAGATTCGGCGGCGTGTCGATCAACACCCATTCATAACCGTCGCGCTTGGCAGCGGAGACGATGCCGCTGACCGAGTTCACCGCAGCCTTGATCGGCGGCTCGTTGGTGCCACGCAGCTTGTGCCACAGCGTGAGCGAGCCCTGCGGATCCGCGTCCACGAGCATCACCTGCTTGCTCGCCTTGATCTGCGCGGCGAGATGTGCGGCCAGGGTACTCTTGCCCGAGCCGCCTTTACGCGATGCAAAAACAATTACGTTCATACCTCTGGCCTCCAGATTGACCCCAGATCACGAAAATGAATCACCGCGCTGATTCGGGAAAGAAAAATTTACCGGCAGTTGCCTCAGAGCCACGAAATAACAAGACGTGTTGGCTTTTGAGTCACACTGCTTCGCGCGACCAGGATACCAATCGCAACGAAACGCCCTTCACGCCGGCAATCCCACGCTTTTTCGGCAGCAACGCGGAAAAACGGAATGCAACCTCGCCGCGCAAACCCTCTCGCGACTCTTTTCCGTCGAACGCGCTGGTAATTGTCGCAGGCGTCCGCACGGCGAGGCGAACAAAAGGAGTCCGGAGGCTGGCGCGCAGCTGATGCCGGCAACACACATGCAGGGGACACCGACGCGAAGACGCTTCGCGCTGTTGCCCTGACATGACGAGCTTCAAGGAAAGAACGCTAGCCCCGCGCTCAGCTTTCGCTGGATTTCTTCTTCTTGGCCGCCTTCTGCGAAGGCTTGGTGCTCTTCTTGGCCGTCGGCTTACCGGCGCGGGCCTCGCCGGGCTCGGGTCCCTGGCGGAAGAACACTTTGCACTGCGGCGAGAGCTGCGCCTTCTTCTGGATCATGCAGGCGGTGATGGCATCGACGTTCGGAACGAACTCGCCACACAGCCGCATCGCATCCGGCGAGCAGGCCTGCTGCTCCTCCTGCGTGTAGGCGAAGCCGGCGCCGGGATGGACCAGGACGGCGAGCGCAATGCCCGAGATCGCAGCAGCCAAGGATTTCTTAAAACGGAGCGCCGGCATCGATCCCCCCACATGTCGAGTCGGAGGGAATAGTGGGTGAACGGCCGTTCGTTGGCAACGAGGCGGAAGCGAAAACGGCCACCTGTGCGCTCCGGGCAACAGGCCGGTCGGCCCGGCTTCTCCACTGTCGTCACCCGCGAAAGCGGGTGACCCAGTATTCCAGAGACGCCCGAAGTCCCTCGAGGAGCTGCGGCGTACTGGATCCCCCGCTTCCGCGGGGGATGACAGCTGTGTGTGAGGAAAGACTACCGCTAAGCCTTTGGCAGGGCTGGCGAGATCGGGTCCGCGCGCGGCTTCAGCTTCGGTCCAACAAAAAAACGCGAAAACAACCCCATGCACAGTAGCCAGGCCACGGCGGTCATTTACGGATTTTACGAAATCGATTTGACTCGTCGGGCAAAACAGCGGCATGATGGCATCATCGAGAACGTGGGGTGGTCGTGTGATGTCCCCGTGAGATGAGGGGCGCATGGCCACAGTGTTGATCGTCGCGCCGGTGTTCGCCCTGATCGCGGCCGGCTACGCGTCGGTGCTGTTTCGCTTCGTCTCCGAGACCGCGCACAAGGGCATCTCCGAATTCGCCTTCAGCATCGCGATCCCGGCGCTGCTGTTCCGCACCATCGTCGTGTCGGAATTCCCCGATGTCAGCCCCTGGCGGATGTGGGGCGCCTATTACGGCGCGCTCGCCATCACCTGGATCGCGGCGCTGGCGCTCTCGGCATGCTTGCGCGAACGGCGCGAGGACCGCGAGGACGGCGTCGTGTTCGCGATCGGCTCGGTCTACGGCAACATCGTGATGCTCGGCATTCCCCTCGTGCTCTCGGCGCTCGGCAACGAGGCCGCAGGCCCGATGTCGCTGATCCTTTCGGTGAACACGCCGCTGCTCTGGCTCTGCGGCATCCTGCAGATGGAGCTTGTCAGCCGCAAGCGGACAGGCTCGGTCCTGTCGGTGATCCGGCCCGTGCTCGCCGATCTCGCGCGCAATCCGCTGATGCTGGCGATCGGTTTTGGCGTGGTCTGGCGTTTTACGGGACTCGGGCTCAACCCCGTCGTCGACAGGACGATCGAGCTGCTCGCGCAGGCGGGATCGCCGGCGGCGCTGATCGCTCTCGGCATCAACCTGTTTCGGTTCGAGGTCAAAGGCGAGATGCTGAGCGTCGCCGCGATGAGCGCGCTCAAGCTGCTGGCGATGCCGGCGGTGGCGTTCGTGCTGGCCAAGCTGCTCGGTTTGCCTCCGGTCGCAGCCGGCGTCATCGTGCTGTTCGCGGCGATGCCGACCGGCGCCAACGCGTACATCTTCGCGGCGCAGTATCAGCGGCTGGTGAACCCGGTGTCGGGCGCGGTGGCACTGGGGACGCTGCTGGCGGCGGTGACGTTGCCGGTGGTGGTGATGATCGTGGCGGGGGTGAGGTAGCGAGACGAGCGGTCACGCGGTCATCCCGGTTGATCCGTGCGAGGAGCTGACCTCCGCAAGCGCAGGATCAAACGTATCGCCAGCCAGAGCATCAGAACGACGAGCACGAAGGCGGCAACCGGCGCAGCCAGGGCAAGAAGCGATACGAGGAGTGCACCGCCCAGTTCGGCGGTCGCAACGGTTGAGTTGCCGAGGCCAGCCGTCAGGACTGTCGATTTGGCCCGCACGGCCGCGGTGACGCCATGCACGATGCCGGCCGCGCCGCCACCCGCGACGATGGCGGCCGTCCATTTCATCATCGGTGGAAGATCTGCCATGGTCGCCGCCGACAGGATGGCTCCGGCGATCACGGCGACAGGCGCGGCGATGACATCGAGTAAATTGTCCACGCCGGGAATGAAATACGCACCAACCTCCAGGAGCGCGGCCACGCCAAGCATGAGCATTGCAGCAGGTGTTCCAAGCCATGCGAAACCGTCGCCCAAAGGAAGCGAACCCGAGTAAGCGGCCACGCTGGCAACCAGCATCGGCAGGAACACCCGGAAGCCCGTCGCGGCCGCAAGACCGACACCGAGCGCAATCGACAACGCGAGATCGGAGTTCGACATGAGACCTCCAACGATTGTTGCGCTCGAATTTCCTCGAAGGTTAGCGTGATGCGGCCGAGGTCATCGGGGCGAGTGCGGCCATCGACGCAGATCGCAATGCGCAATCAGGCTACATCGCAGAGGATGATCAAACCAAGCCAGAAATGTTGACGCAGCCGATCACGCTGCGCATTTCTTCCGCTTCGAGATCAAAGACGAGGAGCATCGCAGTGATGGGCGCGCTCAAGCTTCTGGCGACGCCGGCAGTCGCGTTCGTGCTCGCAAAGCTGCTCAACCTGCCGCCGCTAGCGGCCGGCGTGGTCGTGCTGTTCGCGGCGATGCCGACCGGCGCCAACGCCTACATCTTCGCGGCCCAGTATCAGCGGCTGGTGAACCCGGTGTCGGGCGCGGTGGCGCTGGGAACGCTGCGGGCGGCGGCGACGTTGCCAATGGTGGTGATGGTGGTGGCCAGGTCAGCCCCCGTTTAATTTTGCCTTTGCACGCAAAGGTAGCTATCCTGCGATGATACCCATAGCAGGAGGCGGATATGGGACATCGCGAGGAAATGCTCGACGTGATCAAGCGCGCTTACGCCGCGCGCGGTGATGGTGACGCGGCAGGCCTGGTGGCCGCTTTTCATCCCGAGGGCCTGTTCAACCTGGTGGGCGACAAAAGCGCACTGCACCTGACAGGAAGCGTGCAGGGGCACGAGCCACTGCGTGGCGCCTTCGGTCAATTCATTGACCATTTCGACTTCGAAAAGCGCGAGATCCTGAGCGAATTGGTTGAAGGGAATTGTGCCGCAATACGGTCCCGCCTTGTCATCCGATACCGTCCAAGCGGGAAAGTCTTCAGCACGGAGGTCCTGGACCTCTTCAAATTTCAGGATGGCAAGATCATTGAGCTGATTGAATTCGCGGACACTGCGCAAGTCAAGGCCATCGTCTCCTGACGCGCGATGAGACGGGATTGGATCGCGCGTTGAGGAGGGCGTGAGGCCTTCGTGCTCGCAAAGCGCCTGAACTGGCGTCGCTGTGCTGTTCGTAGCCATGCCGACGGGCGCGAACGCGTACATCTTCGCGGCCCAGTATCAGCGGCTGGTGAACCCGGTGTCGGGCGCGGTGGCGCTGGGGACGCTGCGGGCGTTGACGTTGCCGGAATTACTGTGACAGTACACAAAAATTATACCGCTTGATGTCGCGGAGTTTCGTGCACTGTCACCGTAATTCCGGTCGCCTCATCAAGACGTCGAGCTATGCACTTTCTAAAGCCTCGTCACTTCTTCGTTTGCTAGATACCTCTGCGAGCCAAGCATCATTGCCGGCTTTAAGCCCTTCTCCCCAAACAAAGACCCAAAGCCCCGGAGCGTCTCCCACCATCAGGGGTATCGTCCGTACGTGACCGGTCTGTTCCATGATCTCTTCCCATTTCTCTTGAATGTCTCGCCAAATTCCGACGGTCATCCGTTGTTGTGAGTACCAATGTAGAAGCATTTTCTTGGACACTTCGGCGCATCCGACGTCTGCGACCCGCTCTAGAACGTTCAACAACTGATTGGCATGTCGGGCCAGCATTTAAAGATCCTCTTGTTTTGTTAATCCTATATTGCCTGAATAACATGATATTATTTATTTAGTTGTCACTATTTGGTGAGTGCAAACTTAAATCCGTCACCGCATTCTTCCATCTGGACTCGACTATTGTTCTCTATTTGTTCTAATCTCCGCCATGGGCAAAGAGCGAATGGCGGGCTGGCGGATGTACTCAAGAAAGCAGATCGACAAGCTGGCTGGCATCGCTCAGCAGCAGCGGAAGGCGTCGGCGCCCGACCCCGCCCCCTCCGATCCAATTCCCGATACCATGTGGCAATCGCTCCTGGACGACCCGCGCGCGGCCGACAGGCCAAAGCAGCCGATCCATCAATGCCGCCTCGCTGACATCAAGCGCCATATCCGAAGCTGAGCTTCCCAGCGCACCCCATACAAGCGCTCATAGTCGTCGCGCACATCGGCCGGGATACCTTTTCGAGCGATAAAGCCGCCACCCTTCGCTCGAACTAACTCAACCATCCGCAATGCCATTTGTAGCGCCTTTTGTATTCTAGGCGGCGCAAATACATCAGGCCTATCAGTAAGTTGCTGGGAAAGCGGACTTATCCGCAACGGTGGTACAGTTGGGTGGGCTCGAACCACCGACCTCCTGTTCCCACAGACAGCGCCGAAGGGTCGACACGGGTTCGCTCAACTGTCAATCACAGGAGGCCTGCCACACGCAAAAGCCGCCAAGGTCTCCCTCGACGGCTCGTGCCGTTGCGTTTGCGTAGAGGTACTGTGTCGAGCGGTGCTCGAACGCAGCCCGTACTCGCTCTTATTGGACGCACGCGACCTTCAATGAGGGCCGGTGGGTGCGTTGCCAGTGTGCCGGGCCAACGATCCCCGATCCCTATGAGATGTGACTGGCGGCGATGCTCTTCAAGCGAGCACTGCTGTCCCATTCGATGAAATGGCAAAGCGCGTTTTCAATTGAGCACACTTCGATCATCATCAGCAATCAAGGTCAGCAACTGATCCACCACAACCCGGATACACGTTTCGAAACTCGTATCGGTGATGATTTCGCCGAGGGCGGAAGGGGTCTAGCGGCCTTAAAACGTGCGCCCGGCGTTCTACATGCTAGGCCTTCCGGAGCTAGGTCGGAGGGACCACTCTCGCTGCATCTCAAGGAAAACGGCCCGCCAACGGGTCACCGTCTTCGGCGCCGGCTTTGTTGCAAGCACGAAAGCCTCAAAAAGCTCCCAGCAACTCACACTGGGCGAGCGCGGCGCCCCGTCTGCGAACGGCGGGAAGGTATCGGGCCTCTCGTCACGGGCGTAGTCGCCATTCGCGCGCTTCTCCAATAGCTGGATTGCGGGCAACAGATTGTCGCTGACAGCGTCCACGAACAGCGCATGCGCGGTAAGGTTCAACGCCTTCCCCTCGTTGGCGAGGAAGGTTGCGACCCGCGCCAATTCGGCAATCTGCGGCCTCACGGCTTCCCGCACCTCTGGGTCATATTGCCAATCTGCGTGAGGGTCGGACCCTGGATCCTCTTCGTACTCGTCAGGCGCCTCTGGGCGGATCATATTCCACACGACGTGATCGCTGAAGTCCCGCCAGTACTTTGGCTTCCCTGGATCGGCCTCGTGCTGCTTCACGAACCAGTTGTACCAACGGCCCGCAAGCGCGATTGCGTTGAGCTTGGTGAGTGGTTGACCCTCGCCATTCCTTTGGGCTCGCAGGGTCGCGATGCGGGTTTCGACCTCGGCCTCCCACTCTCCGAGGCGGGCCTTGGCTTCGTGCTTAGGCGTACCGGCCGGAAGCTTGAGGTGCGCCTCGCGCTTGTGCCCATAGAGCCGTTGGTAGTCCTCGCGTACGTCCTCGGGGATGCCCTTACGGGCGAACCACCGACCATCTGCGGCTCGATTCAACGCGACCATTCGGAACGCCATTTGTGCAGCCTTTTGTATTTTAGGCGGCGCAAATCCTGCTGGTCTATCAGTAAGATGCTGGGAACGCGGTGTTATCCGCAATCTTGGTACAGTTGGGTGGGCTCGAACCACCGACCTCCTGTTCCACAGACAGGCGCTCTAACCAACTGAGCTACAACTGCATCCTTGCGAGCCGCCTTGGGCGCCTGGACGGGCCGTCGACCTAAGGGGGGCTGGACGGGGCGGAAACTAGGTGCAACGGGCGTTTTTGGCAAGGCCGCAAAACCCGAGAATCGCGCTTCCGACGAGGTTATTTCCAAAGCAAAACCCGGGCTCTAGGCCCGGGTTTCTCAATTTGAACGACCCGGCCTGATCAGGCGGCGGGCTTGTAGAACTTCGAGGCAGAGGCCTTGATCGGCTCGGCGGTCTCGGCGGCGACGCGCTGGGCGAGCTCGACCAGCTCCTTGGCCTGGGACTGGAAGGTCTCGAGCTGGGTGCGGGTGTGGCCGGTCCACAGCTCCAGCGCTTCCGCCGGCGACTTGAGGCCGAACAGCTGCTGGGCGAAGTCCAGCTGGGAGCTGGTGTTGGCCTTCATGAACTCCACCAGCTTGGCGGTGTACTCGCTCGCGCCCTTGTTGGCGGAGGTGAACACGGCCTCGACGGTGCCGTTGTGGGTCTCGGCCGCGTCCTTGAACTTGGCGTAGCTCTCGCGGGCCTGCGACACGCCCTTTTCGGCGAACGCACGCATCTGCTCGGGAACCTCGAACGGAATGATCGAGGCAGAAAACGGATCAGTCGCACCTGTCATGATGTCCCTCACGATAAAGAAAAAATGGAGTGAGCCTTCTGGCGCGCCCGCCGGCCCCGACCTAGGCCTCAAATTCAGCGGGAACGAACACTGGAACGCGATACAAAAAGATGGCTCGCCCAGCGCCCATCACTATCGCCGCCTAAGATGTCAACATTGTGCAACGCAAACGTGATCCGGGCTGCGCCGCGAAATTTAATCGCGGTCAGGATGATGGTTCCGCCTGAGGGAACCCTGGGTTGAGGTAGTCGGGTGCCGGAAATTTGGTGACGGCGGCTGCCCTCCCCTGGAGGGGTCGAGACGAGCGGAGCTCGCTCGGGGGTCGATCGCGCGCAGCGCGAGCGGGGTGGGGTGATCCACTCGGGCACCGCATCTGCGGAGAGGCTGTCAGCCCACCTCGGTTCGCATTGCGCTTCGCTGCATGCGAACCGATCCTCCCCCTCCAGGGGAGGATGGGCAGCTGTGATGCCGCGCCAGCGTGCTCTTTCGGCAAAATCTCAGTGCTTCGGCTTGGCCGTATCCATCGGCGCGCGGCTGGCGCGCGAATCCTGCGGATGCCGCCGGGCTGCGGCTTGCGGGGGCGGCTACATTAAGGTTATCGCGGCTTTAGGCTTGGCCGTGTAGACCGGAGCCGTGGACCTGCCCGCGCCTGCGCGCGATACTAACCCTTTCTTAAGGCTGTCATTCCGGCAGCCTTGCACCCTGATGCTGACAAGCGAGACTTGAAGCCGGTCGGATGACGAGTTCGGATTTCCAGTTGCGAGGCGTGGGCGATCCCCGGCTGGCCGTGCACGCGACCTCTCCGTTGCCCGCCTGGCTCTGGTCGATCGACGGCACGCGCGTGCTCTGGGCCAATCCGGTCGGCGCAAGGCTGTTCGGCGCGGCCCATGGCACAGCGCTCGCGGACAGGACCTTCGGCCCCGCGGACAGCCATCGCCGCCAGGTCGCCCGGCTCGCGCGCCGGCTGTCGCCGAACGGGGCGATCAGGCTGGAACGGCTGCAAGGCTTCGGCGCCCGCTTGGGCATGCTGATGACCTGCGCCTGCGCCCGTCTCGACTTCGCCGACGGAAGCTCCGGCGTGCTCGTCACCGCGATGGATCCGACGCTGCGCTCCATGCCGCTGGTCGAACGCCTGCATCGTCTCGTCGAGGGCGCCAGGGTGCCGATGGCGGCGTTCGCGCCCGACGGCCTGTTCGTCGGCGCCAGCGAAGCCGCCCGCTCCCTGCTCGGCTTCCGCGATCTCGGCGATGCCGGTCTCGACCAGGCCCGCAGCGATGCGCTGGCGAAAGGCCGCGCCGAGACGCCGATCGGCATCGGCCAGATGGTGCTGCAACGGGTCGGCGTCGGCGCCGATGTCGGCCTGGTCGCGCTGATCGAGCCTGCCGCCCGGCAGGCGGCGCCCGCTGCCGAAGAGACCATCGCGCGCGAACAAAATGCTCAGCCCGCGCCTGACGCTCCGCCGGTCCCTCCGGCCGCGATGCCGGACCATGCGCAGCCTGCGCTGTCGAACGAGGCCGCATCCGAAATCGCGCTGTTCGACGCCTTCGCCGAGCCGGTCGAAACGCCGGCTCCGACCGAGACTGCCCCGCCAACAGAGACGGTCGCGGACGCGCACGCCGCGAGCGACGCGATGCCGGAGGTCGTCACGATCCCGGAGGCGGCCGAACAGCCTGTCCAGGAAACGGTCAGCGAAGCGATCGACGCCGCGCCCAAAACTCCGGTTGAAAACCCGCGAGAGGCCATTGTGTCGCCGCAGGCCGCGCCGATCACCTCACACATGGTCGAACCGCCGCCAGCGGAGCCGTCCGCACCGCGTCAGCATCCGCTGCGCTTCCTGTGGCAGGTGGATGCAGAGGGGCGCTTTGTGCTCGCAACCAGCGAGTTCATCCACCTGATCGGCGCGCACACCGCCGCCGGCTTCGGCCGCCCCTGGCGCGAGATTGCCGATGAATTTGCGCTCGATCCTGACGGCCGCGTGGCGCAGGCGCTTGCAAGCCACGACACCTGGGCCGGAATCACCGTGAACTGGCCGGCCGATGGCGGCGAGCATCTGCCGGTCGAGCTCGCGGGCCTGCCGGTCTACGACCGCGAGCGCAATTTCGCGGGCTTCAGGGGCTTTGGCGTCTGCCGCGATCTCGACGGACTGAACCGGCTCGATGCGCTCAGGCGCTTTGAGCGGCTCGCCGCGCCGCCCGCACAGCACGGCCTCTCCGCCGACGTCGTTGATCCCGAGCCGGAGCCCGTGGCGGAGGCACCGCCTCCGCCGAGCGAGCCGCCCGCACCTGAGCCTGAGCCTGAGCCGACACCTGAACCCGAACTGCCCGAACCCGTAGCCGACGCGAATTCACACCCAACCGATCCGGAAACACCAGTGGAAACGCCTCCCAATGTCGTGCCGTTCCGCCCGCCCGGCGATGCGCGATCGCCGACGCTGACTCCGGTCGAGAACAGCGCGTTCAACGAGCTTGCCCGGCAATTGTCCGAGCGCCTCGAACGCGAGCGCGAGACGATCGCCGCCGTTACGGCCGAGCCGCCGACGGCGGAAACCACGCCCGAACCTCCGATGCCGGAGCCCGAGGCGCCGCAGGCGCCGGCCGAATGGCTGACCGAACCGGCGCCGCCCGCGCAGGGCCACAGCGTGCGCGACCGCGCGCTGCTCGATCTGCTGCCGACGGGCATTTTGATCTACCGGCTCGACCGGCTGCTCTACGCCAACCCCGCCTTCCTCGCGCGCATGGGCTATTCCAGCCTGGGCGCGCTCGAGGATGCCGGCGGGCTCGATGCGCTCTACGTCGAGCCCGGCGTATCGTCGGCGAGCAGCACGTCGCAAGCCGGCACGCCGGTGACGATCAGCGCGACGGTGGCGAACGGCGAAGAGCCGCTTCCGACCACCGAAGCGCATCTGCACACGATCGATTGGGACGGCGCGAGCGCGCATGCGCTGATCTGCGCGCTGCCGCAAGCGGCGCCCGTCGTTGCTGCGCCTGCTGTCGCGCCACGTGTTGTCGTCGAACCCGTCGTCGCGGAATCCTTCCCCTATGCGCCCGAGCTCGAGCCCGAGGCCGGCGATGCCGACGCCGAGGATCTCGCCGCGATCCTCGACACCACCGCCGAGGGCATCGTCATGTTCGATGCCGAAGGCAACATCCACGCCTGCAACCGCAGCGCTGAAGCGCTATTCGGCTATGACGGCGAAGCGCTGAGGCAGCGGAACCTGGTGACGCTGTTCGCGCCGGAGAGCCAGCATGTCGTGATCGACTATCTCGAAAACCTCAAGAGCCAGGACATCGCGAGCCTGCTCGACCACGGCCGCGAGGTGCTGGGGCGCGAAAAGAAGGGCGGCGTCATTCCGCTCGCCATGATCATGGGCCGCACCAGGCCCGACGGCCCGAACTTCTTCGCCGTGTTCCGCGACCTCTCGCAGAGCAAGAAGGGCGAGAGCGAGCTGAAGAACGCCCGCCGTCTCGCCGACGGCGCGGCGAATGCCAAGGCCGACATGCTGGCGCGGATCAGCCACGAGATCCGCACGCCGCTCAACGCCATCATCGGCTTCGCCGAGGTGATGATCTCCGAACGCTTCGGCACGCTCGGCAACGAGCGCTACGGCGAATACATGAAGGACATCCGCGCCTCCGGTGAGCGCGTCATCACCATCATCAACGATCTCCTGGAGCTGTCGCGGATCGAGACCGGCAAGCTCGATCTCAATTTCGCCAACCTCAACCTCAACGATCTCGTCGAAGCCTGCGTCACGGTGATGCAGCCGCAGGCCAACCGCGAGCGCATCATCATCCGCACCTCGCTCGGGCATGCGCTGCCGCAGGTGAGCGCGGACGCGCGCGCGATGCGGCAGATCACCATGAACCTGATCTCGAACTCGATCCGGCTCGCCAGCGCCGGCGGACAGGTCATCGTCTCCACAGCGCTCACCGACCGCGGCGAGATTGCCCTGCGCATCCGCGACACCGGCCACGGCCTGAGCGAGCGCGAGGTCGCCGCCGCGATGGAGCCGTTCCGCACGCCACCGCCCGGCGATGCCGCGGACAGTTCGGCGCTGAGCCTGTCACTGACCAAGGCCCTGGTCGAAGCCAACCGCGCCCGGTTCAACATCAAGAGCGCGGGCAATTCCGGCACGCTGATCGAGGTGGTGTTCGCACCGGTGGCGGTGGGGGCGTAGCGGCGGCGGAACAGCTACGTAGCCGAGGTGAGCGAAGCGATACCCGGGAAGGTCCCGCATATCGCTCCGCGCATGCGGGCTACGCAGACGTGATCGTGGGGTCACCGAACCATCTCGCCGCCGCCTGAGCAGCCTCCTTATCGTCGGATATGCCGTCACTGGCCCACGCGACGAAGCCATCGGGACGCAGCAGCACGGCGCTCAGACCCAGCCGATCCCTCGCCTCGCTCGCGACATAGGTGATCCGGTCGCCCCAGCGACTTGCCAGCGCCTGAAGCGGTGAACGCGCGTCGAAATCCAGCAGCAGGCCTTTCGACGTCCTGAGGCGTTCTCCAACCGTCGTCCCGTCGCGCAACTCGAAATCCGGCGCGCTCCGTCCCATCAGCGGATGGCTGTCACCGAGATCGTAGCGGAGCGAAACGCCGCGCACGCGCTCGGCGAAATAGGTGGCACCGTCGCGGGTCTCGACGAGATCGCGAATGATGGCCTGAAGTGCGCGGGCGCTCGGCGTCGGCCGCATGATCGCGACCTGCGCGCGCGACCAGTCGAGGATTTGCGCGCCCACAGGATGCCGCTCGCGCGAATAGCTGTCGAGGAGATCGGCCGGTGCTTGCCTGCGGATCGTCGCCGCCAGTTTCCAGCCCAGGTTCATCGCATCGCCGAGACCGAGATTGAGGCCCTGGCCGCCCAGCGGCGAATGGATGTGAGCAGCGTCGCCCGCGAGGAGCACCCGCCCTCTGCGATACGTGGTTGCCTGATGGGCCCGATCCGTCCAGGTGGCGGCGAGCCGAAGCGCCGTGACGGTGACGTCGGTGCAGGAGACGCGACGCAGGACGCTCTGCACATGCTCGCGCGTGATCGGCTCGGTCCGGTGGAAAGCTCCGCCGTCGAAATCGACCATCGCGATCGTCCCGGGCTGCGTATAGGTATACATGCCGGCGAGCGTGTAGTTGCGGCCCTGGCGAAGCCTGTCCGGATCGGCCAGCTCGACATCGATGGAATAGCCCGTGAACTCGGGGTCGGTGCCGACGAAGTCAAAGCCGCCAGTCTTGCGTACCGCGCTGCGGGCGCCGTCGCATCCGACAAGCCAGCGTGCCCGGAAGGTCTCGCCGGCCGCCTGCACTGTCACGTCTTCGCTCGAGGCGACAACGGCATTCACGCCAAAACCGCGCCGGATCTCGACGCCCATGCTGCATGCGCGCGCAGCCAGAACGGATTCGAGCGTTTCCATATCGACGGCAAGGTTGGCATCGGCCGACGTTGGCAGACGCCAGGACCACTTCGTGACATCGATGTTGTCCTGATAGAACTGGATGCCGGCGAAATGACCCGCGGGCCGTCGCGTCTGCTGCATCCAGTGGGCTGCGTTCTTGATCGCGCCTGAGGCAAGCTGCTGCGCGGCCACGATCTGTTCCAGCAGGCCGCGCCGGTGAAAGGCCTCGAGTGTGGGGATCGAAAGACCGCGCAGGCCAAACGGGAGTTGCTTCAGGGCCGAATGCGGATCTTGCGATTGCTCCAGCACCAGAACCTGGAGACCAGCGAGCCGCAACTCGCACGCGAGAAACAGGCCGACGGGACCGGCACCGGCAATGACGACGTCGTATGGATTCGAAGATTGATCGTGCATGGGACGCTCCTGAGGTCGATGTTCGACCGGAGCGTTCCCTGGGCTTGAGAATCACACGGACGAACGATTGGGCGCCCTGGTGGCGTCCGATGTTCGTCGCGGGGATCTCGTGCACAAGGCCAAAGACCAGAGCTTTCGTTACCGAAAGGATTTGGGCTTACCAGACCAAATCTGCCTTTTCCGACACGAGCTGTATAGTTTCGTGACGATCGATCCGCAACGAAAAAGGCACGGCGCTTGCGGCGCCGTGCCTTTCACATTCATGTGGCTTATCTCAGCTGTAGATCTCGAACAGGCCGGCGCCGCCCTGGCCGCCGCCAATGCACATGGTCACGACGCCCCACTTGGCCTTGCGGCGCGCACCTTCCTGGAGGATGTGGCCGGTGAGACGCGCGCCGGTCATGCCGAAGGGATGACCGATCGCGATCGAGCCGCCGTTGACGTTGTACTTGGCGGGATCGATGCCGAGCTTGTCGCGCGAGTAGAGGCACTGGCTGGCGAAGGCCTCGTTGAGCTCCCAAATATCGATGTCGTCGATCTTCAGGCCGGTGCGCTTCAGCAGCTTCGGGATCGCGAACACCGGGCCGATGCCCATCTCGTCGGGCTCGCAGCCGGCCGTCGCCCAGGCGACGAAGCGGCCGAGCGGCTTGAGGCCGCGCTTCTCGGCATCCTTGGCTTCCATCAGCACCACGGCGGCGGCGCCGTCCGAGAGCTGGCTGGCATTGCCGGCGGTGACGAACTTGCCGGGACCCTTCACCGGCTCGAGTTTTGCCAATCCTTCCAGCGTGGTTTCAGGGCGATTGCATTCATCGCGATCGACGACGTAATCGACGATGCTCTCGGCCTTGGTCGCCTTGTCAACGACCTTCATTTTGGTCTTCATCGGGACGATCTCGTCCTTGAACTTGCCCGCTTGCTGGGCTGCGGCCATGCGGCGCTGCGATTCCAGCGAGAACTCGTCCTGGTATTCGCGGCTGAGCTTGTAGCGCTCGGCGACGATGTCGGCGGTGTCGATCATCGCCATGAAGATATCGGGCGCGACCTTGAGCAGCTCCGGATCGATCGATTCCTTCGGCGAGCCGCCGCCCGGGATCGAGATGCTCTCGACGCCGCCGGCAACGATGCAGTCGGCGCCGTCGGAGCGGATCGAGTTGGCGGCCATCGCGATGGTCTGCAGCCCCGACGAGCAGAAGCGGTTCACGGAGACGCCGGCCGTGGTCGTCGGCAGGCCGGCGAGCAGCGCGGCCTGACGGCCGATGTTCGGCGCGCCATGAGCGCAATTGCCGAGATAGCAATCCTCGACATAGTCCTTCTCGACGCCGGCGCGGTCGACCGCGTGATGAATGGCATGCGCGGCCAGCGACATCGGCGGCGTGATGTTGAACCCGCCGCGGCCGGACTTGGCGAGGCCCGTGCGTGCATAGGAAACGATGACGGCTTCACGCATTGTCTTCTCCCTTTTCGAACGATTTTGAACGGAGCGTCCTGGGCGCCATTGGTACACAAAGTTCGACTGGCTTGGGAGAAATAAAGCGGGCCGCAGCATCAACAAAAACGCCGCCCTCTCGGGAGGGCGGCGTGGTTGTTCCGCAGGTCGGAATATATGACGGTCGTCATTCCGTGGCGCGCGCACCGCTCTATCCACTCGTCATGCCCGGGCTTGTCCCGGGCATCCACGTCTTTCCGCGCGCAAGGCAAGGCGTGGATGGCCGGGTCAAGCCCGGCCATGACGGCAAGTGGTGAGAGCGCGATTAAAACGTCAGTGCCTTGACCTGCTTGACCTGCGGCAGGGCCTGCACCTTGGCGAGCAGATCGGGTGGCACGACGCCGTCGACCTCGATCAGCGCGATGGCATCGGAGCCTGGCGCGACGCGGCCGAGATGGAAGGTCGCGATGTTGATCTTGGCGTCACCCAGCAGGCTCGCGAACTTGCCGATGAAACCCGGCTTGTCCTCGTTGGTCACGTAGATCATCGACTTGCCGAACTCGGCGTCGACGCGGATGCCCTTGACGTCGACGAGGCGCGGCTTGCCGTCATGATACACGGTGCCGGAGACCGAGCGCTCCTGGCGCTCCGTCGCCACCGTGACGGTAATCAGGCTCTCATAGTCGCTCTGGGCAGCGCGCACGATCTCGTCCACCACCATGCCTCGCTCCTTGGCGACGACCGGAGCGGACACCACGTTGACCTCCCCCAGCATCGGCCGCAGCAGGCCCGACAGCACGGCCGAGGTGATCGCCTTGATCTTCATCTCGGCGACGTGGCCCTCATAGGTGATCTGCACCTTGAGGATGCCGGATTCGGTCAGCTGGCCGGCGAACGAGCCGAGCTTCTCGGCGAGCGAGATGAACGGCTTCAGCTTCGGCGCCTCTTCCGCCGTGATCGACGGGAAGTTGACGGCGTTCGAGATCGCGCCGGTGAGCAGGTAATCCGACATCTGCTCGGCGACCTGGAGCGCGACGTTCTCCTGCGCTTCCGTGGTGGAGGCGCCGAGATGCGGCGTGCAGATCACGTTGGGATGGCCGAACAGCACGTTCGCGTTGGCGGGCTCCTCGACGAAGACGTCGAAGGCGGCGCCTGCAATGTGCTTTGAATTCAGCGCATCGACCACCGCCTGCTCGTCGACGAGGCCGCCGCGGGCGCAGTTGATCAGGCGCACGCCCTTCTTCATCTTGGCGATCGCGGATGCGTCGATAATGTTCTTGGTCTTGTCGGTGAGCGGGGTGTGCAGCGTGATGAAATCGGCGCGCTTCAAGAGATCGTCGAGCTCGACCTTCTCGACACCGATGTCCTTGGCGCGCTCCGGCGACAGGAACGGATCGAAGGCGACGACCTTCATGCGCAGGCCGAGCGCGCGGTCGGCGACGATCGAGCCGATGTTGCCGCAGCCGACGACGCCGAGCACCTTGCCGGTGATCTCCACGCCCATGAAGCGGTTCTTCTCCCACTTGCCGGCCTGGGTCGAAGCGTCGGCCTGCGGGATCTCGCGGGCGAGCGCCAGCATCAGCGTGATTGCGTGCTCGGCGGTCGTGATCGAATTGCCGAACGGCGTGTTCATCACGATGATGCCCTTGGCCGTGGCGGCGGGAATCTCGACATTGTCGACGCCGATGCCGGCGCGGCCGATCACCTTGAGGTTGGTCGCCTTCTCGAGGATCTTGGCGGTCGCCTTGGTCGCGGAGCGGATCGCGAGACCATCGTAATTGCCGATGATCTCGGCAAGCTTGTCCTTGTCCTTGCCGAGATTGGGCTGGAAGTCGACCTCGACGCCGCGATCCCTGAAGATCTGCACGGCAGCGGGAGAGAGCGCGTCGGAAATGAGAACTTTGGGTTTGGTCATGGGGATGATCCTTCGCCTTCCCTAACGGGAGGATCGGCCTGCGACGGCCGGAATTGAGTGAAGAAGCTTTGTCTTCCCGCTCTCCCCGTTCTTACGGGGGGAGGGTTGGGGTGAGCGGCAGCCACAGGCGAAGGTGCAAGCGGAGAGAGCCCCTCACCCGGACTGCTGCTGGACGATGCTTCGCATCGCCAGGCGCGATCCGACCTCTCCCCGTAAGAACGGGGAGAGGTGAAAAAAACTAAGCCGCCTTGGCGAGCTGCGCCTTGGTCTCGGCAAACGCCCAGTCGATCCACTGCGTGAGCAGCTCGACGTCCTTCGCCTCGACGGTGGCGCCGCACCAGATGCGCAGGCCGGCCGGTGCATCGCGGTAGTAGGCGAAGTCGTAGCCCGCGCCTTCCTTCTCGACCAGCGCGACCAGCTTCTTGGAGAAGTCGGCCTGCGCGTCCTCGGAGAGCGAGGTGATCGCGGGATCGGTGAACTTCAGGCACACCGAGGTGTTGGAGCGGATCGCTGCGTCCTTGGCCAGGAAGTCGACCCAGGGCGTCTTCGCCTTCCAGTCGGCCAGCACCTTGGTGTTGGCGTCGGCGCGCGCAATCAGCGCCTTGAGGCCGCCGATCGACTTGGCCCAGTTCAGCGCATCGAGATAATCCTCGACGCACAGCATCGACGGCGTGTTGATCGTCTCGCCGACGAAGATGCCTTCGTTGATCTTGCCGCCCTTGGTCATGCGGAAGATCTTCGGCAGCGGCCAGGCCGGCTTGTAGGTCTCGAGCCGCTCCACCGCGCGGGGCGACAGGATCAGCATGCCGTGCGCGGCTTCGCCGCCGAGCGCCTTCTGCCAGGAGAAGGTGACAACGTCGAGCTTGGCCCAGTCGAGCGGCTGCGCGAACGCGGCCGACGTCGCGTCGCAAATGGTCAGGCCTTCGCGGGTCGCGCTGATCCAGTCGGCGTTCGGGACGCGCACGCCTGACGTGGTGCCGTTCCAGGTGAAGACGACGTCGCTGTTGGGATCGACCTTCGAGAGGTCGGGGATTTCACCGTAGGCAGCGTTGAGCTTGGTGACGTCCTTGAGCTTCAATTCCTTGACGATGTCACTGACCCAGCCCTCGCCGAAGGATTCCCAGGCGAGCGTGGTGACGGGCCGCGCACCGAGCAGCGACCACAACGCCATCTCGACCGCGCCGGTGTCGGACGCAGGAACGATGCCGATGCGATAATCGGCGGGCACTTCAAGCACTTCGCGCGTCAGATCGATCGCGAGCTTGAGCTTGGTCTTGCCGACCTTCGCGCGATGCGAACGGCCGAGCGCTGCGTCCTTGAGATTTTGGGCGTTCCAGCCGGGGCGCTTGGCGCAGGGACCGGAGGAGAAATGCGGCACGTTCGGCCGCGAAGCGGGCTTCGCTACAGTCATAATCTACCCTTCCAGATAGTAAGCCTCCCGTTGGGGGGAGGTGTCCCGCCGCGGCTGATACGGGAAACGGGAAGAGTCGTCAAGGAAGTTCCGGCATCTCACGCTGGAGTGAAGGCGCTTCCGGCGCAATCTTGGGCGATTCGACCACGGCAAGCGCGTTCAGCAAGTCCGTGGCATCGCTGATCAATTGCGCGGCACGACGGCGGCTGCCGACTTTCAAAATGCATTTGTCATTGGCCTGCACGACGTAATCGTTGCCGACCTTGATCATGGAATAGCTTGTCATCGAAATCCCCGAACCGACCGAGCCCGGTGTCTGACGCTGCCGTAGCACCGTTCGTTCCCGGCTCAACGTGAACGACGGCTGGGTAGTTTACCGGCTCTTAATATGAACGAATGCGCGATCCGAATTTGCTGATCGCGCAAGGCTCGCGACGAGCTGCGTCAAAAGCGGACAGTCATGCCGACGTGACTAGCAGCGAACCCGAGCCGCTTGTAGAAGCGCTGCGCATCTGTTCGCGTCTGATGCGTCAGCAGTTCGACCAGATTGCAGCCGCGCGCTTTCGCTTCCGCGACCGCCCATTGCACCAGCTGCTCACCGATGCCGCGGCTGCGACAATCGGAAGCAACGCGGACATCTTCGAGCAGACCGCGGATGCCGCCTTGCGTGCTGATGCCCGGCAAGATCGCGAGCTGCAGGCAGCCGACCACCCTGCCCTCGCTCTCTGCCACCACGAGCGTGAGATTTTGATCGCACTCGACCCGCTCGAACGCCTGGTAATAGGACTCAGGCAAGGGATCCTCGACGCGCTCGCGGGCACGCCCGAGATGATCGTCGGCAAGCATGGCGACGATCGCCGCAACGTCCTCGCGGCGCGCGGGACGGATGGAGACGGACTTCTCGTTCATGTCGGGAAACTCCAAGAATCAGCGCGGCTCTCAGCGCGCCGGTGGAAGGCCGAGCCAGGCTTCGGCCTCGCCGATCCAGCGGCGGATGGCGGCATGGCGGCTGAGATCGAAGCCACCTTGATGCGCGAGGCGGGTATAGGCGAGCAGCGAGACGTCGGCGAGCGAAACTTCCTCGCCGGCAAAGAAGCGGCTTGCCGCAAGATGCTGCTCCATGCGGTCGAGCGCCGCATAGCCGCGCTTGACCTTGTCAGGATCGAGTTCGGACGCATCCTTGCCGAGATACACAAGCTGGAAGCGGCACACCGCGATATAGGGCTCGTGGCTGTACTGTTCCCAGAACAGCCATTCGTCCATCTTGGCCGCAGTGAAGGCATCGCGCGGAACGAGCGCGCTGTCGCGGGCGAGATAGCGGATGATGGCATTGGACTGCGCCAGCGTGCGGCCGTCGTCGAGTTCGACGGTCGGCACCTGGCCGGCGCCGTTCATTTTAAGGAATTGCGGCGTGCGCGTCTCGCCCTTGCGGGTGTCGATCTCGATCCATTGGTAAGGCAGCGCGAGCTTGTCGCAGACCCACTTCACCTTCAGACAATTTCCGGAGTTGGTATCGCCGTAGATCTTCATCGCTGCCGCTCCGCGTCTAGCGACAGAGCATCAGGACGCCGCCGCCCTGTCAACCGGCTGCATCGGCGCGTCTAGAACTGGTAGCCGGCGCCGACGCGGAAGTTGTTCAGGCCGACAGTAATGTCCTTCACGTTTGAGAAGCCGACATGCTCCCATTCACCGCGAATGAGGAAGTTGCCGCAGATCGCGTATTCGACGCCGATGCCGGCCGTCCATCCGTACATAAAGCTGTTGGTGCGCTGCTCGGTGCTGGACAGTGTGGCTGAACCGGCGGGAAGATGGCGATGAACCGTCGTAGTCACGCCGCCGCTGACCACAGCCTCGTCGAAGTCGTCGTATTTCTGCCAACTCACGGTCGCAAATCGCGAGACTTCAGCGCGCCCGACCGCCAGCCCGGCGAAACCATACGGCATGAAGTCGCCGCCGTCCCAGCCGACCCGACCCCGGAAAGTCGCATAATCCTTGAGCTTCAATGAAGCACCGCCACCGAGCGAGGTGTTGTAAGTGTAGGTATGGCCCGCGGGACCCGTTTCGCCGGGAAGTATTCGGCCCATGGAGTCGCTGGCCGTGCTCGATATGCTGCTCATGTAGCTGTAATTGGCTTCGACGCCCATCACGGCGTCGTAGAGCTGCCAGTTCTTGCCCACATAGGCGCCGAACCCCGTCGACTGCACGTGGTTTTTCGGCAGCAGCGACCAACCGCCGACCGGCGCCTGCAGGATGCTGTTGCGAAGCATGAAATCGGTCATCGACTTCGGGGCGTGACTGAAGTCGATGTCGGTCGTGGCAAAGCCGAACTGGCCGCCGACATAGAAGCCGTCCCAATTATGGGATGACTTCGACAGGCCGTCGGTGAAGCTGCCGCGCAAGATGGGAAGATCGGAGAGATCGGCCGCGTGCGCAGCAGACACCGTCCCCAACATCGCCGCCGCCAACAACATCAGCCCACGCATCACAACGCTCCATCGAACTCGAACTGTTGCGATGATCATCGCCTGTTAACCTTAACCAATGGTTGCGTCGGATGCTTTCGTCGCCGTCGAGCAATGAAAAATACGCAAAGCAAAACGGCGCGGGATGATCCCGCGCCGTTAAGAGACGTTAAGCGATGGAGCTGACGATCAGCCCTTGGTGACGAGCGGCGGCATGTAGGCCGGCGGGCTGCTCAGATCCCAACGCACGCCGAGCTTCACGTCATGCGAGGTGATATCCTTGATCTTGATTGTCGACGGACCCGAGATGCTGTTGTCGTAGGCGCGGAAGTTGCCGGGATTGGCGTCGCCGAGATCCATGTAGCTGTAGGCGAGTTCGACGGTGAAGCCGGGGCTGACCTTGTAGGCAAGACCGGCGTGGGCGGCCCAGGCGAAATTCCACTTACCGTTGTCGGCAAAGTAGGTTGCGCTGCTGGACGGCACGCCGCCAGCGATCTGAATGCCGTCGTCACGGAATCCACTGAGCTTGTTGTAGGAGCCGCCGACACCAGCACCGACGAACGGGGTGATACACCACCAGGTGCCGAGATCGACATAGGCATTCGCCATGACGACCCACTCCGACTTGCTACCGGAGTAGCTGTCGGACCCGACGAAGCCGGGTGCGATGACGTTGTCCGCACCGTGCAGATTGGCCCTGCCGCGATACTGGCCGATCACGTCGGCGCGGAACCAGTTGTTGAAGCGATAGCCGACGCCGAGGTCGAACAGCGGCGAGGAGTCGAAGCCGAGTCCCACCGTGGTCGTCGGGAACGTCTGCGCGGTCGCGCTGTCGATCCGCTTGGCGCTCTGGTTGGTCATGCCGATGTCGCCGCGGAGATACCAGCCGCCGAAGTCGGCGGGCGGAGCCGGCGGCGCGTACATGGGAGGCGGAGCGGCGATCGGCATATCGGCGGCGAACGCCATCGACGAGATGAGGGTCGCCGCACCTGCGGCAAGGAGAGACTTAACGCTACGCATTTGGCTTCGTCCTTATGGCCGGTGAGGCAAAATGCTGACGCCCCACGTTCTGGAAACTCACGGGAGGACGATGGCACCAAATGTTTAAGCGCCACTTAACCCTAATTTTTAAGGTTGATTTTTTCTCACCACTCGCGCGCATGCGGCAGAAGCGTTGCAAAAATGCGGCGCCCCGACGCGCCAATTGCTAACGATTGATGAAGCCGCAATGCAGCGAAACAGGATTTGTTAACGCAGGTGCCGCGGCAGCTTGGGCAGGAACACTGCAAGCAGGCCGATCGCCGGCAGCCAGGCACAGACCTGGTAGACGAACTCGATCGAGGTGTGATCGGCGAGCTTGCCGAGCACGGCGGCACCCAGGCCTCCGATGCCGAAGGCAACACCGAAGAACACGCCGGAGATCATGCCGAAGCGGTGCGGCACCAGTTCCTGCGCGAACACGATGATCGACGACGTCGTCGAGGAGATGATCAGGCCGATGATCACCGACAGCACCGCGCTCGCATAGAGCCCGGCATAGGGCAGCGCCAGCGTGAACGGCAGCGCTCCGAGGATCGAGATCCAGATCACGATCTTGCGGCCGAAGCGATCGCCCAGCGGACCGCCGAAGAACGCGCCGACCGCATTCGCGGCGAGGAAGATGAAGAGATAGATCTGCGCCGCCTGCGTCGACACGCCGAAGCGATCGATCAGATAGAAGATGTAGTAGCTCGACAGGCTCGAGACGTAGAGCTGCTTCGAGAACAAGAGCGCCACCAGCACGGCAAGCGCGACCGCGACGCGGCGCGAGCTCGGCGCGTCGGGATGGGCCTGAACCGCCGCCGTCTTCTTCGCCTTGATCTGCGGCTCGTACCAGCGGCCGATGCGCCAGAGGATGAGGATCGCGAGGAACGCGATCGAGGAGAACCATGCGATGCTGCCCTGCCCGAACGGCACCACGATCAGCGCCGCCAGCACCGGCCCCATCGACGTGCCGAAGCTGCCGCCGAGCTGGAACACCGACTGCGCGAAACCATAGCGGCCGCCGGAGGCAAGCCGCGCGATGCGCGCGGATTCAGGGTGAAACACTGCCGAGCCGAGGCCGACCAGCGCAGCCGCGGCGAGGATGACGAGATATTGGTGCGCGGCGCTGAGCAGCAGCAGGCCGAAGAAGGTCGAGGCCATGCCGATCGCGAGCGAATAGGGCTGCGCCTTCTTGTCGGTGTAGTGCCCGACCACCGGCTGGAGCAGCGAAGCCGTGAACTGGAAGGCCAGCGTGATCATGCCGATCTGCGCGAAGTCGAGCGCGTAGGTGTCCTTCAGGATCGGATACACCGAGGCGATCAGCGACTGCATGGTGTCGTTGAGGAAGTGCGAGAAGCTGATGCCGGCGAGCACGACATAGGCCGGCCCTGCGGCAGCCCGGGCGGCGGGCGCCACGTCGCTGACGACGACCGGCTCGGTCAGCGTTTCCTCGGAGACGACGACAGGCTTGTTCAATGGAGCATCCCGGCGCGGCACGACAGATTGCCGCACCGCCTAACTACGATGCCGGCTGCGGCCGATCCACCGCCAATCGTCGATGGCTGGAATGCACGTGCCGGATTCACCGCGAGGCGACACGCCCTGCTTGGTTCGAGACGCCCGCCGTTGGCGGGCTCCTCACCATGAGGGTCCGGGATTTCGTAGCCCGGATGGAGCGAAGCGTAATCCGGGACGTCTATGTCCGCGGGCGCGATCCCCGGATTTCGCTGCGCTCCATCCGGGCTACGATCGTGCTTCGCGTAGCGATGCGGCTCAGGCCGCGGCCTGTCCGAGTGCGGAGACGATGGTGTCGACGACGTCCTCGACCAGCAGGCGGTCCTCGCCCTCGCCCATGACGCGGATCACCGGCTCGGTGCCGGACGAGCGGATCAGAAGGCGGCCGTGGCCGTTGAGCCGCTTCTCGCCGTCGGAGATCGCCGATTTGACGTCGGAATCCTCGAGCGGCTTGCCGCTCTTGTAGCGGACGTTCTTCAGGATCTGCGGCAGCGGGTCGAAACGGTGGCAGACCTCCGACACGGGCCGGCGCAGCTTCTGCACCACGGCCAGCACCTGCAGCGCCGCAACGAAGCCGTCGCCGGTGGTGGCATAGTCGGACAGGATGATGTGGCCGGACTGCTCGCCGCCGAGATTGTAGCCGCCTTTCAGCATCTGCTCGAGCACGTAGCGGTCGCCGACCGGCGTGCGCACGAGATCGAGCCCCTGCCCCTTGAGGAAGCGTTCGAGGCCGAGATTGGACATCACGGTGGCGACGATGCCCGGCCGCGACAGCCGGCCGTCTTCCTTCCAGCTCTGCGCGATCACCGCGAGCAGCTGGTCGCCGTCGACGGTGTGGCCGCGCTCGTCGACCAGGATGACGCGATCGGCGTCGCCATCGAGCGCGATGCCGATGTCGGCGCGCATCTCGCGCACCTTCTTCGACAGCGTTTCCGGCGAGGTCGAGCCGCATTCCTTGTTGATGTTGAAACCGTCGGGCTCGACGCCGATCGGCACGACGTCGGCGCCCAATTCCCACAGCGCTTCCGGCACCACCCTGTAAGCGGCGCCGTTGGCGCAATCGACCACGACGCGCAGGCCGTCGAGCGAGAGATCGCGCGGCAGCGTGCGCTTGGCGAATTCGATGTAGCGGTCATGCACGCCGTCGATACGGCGGGCGCGGCCGAGGCTCGCGCTCTGAGCGAGCCGCTTGTCGAGGGATTCGTCGAGCAGCTGCTCGATCTGCTTCTCGACGTCGTCGGAGAGCTTGAAACCCTGCGGGCCGAACAGCTTGATGCCGTTGTCCTCGAACAGATTGTGCGAGGCCGAGATCATCACGCCGAGATCGGCGCGCATCGACTTGGTCAGCATCGCCACCGCCGGCGTCGGCATCGGGCCGACCAGCAGCACGTCCATGCCGACCGAGGTGAAGCCCGCGACCATCGCATATTCGATCATGTAGCCGGACAGACGCGTGTCCTTGCCGATCACGACCCGGTGGCGATGGTCACCGCGCTGAAACGCAAGGCCTGCGGCCTGGCCGACCTTGAGCGCGAGCTCCGGCGTGATCAGTCCGTTGGCGCGGCCCCGGATCCCGTCCGTCCCGAAATATTTGCGGCTCATATCGTCCCCCACGCAACAACCAGGGACCCCTCTACAACTACGGGATGCCCGAAAGGGCCCCGCATCCCTGATTTGCTGAGACGTTATAATGCCTTCGCGGCCAACTTGGCTTCAAAAAATGTGATTAATCATTACGGGACCGGGCCCAAGGCGCCCCGGTAACTTATTGTTAGCACTATATTTCCGGCCGACAGCGCGGAATGGGGCGGAACCCGCCCCTAGTCGGAGCGCTTCACATGGCCGTCCTGGCGGCTCGGCGCCGGCTGGGTGACGTTGACGGGATCGGACCCCGGGAAGGTCTCTTCCAGACCCTCCTCCAGCGCGTCGTCGAGATCCTGCTTCTCCTTGATCTCTTCCGGTGTCGGCTGGCCGCGCGGTTTGCTCATGGCGCCCTCCTCCCAAACGATTTGGCTGTGCATCCAACCATGCTAGATGACCCCTCGATCTTCCGATGCAAGACTTCTGAAGCAAGACTTCTGATGCAAGACGGGCCGGGGAAACGTTCATGAAGCACATCACCTGTATCGACGATCTTCGCACGCTGCATCAGCGCCGCGTGCCGAAGGCGTTCTTCGACTATTGCGACCGCGGCTCCTATGCCGAGGAAACGCTGCGCGCCAACCGCGAGGACATGCAGGCGATCAAGTTCCGCCAGCGCGTCCTGGTCGACGTCTCCAGGCGCGACACCTCGACCATGATCCTCGGCGAGTCCTCGACCATGCCGTTGATATTGGCGCCCGTCGGCCTCCTGGGCATGCAGCATGGCGACGGCGAGATTCACGCCTGCCGCGCCGCGCAGGCCGCCGGCATCCCGTTCACGCAGTCGACGATGTCGATCTGCTCGATCGAGGACATCGCCGCCAATGTCGAGAAGCCGTTCTGGTTCCAGCTCTACGTGATGAAGGACCGCGGCTTCATCAAGGAATTGATCCAGCGCGCGATG
Source organism: Bradyrhizobium sp. LA6.1 (assembly GCF_040547805.1). Taxonomy (NCBI): domain Bacteria; kingdom Pseudomonadati; phylum Pseudomonadota; class Alphaproteobacteria; order Hyphomicrobiales; family Nitrobacteraceae; genus Bradyrhizobium; species Bradyrhizobium sp. LA6.1. Next base: position 62,670 of record NZ_JBEPQK010000013.1, on the reverse strand, counting down.
GCGGCGAAATGCAGCGCGCTCGTGCTGACCGTCGATCTCCAAGTGATCGGCCAGCGCCACCAGGACATCAAGAACGGCATGACGGTGCCGCCGGAATGGTCGCTGTCGAAGCTGATCGATTTCGCCACCAAGCCGGCCTGGGTGTCGGGCGTGCTGCAGGGCAAGCGCCGCACCTTCGGCAATCTCGCCGGTCATCTGAAGGTCAGCGACGACATCACGTCGCTCTCGACCTGGATCAACTCGCAGTTCGACACCTCGCTGAACTGGAACGACATCGAGTGGATCCGCAGCATCTGGCCGGGCAAGCTGATCCTGAAGGGCATCCTCGACGTCGAGGACGCCGAGCTCGCCGCGAAGACGGGCGCGCAGGCGCTGGTCGTCTCCAACCATGGCGGCCGGCAGCTCGACGGCGCGCCGTCCTCGATCGAGGCGCTGCCGGAGATCGTCGACGCGGTCGGCTCGCAGATGGAGATCATGTTCGACGGCGGTGTCCGCTCCGGCCAGGACGTGATGCGCGCGCTCGCGCTCGGCGCAAAGTCCTGCATGATCGGCCGCGCCTACGCCCATGGCCTCGGTGCCGGCGGCCAGGCCGGCGTCGCCAAGGCGATCGACATCATCCAGAAGGAGCTGCTCACGACCATGGGCCTGTGCGGCGTCAACCGGATCGACGAGATCGACGATCACATCATTGCGGTGTGAGGCGTAGCGGCAGCGCCGTAGGGTGGGCAAAGCGAAGCGTGCCCACCAACTTTCGCGAAACACAGGAGCGTGGTGGGCACGGCGCAAGTGCGCCTTTGCCCACCCTACGAGTTCAGCGCCAGTCCCTCACATCGGCGGCGTAATCCCATCCCTGCCGACGTTCACCCGGTTGGCCTCGAGCGAGCCGTCCTCCTTCTTCGCCGCGCCGAAGATGATCAGCTTGGCGCCGGGCTTGATCTCGGATTTGTCGCTGGCGACGAAGGTGACGATCGGCGTATCCGGCGGCACCACCACTTTCTTCTCGCCGTCCTTGTACTTGACGGTGATGTTCTGGCCGTCGGTGCCTTCCACCGTCTGCGCCACGGTCGCGTTGGTCATGGTCGAGTTCGCGCGCGCATCCCAGGGACGAAAACCTTCGGCCGCGCCGCGCTGGTTCTCGGGGAAGATGTGCACGGCGATCGCCTTCTGCGTGCCGTCGGGCTGGGGCATGCCGGTCACGCCGATATAGGATCCTTCCTTGATCTCCGACAGTGAGGTCTTCACCACGGCGAAGACCGCGACGTTGTCGGTCATGCGCACCTTCACGTCGCTGCCTTCGCGCGTCTTGATGCCGAGGGTGTTGCCGTCGACGCTCTCGATGGTGCCGCGGATGCGGACCGTCGGCGACTGCTGCGCCGAGGCGGAGAACATGGATGTGACGGCAAACGCCGCCACGAACAGGCGCGGCATCCAGCTTGATTTCGACATGTTGCGATTCTCCTTCACATCGGCGGTGTCAGGCCGTCGAGGCCGACACTGACGCGGTTGGTTTCAAACGAGCCGTCCGGCAGCTGCTTCATGAAGGCGACGACTTTTGCGCCGGCCTTCAGCTCGGATTTGTCGCCGGGCACGAAGGTCACGACCGGCGTGTTGTCGGCGACGAACACCTTCTTCTCGCCGTCCTTGTACTTCACCAGCAGCGTATGGCCGTCATTGCCGACCACACTCTCCGACACCGTGGCATTGGTCATGGTGGAGTTCGGCTTGAGGTCATAGGGCCGCGAGCCCTCGCCGGTGCCGCGCATGCTCTCCGGAAACACGTGGACCTCGACCGCGTTCTGGCCGCCGTCCGGACCCGGCACCGTGGTGGCGCCGACGAAGGAGCCGACCTTGATGTCGGCGAGTGAAATTTTGGTAACGCCCGACACGTTCACGTCAGGGGCGATGCGAAGCTTGACGTCCTCGCCGCTGCGCGACTTGACCTGCATGGTGTCGCCATTGACGCTCTCGATCGTGCCACGCACGCGCGTCGGCACCGGCGCCCTCTGCGCGACGGCATAGAGGGTGGAAGCGGCCACCATCGCGACGGCGATGAGCGGACGTGTGAAAGTTGCACGTTGAACAGGCATGACGGTCTCCGGATTGTCCCCACGGGGATAGAACTCCGGAGGTGGGGTGCTATTCGCCGTTACCCTTTCAAGTCTTTGTGAGATCGGCCTCGACCAGCGCGCGCAGCTCGGCCGTGACTTCAGGCCTTTGGCCGAACCACAGCTCGAAGCCGCGCACCGCCTGGTGCAGGAGCATGCCGAGCCCGTCGGCGGTGTTCAGGCCGCGCGCCTTCGCAGCCGCCAGCAGCGGCGTCACCAGGGGAACGTAGACGAGGTCGGCGACGACCGCCCCGTCCGGCAGGCGCGCCACATCGACATCGAGCGAAGGCTGGCCGTGCATGCCGAGCGAGGTCGTGTTGACGAGAAGTCTTGCGCGCGGCAGCACGTCGTTGATGCCGTCCCAGGGAATCGGATGCACGTTCGGCCCGAACTGTCTTGCCAGCGTCTCGGCGCGCGCGATGGTGCGGTTGGCGAGGTGGATACGCTTGATGCCGCGTTCGAGCAGGCCGAACACGACCGCGCGCGAGGAACCGCCGGCCCCGAGCACCAATGCCTCTTCCGCCCTGTCCCAACCGGCCGCGCCGGCATCGAGATTGCCGATGAAGCCTTCGACGTCGGTATTGGTCGAGCGGAGCTCGCCGTCGGCAAACCACAGCGTGTTCGCAGCGCCGACGGCCCTGGCACGCGCATCGGGCGTGGACAGCGCCAGCACGTCTTCCTTGTGCGGGATGGTGACGTTGGCGCCGACGAAGCCGCGCAGCGACAGCCGCAGCACGAAGTCGCGCAGATCCTCGGGCGGGACCGCCTCGATGACGTAACCACCCTCGATCCCGAGCGTGCGCAGCCAGTAACGATGGATCAGCGGCGAGCGCGAATGCGCGGCCGGCCATCCGATCAAACAGGCTGCGGGAGTCCTGAGCGCGGTCATCTGTCCCTCGGGTCGTGTTCGAGGCGATCCATTTCGCGTCCCGCCGGCTCTGTCAAGCGCGCGACCGCCGCATCGCCGCAGCCAAAGCCAGCGCCGCGGCAGCGGCGAACCAGATCGCGGCGAGGTTGATCCGGGCATAGCCGAGCGCGCCGCTCGCCGAGCCCGCAACGAGCGCCGCCCACAACAGCAGGTTCGGCGCCCAATTCCAGCGCGGCCCGCCGGTGAGGCTCACCGCGAGGAACTGGCCGACCTTGACCAGCGCGCCCGTGACATAGGTGAGGCCAAGGCCCGAGCCGCCATCGATCTGGAACACGGCGTTCTCCAGGCCCATCGCGAGCACGATGGCCGCGATCGCGAGGGTCGACAGGCCGTAGGCATGGCAAAGTCCGGCACCCGCAAGCAGCCCGGTTTCAATGAGAAGCAGCCAGGGCTGCCGCTCGGCCCCGCCGCCGAGCACGACGAGGCTGCCGGCCGCGGCTCCGGCCACGAACAGCGCGATCAGGCCGAGGGCGCTGGCGGCCTGCCACCACTGCGCCTCCGCAAGGCTGACGCCGAGACGCGTGGAGTTGCCGCTCATGAACGAGACGAACAGGCCGCCGAGATGCAGGAAACCGATGCCGTCGACATAGCCCGCCAGCATGCTGAGCGCGCAGGCCAGCGCAATATTGCGACGCGAATCCAGCATTCGCTGCACCACCGCCGTGACGCGGCAGTGTCGATCAAATCGGCCGGCTTGAGAAGTGCGCTGCCGTCAGGTCGCGGCCGCGTCATCGGCCGCGCGCTGCGCCGCGCCGCCCTTGATGTCGGCGACGGCACGCGCGATCGTCGCGCGATAGCGCGCACGGGGCGGCGTCACGCCGTGGGTGAGCAGCGCGCGGCGAACCGCGGGCGACGCCCCCGTGATGAACAGCCGGATGCCGTGGCGGTGCGCCTTGACGGCGACGCGACCGAGCACGTTGGCGGCCGTCGAATCCAGGAACGGCACCGCGGCGAAATCGACCACAAGACCCTTGCGCTGGTCGGCAATGCCGTCGAGCACGTTTCCGATTGCCGAGGCGGCACCGAAGAAGAACGCACCGGTGATGCGATAGACCAGCACGTCGCGATCGATGGCGAGCGCGGGATCGTAAGGCACGCGCTCGCCATTGCCGTCATCGGGACGATCGGCGGCCACCAGCGGGGAGCGCTCCTCGATGCCCGTCATCTCCGCCATGCGGTGGATGAACAGCACCGCGCCCAGCGCGAAGCCGACCAGGATGCCTTCGGTCAGGTCGCGGAAGATGGTGAGCAGGAAGGTCGCGAGCAGCACGACGGCATCGCCCCAGGATGAGCGCAGCAGCGTCGCGAATTCGTGCTTCTCCGCCATGGTCCAGGCGACGACGACGAGCACGGCGGCGAGCGCGGCCAGCGGAATGTAGCTCGCGAGCGGTGCTGCGATCAGCATGAACAGCAGCAGGAAGACCGAATGCAGCATGCCCGCGAGCGGCCCACGTCCGCCGGCGCGGATGTTGGTGGCGGTGCGCGCGATCAGGCCGGTGACGCAGATGCCGCCGAACAACGCCGAACCGATATTGGCCGCGCCTTGCGCCACCAGCTCGCAATTGGAGCGGTGGCGGCGTCCGGTCATGCCGTCGGCCACCACCGCCGACAGCAGCGATTCGATCGCGGCGAGCAGCGCGAACGAGATCGCATCCGGCAGCACGGCCGTTGCCTTCGCAAGCGAGAACGCCGGCAGCGCCGGCGACGGCAATTCGCGCGGAATGCCGCCGAACCGGCTGCCGATGGTTTCGACCGGCAGCGCCAGCACGGCAGTCGCGACCGCCGCGAGCACGACCGCAATCAGGATGCCGGGCCAGGACGGCCGCCAGCGCCGCAGGCCGGCGATGACGGCAATGCTGACGATCGCGACCGCGACGGCGGAGGGATTGATCGTGTGCAGGCCTGCGGCGAGCGCAACGAGTTTCGGCACGAATTCGCTGGGCTCTTTCCCGGCCAGCGTGATCCCGCCGAGATCGCGGAGCTGGCTGGCGAAGATGATCACGGCGATGCCCGCGGTGAAGCCGACCGTGACGGGGTAGGGAATGAACTTGATGTAGGTGCCGATCCGCAACAGGCCCGCGGCGATCAGGACCATGCCCGCCATCAGGGTGGCGAGGATGACGCCATCGACGCCGTGCCGCTCCGCCGTCACCGCGACCAGCACGATGAAGGCGCCGGCGGGCCCGCCGATCTGGAAGCGACTGCCGCCGAGCAGCGACACGATGAAGCCACCGACGACAGCGGTGTAGAGCCCGCGGTCCGGCGTCACGCCCGAGGCGATTGCGATCGCCATCGACAGCGGCAGCGCGACGATGGCAACCGTCAGGCCCGCGAACACATCGGCGCGGAGATCCGCGAGGCCGTAGCCTTCGCGCCAGACGGTGACGAGCTTGGGGAGATAGAGTTCGGCAAAGGTCGGTCGACGCAGCTGATGCAGCTTGCCTGCGTGTTGGCCTGTGATGCTCATTTCCGCAGAGTGCTCCGCTGCCCACAATGCTCCGGTGCATCGTGCAGCGCGCGCGTGCGACGATGCGCTAGCTTATCCCGAGCACGATCAACGCGATCATGCTCCCACGCGGCGCGGCGGCCCCGGCTCCTTCAGGCGAACGCCCCGCCCGCCGCTGTCGCTGCGGGCCTGCTCGCCGATCAGCTCGACGCCGGCCCGGTCGAACGCCTCGACCACCTTGATCAAGGTCTCGACCACGCCGCGCACATTGCCGGTGCTGGCCTCCATCCGCTGGATGGTCGGCAGCGAAACGCCGGCGAGCTCGGCCAAGGCTTTCTGGTCAATGCCAAGCAGCGCGCGGGCTGCCCGCATCTGGAACGACGTGATCACCGTGGCCTCACGTATCAGAGTTTATAAGTGATATCTGGAGCATGCACAATGATGTAAAATACATCATTGCAAGGCGAACGCAAGGGAGTTTGCCGTACGACCCGTCCGTCTCCACCGTCATTGCGAGGAGCGAAGCGACGAAGCAATCCAGAATCCCTCCGCGGAAAGACTCTGGATTGCTTCGCTGCGCTCGCAATGACGGAGAGGAGGAGGCTGTGTGAGTCCAGTTTTCACGGTGCGCGCGGAAACAGCCCCTCTCCCCGTAAAGAACGGGGCGAGGGAGTGAGAGAGCCGTGCTTCCCTTACATCACGCCGCGTGCTGATGCGCGGCGATGATCTGGTCGGCGGCGCGGCCGGTCACCTCGGCCATGTGGTCGAACTGACGGGTGAAGCTGCCGGCTCCAGCCGTGGCCGAACGCAGCTCGACGATGAGCTCGCCGATCTCCGCCTCCGGCATCATGGCGCGGACGCAGTCCCAACCGCTCCAGCCGTCACGGGTGTCGAAGCCGAGGATCTGGCCGCGCCGCGCCGACAGGATCGCGTTGATCTTGGCGGTGGCGTCGGTCGGGCAGACGATCTCGACCACGTGGATCGGCTCCAGCAGGACGGACTGGCATTGCGGCAGGCCTTCGTTGAGCCCGACCCGCGCCGCCGTGCGGAAGGCGAGGTCGGACGAGTCGACGCTGTGATAGGAGCCGTCGGTCAGCGTCACCTGCAGATCGGTGACGGGGAAACCGAGCGGGCCGCGCGTCAGTCCGTCGACAACGCCCTCTTCCACCGCGCCGATATAATTGCGCGGCACCGCGCCGCCGACCACCTTCTCGGTGAACTTGAAGCCCTCGCCGCGCGGCAGCGGCTTGATGTCGAGCACGACATCGCCGAACTGACCGTGACCGCCGGACTGCTTCTTGTGGCGGCCGCGCTGAACGATCGGCTTGCGGATGGTCTCCTGGTAGCCGATCGCGGGTGGATGCGAGGTGATCTTGACGCCGAAGCGGTCGCGCAGCCGCTCGCTCGCCACGCGCAGATGCATCTCGCCCTGGCCCCACAGCACGGTGTCGTGGGTCTGGGCGTTCATCACGACGCCGAGCGAAGGATCCTCCTCGTGCAGCCGGGCAAGGGCCTGGCCGAGCTTGACGTCGTCCTTGCGGTCGGTGGCGGCGACCGAGATCGCGAGCACCGGCGGCGTCGGCTCCGGGGCGAACAGCGCAGCCGGCGGGGACTTGCCGCTCGAGACCGTGTCGCCGGTCTTGATCGGGTCGACCTTGGCGAGCGCAACCGTGTCGCCGGCTTCGGCCGCGGCACGCTTGGTATCGTACGCGCCGTTGACGGCGAGGATGCCGGAGATGCGGCCGCTCCCGCCGGAGGCGGATTGCAGCGTCGCTCCGTCGTCGAGATGGCCGGCGAGCAATCGCGTCAGCGACAGCTTTCCGCCGTGCTGCGAATGCAGCGTCTTGAAGACGTAGCCGAGCGCCTCCTTGCCGGCAGGCACACCGAGACGCTTTGCAGTTTCCTCGATGCCGGGCGCCTCGTGGCGCAGGGCCTTCATCAGGCGCAGCACGCCGTTTTCGCGCGCGGCGGCACCCAGCAGCACGGGGCAGATCTGCCCCTCGCGCAATTCGCGGGCGAGATCGTCGAACACCGCATCGCGCGGCGGCTGGATGTCCTCGAGCAATTGCTCCATCAGCGCGTCGTCGTGATCGGCGAGCTTCTCCAGCATCGAGAAGCGGGCCTCCTTCTCGCGATCGAGATCTCCGCCTTCGAGCGCGACCACCTCGGAGGCCTTGTGCTCGCGGTAGATGAACGCACGTTCCAGCGCGAGATCGACGAAGCCCTCGATCAGCTCGCCCTTCCAGATCGGGATCTGGCGCAGCACCAGCGGCACGCGCGAGGCGGGCTGGAGTGTCGCCAGCGTCTCGCGGATGCGCTTGTTGGCGCGGTCGATCTTGTTGAGGAACAGGAAACGCGGGATCTTCAGCTCCTCCAGCTCGCGCAGGATGATCTGAAGCTGCGGCAGCTTCTTCTCGTCGGCCTCGCAGACCACGACCGCGGCGTCGACAGCGGGAAGCGCTGCACGCATGTCGTGGGCGAACTCAACGGAACCGGGACAATCGAGGAAGGTGTAGCTGTCGCCCATGAAACTCGTGGTGGCGGCAGTCAGGCCGACGGTCATCTTGTGATGACGGGCCTCCGGGGAGGCGTCGCCGACGGATGTTCCGGCGTCGACGCTGCCGACGCGGGGGATTGCGCCCGTTCGCGCCAGTATTGCTTCGAGAAGTGTGGTTTTACCGCTTTGGAATGGGCCCACCAGTGCGATGCACCGTGGACCTCGGGGACTTCTGACGTCTTGTCCCATTCGCCGCCTCCTTGGTGTGGAGCTCGGCCCATGATTGGGTCGGCAAACGCCGATGCTCTGCCCGTCCCCGAGATTTGGCAAGCATCAAAAATCGCTGCGGTGCGTCGTTGCCGAGATCGCGTCGGACTGACGCGATCTGCACACGCGAAATTGTCAACGACCCGGACGGAGTTCCAGGCTCTCGAGGCCAGCGGCGACGTTGAGGCCGACCTGGCCCTGCACGCTGAGCGGCTGGAGCGCGATCGAATTGTTGGAGCCGCCGATCAGCGCGTTGCCACCGATACCGACGCCGACCGAGGCGCTGCCCTGCGCGCCGGCATAATTGCCCGAGAGATCGCCGGGGCCGAGCCGGTCGACCGGCGCGAACACGCCCCAGGCCAGCGTGGTCTCCTGGGTGATGCCGATGTCGAGGCCCACTTTACGAATGGTCGCGACGTAGCGATCTTCCGGCAAACCGTCGGCACGCAGGACGCAACCGAGATTGGTCACCGATCCCACGATGAAGCCAACGCTGGCGCCGCCGCGGCATTCGAGCACGCCGACCCGGACCATCCGCTGCTGCTGAGCGCCGCTGTTTGCGACGGAGGCAACGAGGCTGGCCGCGGCGAGCCCGGCGAGGATGAACGAACGGCGCATGAATATCTCCGGCGATGAATGTGATGCGAGCAGAGAGAGCGCCCCACCCGTGTTGCGCGATGGTCTATGCCACAAGAGCCGTGGTGGTGCCAGATCACGCGTGACGATAAGCGTGCAAACAATAAAAAGGCCCGCCGGAGGCGGGCCTTTTCGATAGGTATTTGCGACGGGCTCAGCGGAGATTACCGCAGAAGCGCTGGATGCGCTTGCAGGCGTCTTCGAGGTCCGAGGTCTTGGTCGCGTAGGAGATGCGGAACGCCGGGCCGAGGCCGAAGGCCGAACCCTGCACCACGGCGACGCCTTCGGTCTCGAGCAACTCGGTCACGAAGGTCTCGTCATTGTCGATCACCTTGCCCGACGGCGCGGTCTTGCCGATGGTGCCGGCGCAGGAGGGATAGACGTAGAACGCGCCTTCGGGACGCGGGCACTCGATGCCCTTGGCCTGGTTGAGCATGGAGACCACGAGGTCGCGGCGCTCCTTGAACACCTTATTGTTGGCGGGGATGAAGTCCTGCGGACCGTTCAGCGCTTCCACCGCGGCCCATTGTGCGATCGACGACGGGTTCGAGGTCGACTGCGACTGGATCGTCGACATCGCCTTGATCAGCTGCGCCGGACCGCCGGCGTAACCGATGCGCCAGCCGGTCATGCAATAGGCCTTCGACACTCCGTTCACGGTGAGCGTGCGGTCGTAGAGTTTCGGCTCGACCTGCGCGACCGTGGTGAACTGGAAGTCGTCATAGACGAGGTGCTCGTACATGTCGTCGGTCATCACCCACACATGCGGATGCCTGACCAGCACGTCGGTGAGCGCCTTCAGCTCGGTCCTGGTGTAGGCCGCGCCGGTCGGGTTCGACGGCGAGCACAGGATCACCCATTTGGTCTTCGGCGTGATCGCACGCTCGAGCGCCTCGGCCTGGAGCTTGAAGCCGGTCGCGGCGGTGCAGACCACCGGCACCGGCTCGCCGCCGGCGAGCGCCACCATCTCGGGATAGCTGACCCAGTACGGCGCGGGGATGATCACCTCGTCGCCCGGATTGATGGTCGCCATCAGCGCGTTGTACAGCACCTGCTTGCCGCCGGTGCCGACGATGATCTGGTTCGGCTTGTAGGCCACGCCGTTCTCGCGCTGAAACTTGCCGATGATGGCTTCCTTCAGCTCGGGAATGCCGTCGACGGCGGTGTACTTGGTCTTGCCGGCTTCGATGGCATGGATCGCAGCCAGCTTGATGTTGGCGGGCGTGTCGAAGTCGGGCTCGCCGGCACCGAGGCCGATGACGTTGCGGCCCGCCGCTTTCAGCGCACGTGCTTTATCCGTGACCGCGATGGTCGCGGACGGCTTCACACGGTCGAGCGCAGCGGCAAGGAAGGACATCGTCATCTCCTGACAAGCGTCGTGAACCCTTTGGCCTCACGACTCCGATTGTGGGAATGAGCCACCCTAAAACGTGTGCCGCTGCGCCGCAAGAAACTTCGGCCCGATCTCGAAAAAGTTTACGGATCTGGAGCGCTTCTAGGCGCGTTTTCCCGCAATTTTCCGTAACTTTACCGCCGGAATCCCTCATATCCGGCAAGGCCTGTCCTCGGAGCAATTTTGCGCATTGCGCGCCGACATAAAGCTGACGGCAGTCTGACGCTCGAGAGGACGCTTGAGACAACCTTTGAGCGATTTGCTTTGAAAGACTTTGGCCCGTCAGCGGCCGAAGCGATCACGATCGTTCAACCGTCCCGCACGAACGTGCGGCCGCGCGCTAACGCAAGCGTGATCTGATTTGCAGCGTCGCACGAAAATGATCTTTCGCGGCATTGCGGTGCGGTAGGGTTTTCGAGTTTTTCTATGGCGCGGGTCTTGCGGCGGATTCGCAACGGCATCATTGTTTAGCCGCGGTGCGGGGCAACGAACACCGCGCCTTCCCGTCCTCGGAACGAACTCCAGAATGTACAAGCTCTATTCGATGCAACGCTCCGGCAACAGCTACAAGGTCCGCCTTGCGCTGGCCCTGTTGAGCGTGCCTTACGAAGCAGTCGAGGTGGACATTCTGCGCGGCGAGAGTCGCACGCCGGACTTTCTGACCAAGAACCCGTCGGGACAGGTGCCGCTGCTTGAGGTCGGCGACGACCGCTATCTCGCCGAGTCCAACGCCATCCTCTGGTACGTCGCGGTCGGCACGCCGCTTGCGCCCGAGAACCGCATTGACCGCGCCGAGGCGCTGCAATGGATGTTCTTCGAGCAGCACGCGCTCGAGCCGAACATCGGCGCCGCCTATTTCTGGCTGTCGCTGGTCAAGGGCGGCCGCGATCTCCAGACCCACTCCCTGGAAGACTGGATGGAGCGCGGCTATGGCGCGCTCCAGGTGATGGAGAACCACCTCAAGACCAACGCCTATTTCGCCGCCCGCCAGCTCACGGTCGCCGACATCGCGCTCTACGGCTACACCCACCTCGCCGAGCGCTGCGACTACGACCTCTCGACCTTCCCGGCGATCCGGGACTGGCTGAAGCGCGTGGAAGCTGCACCCGGCTTCGTGGCGATGGACTGGCGGCCCGCCGACGTCGACGACCCCGCCAGCATCGCGGCGGGCGCCTGACGGCGCGCTGGCTCCGGGAATAGCGGGCATAAGGACAGCCCATGCCGCATTCTCGCCATTTTCGACGCTATGGCCGCCCCAATATTGCCGGTTGAAACGGGGAAATTGTTCGAGTCGCGGGTGATTCGCTCGCACGTTGAAGGATTTAGACCATGATTCGGGCGTCCGGCACGGCAGGCTTTCGGGGCCCAACCGTTACCGTTTCGTCTTCCCGGCTGACCAACGCGGTCGTGGCCTCGCTCGCCGTCGCCGCGCTCTCGCTGTGCCTGATCGTCACCCTGACGGTGCTGTCGACCAAGGCGACCATGGCGATGGGCCTGCCGGTCTGATCCCCGTTTCATCCCGGACCCGCCTTCAAGGTGCCGCGCGGCCCGCGCCGACCGGCATCGCGACAGGACACCGATGAAATCGCCTGTGGTAGTCGTTGCAATCACCCTGACTGCGGCCATTCTGGTCGCGGCATCGCTGTTGATTTTCACCGGCGTGCGCAAGAGCTCGGGGACGTCGACGCTGAATGCGCCGGCGCAGCAGCAGCGCCTCAGGCACGCGCATTTGGCCTAAAATCATCCGAAAGCTTTGCCCTTGCCGGCAAGTGCCCCTTAAGCGCACCGCATGAAATCGCATCGCATGGGCGCAACGATCGGCCAGTGTTGCGGCCTTACCTCGTTCGGGAGGAGCGAGACTGGCCCATGCGGTTCGGATGGCGTGCGATCTCCGGTCCGGCACTGACGGCGGCAATTGCGCTGCTGGCGATCCTGCTCGATCGCTATATCCATGTTCCCTCGCCTGCGCCCCTGTTCGTCTGCATCGTGGCGCTCGCCGGCTCACTGTCGGGTCTCGCTTCCGCCATGACCAGCGCTGCCGTCGCGGTGATCGGCGCGGCGTTGTTCTTTCTGGCCCATCGGGCACTGCCGGGCTATGCGGCGGCGGATCTGGTCCGGCTCGGCCTCCTGGCCGTGACGACTGCCGGCACGGCCGCAATCACCGGTCTGATGCGCGAGCGGCTGCTCGGCACATTCGCCGCCGAGCGCCAGAGCCACGCCACCGCCGCACGGCTGTCGGCCGCGCTCGACCAGGTCGATATCGGCATCGTGCTGCTCGACGCCGAGACGCGTGCCGAATTCATCAACCGCGCATTTCGCGACTATTTTGCGCTGCCGGACGAAGTGGCCGACGGCAAGCCGCCCTTCATTGCGCTGATGTATCACAGCCGCGACACCGGCGCGTTCGAACTGCCCGAGGATGAGCTCGGCACCTTCATCGCGCAGCGGATGGAAATGGTGCGGATCGGCGACGCCACGCCGATCAACATCGCCTTGCGCAATGGCGAGGTGCTGCGCTTCGTCTGCGCCGTCCTGCCCGATGGCGGGCGCATGCTGAGCTACACGCCCGTGACCGACCTCGTGCGCCACACCGACCCGCCCGCGCGCGCCGAGTACTACCGTTCGCTGCGCGATCCCGCGGGCCGCAGGCTGATGCGGTACTTGCGCGTCGCGGAGTGATGCGACGGCGCGATTGATCGGCAGTGCGATCATCACGTATGAAGGACGCTTCATCGCCTTGCGTCCTCCGAGATCGCGGAAACTCACATGTCGCTCACCATTCGCTCCGTCACGAAGCAGGACTACGATCAATGGCTGCCGTTGTGGGATGGCTATAACGCTTTCTACGGCCGCTCCGGCCCGACCGCGCTGGCGCCCGAAATCACGCGGATGACGTGGCAGCGCTTCTTCGATGGCTATGAGCCGGTGCATGGGCTGGTCGCCGAGAGCGACGGCAAGCTGCTCGGCATGACGAACTATCTGTTTCACCGCAGCACCACGGCGATCGAACCGTCCTGCTATCTGCAGGACCTGTTCACGCTGGAGGCCTCGCGCGGCAAGGGCGTCGCCTCGGCGCTGATCTACGGCGTCTACGAGCGCGCAAAGCTCGCGGGGTCCCCGCGGGTCTACTGGCAGACGCACGAGACCAACGTCACGGCGCAGAGCCTGTACGACAAGGTCGCCGAGCGCTCCGGCTTCATCGTCTATCGCAAGATCTTCTGATCGCGACAGCCGCGGAGTCCCTGTGGATAACTCTGCCTGTCACCCGCGCGTAACATAGCGGGACTACGTTGCACCTGCGTCTGATCAGGCCCCCCGTCACCGATCAAGCGCCCCAAAGCGGTCCCCGTCAGTCGCCGCGTCTGACAGGGGCCGCATTTTTTTTGGCTTCAGTTCCCGGCAGCATGGCAGCAACGCAAGGCGACGCCTTGCCGCTAGCGGGCAGCGCGGCCACAATGGCCCGCTTTCTCCTGACAGGACCTCCCATGGAAATTCGTAATCTCGGCGCCTCCGGCCTGCGCGTGTCCGCGGTCGGGCTCGGCTGCAACAATTTCGGCCAGCGCATCGACCTCGAGGCCTCGCGCAAGGTGATCCACCGCGCGCTCGATCTCGGCATCACGCTGTTCGACACTGCCGACATCTATTCGGCCATGGGCGGCTCGGAAAACGTGCTCGGCGCCGTGCTGGGCGATCGCCGCAAGGACATCGTGCTGGCGACGAAATACTCCAAGCCGATGGCGGAGGACGGAACCAAGCAGGGCGCCTCGCGCCGCTACATCATGGCGGCCGTGGACGCGAGCCTGAAGCGGCTGAAGACCGATTACATCGATCTCTACCAGCAGCACGATTATGACCCGCTGACGCCGATCGAGGAGAGTCTGCGCGCGCTCGACGATCTCGTTCGCCAGGGCAAGGTCCGCTACATCGGCAATTCCAACTTTCCGGCGTGGCGGATTGCGGAAGCGGAGTATGTCGCACGCGCGATGAATGTCAGCCGCTTCGTCTCCTGCCAGGACGAATATTCCCTGGTCGTGCGCGACATCGAGAAGGACCTGCTGCCGGCAGCAACGGAATACAAGCTCGGCCTGTTGCCGTTCTTCCCGCTCGCCAGCGGACTTCTGACCGGCAAATACAGGAAGGGCGAGGCGGCACCCGGCGACACCCGCTTTGGCCAAACTCCGCGGCTGCGCGACCGCTACGTCACCCCGCGCAACGAGGCGATCGTCGAGAAGCTGCAGGCCTTTGCGCAAGCGCGCGGACACTCGATGCTCGAGCTCGCCTTCTCCTGGCTCGCCGGCCGCCCGCAGGTCTCGAGCGTCATCGCGGGCGCCACCCGCGTCGAGCAGATCGAGCAGAACGTCAAGGCGATCGCGTGGAAGCTCAGCGCCGATGAGATGGCGGAGATCGACAAGATCACCCAGGGCTGATGTTTAAAGCGCGGCGCGTTACTTCGCGCCGCGTCCCACCGTCTGCATCACCTCAAAGCCTTCGAACTGGGGATGGCCGAGATAGAGCGGCTTGTTATCGCCAGCGCGCTGATGCGCCGCGCGAAACGCCTCCGACTTGGTCCACGCCTCGAACGCGGCGTGGTTCGCCCAGATCGTGTGCGAGGCATAGAGCGTGTGGTCCTCGAGCTCGGGACCGCGCAGCAGATGGAATTCGACGAAGCCCGGCACCCCGTCGAGAAACGTGTCGCGCGAGAGCCAGACCTGTTCGAAAGCGGCTTCAGAGCCCTTGGCGACGCGGAAGCGGTTCATGGCGATGTACATGCGGGTGATCTCCTGATGCTCGGCTCATCATGTCGTCATTCCGGGACGCACCGCAAGACACGGGCCCGGAATGACGGTGGCTGTTATTACACCACCAATCCCTTCATCGGCCGCGCTGCGGCGCTGTCCGGGAACACCGTCTCCGCCAGCACGCGATCGGACAGGCCGAACTGTCCCTGCAGCACGCCCTTGATCACGGAGCGCAAATCCGTGGTCGGCTTGAGGTCGCGTCCCTCATACAAGTTCGCAAGCTTGAGGCCGGGCCAGTCGGAGATGACGCGGCCGCCCTTCACCGCGCCGCCGGCGAGCAGCGCGATCGTTCCCGTGCCGTGATCGGTGCCGTCGGTGCCGTTGATGCGCGCGGTGCGGCCGAACTCGGTGGCGACGACGATTGCGGTGTCGCGCCAGCGCTCGCCGAGGCCGCTTTCGAACTCGGCGAGCGCGCCATCGAGGCCGCCGAGCAGGAAGGCCAGACGCCCGACCGGGCCGCCCTCATTGGCATGCGTATCCCAGCCGTCGAAAGCGAGCGCGGCGATGCGCGGGCCGTCGTCGGCCGCCATCAGTTTTGCTGCGCCGCGCGCGACCTGGCGCATCTGCGCGACCTGGTTGCCACCCTTTGGCTTCATGTCGTCGCCGCTCGCGACCTTGTCGAGTTGAAGACCTTGCGACAGCACTGATGCCAGCGCGGGATCGCGGTGGCGATAGAGATCGACCAGCCGCATCGCGGTGTCGTCGTCGGCCTGCGGCAGCGCCACCGGCGCCCAGCCGACGGTTGGCGCATTGCCGCGCAATACCAGCGGCGTGGTCGGACCGACCGCGAGCCCGCTCGACACACGCTCGCCGCGCGGCAGCGCTTCGAGCGCGCGATTGAGCCAGCCGGATTGCACGCGGCCGGGGCCGGCATAGCCGCTTTCGAGCACGTCCTGGCCATCGAAATGCGAGCGGTCGCGATAGGGCGTCGCAACGGCATGGATCACCGCGGCATGCATGTCGCGATACATGCGTGCGAATTCCGGCATCGCCGGATGCAGCGCGAAGAAAGTATCGAGCATGATCGCGGGATGCGCGCCGTCGGCGGCAAGCGCGATCGAGCCGTGCAGGCCGGCATAATCGGGGTCACCGAGCGGTGCGACGGTCGAGAGCCCGTCGAGCGCGCCGCGCAGGATCACCACGATCAATCGCGGATCGCGCCCGCCGGCCGCGCGCGCGAATTTCGGCAGATAGGCCCAGGCCGCGAAGGACGCGCCGCCGAGCAGCAGGCCGCGGCGCGAGGTGAGGAGCCGGTTCTCGACGCAGTCGATCATCTTCATCTCCTCTGCATTTCCGGCGACATCAGCAGCAGCGCCAGCGCCTGCTGCCGCGACTCCGCGCGCTCGATGGTTCTGCGCGTCTCGATGGACGCCGCATCGGCAGCCGCGAACTCCAGCAGGTCGAGCGGATCGATGTTGGGCCCAAGCCGCGCGCCCATTTGTGCCGCGATGTCGAGCCGGAGCTTGATGCCTTCGGGCGCGGCCCAGGCCGCGCTGGTATCCGGAAAACCGTTCGGCCCGGCCGGCGACCACAGCGGCTGACCGAGCAGATTCAGGTTATTGAGGTAGCCGCCGGGATCTTCCGGCACGCGCGCGAGCAGCCGGCCACTCGCGACCACGAAGTCGTAGGGCGAGCGCATCTTGGTCAACGGCGCCTTCCACGCTTCGTCGGAATCGACGAGCGCCGCGGCAAGCGCCTTGAGATTACCGTCGGTCTTGACGAAGACGTCGCGCAATCGCGCCACGAGCGCCGGCGGCGGATCGTCGGCAACGAAATGGCGGACGAATTTGGTGGCGATGAAATTGGCGGTCGAGGGATGGCGCGCGATGTCGGCGAGCGCGGCCTCGCCTTGCGCAAGGCCGGTCGGCCCGTAGGTCTTGCCGAGCAGGATTTGCGGCCCGGGCTGGTGCGCATTGACGTTGAACACGAAGGAGCCGGGCGTGCCGAGCTGCCCCTGCCTTCCGGCAAAGGTCCAGCCGGTGATGATGCGCGCGAGCGAGGTGACGTCGTCCTGCGTGTAGCCGCCGCCGACGCCGAGCGTATGCAGCTCCATGATCTCGCGCGCGAGATTCTCGTTCAGCCCGCGCTTGCGGTTTTGCCCGGCGCGCGAGTCCGGCCCGAGCGATTGCTGGTTGTCGAGGAAGAACAGCATCGCCGGATGCTGCTCGACGGCCTTGAGCATGTCGGCGAAGCGCCCGAGCACATGCGGCCGGATCGCCTCGCGCTCGAACGCGCCGGCCCAGATCCGCGCGAGCTCGCCCTTGCTCGCGGAGATGCAGAAATGGTTGGACCAGAACACCACCAGCCGCTCGGTGAAGCCGCACTCGACCAGCGTCGCGCGTTGCAAGCGCGCCAGCGTCTCGGCGCGAAAGGTTTTCTGGATCACGTTGAGCGGCTGCGGCGCGGGCTTGGCGGCAGGGGGCGCGGCAGCGTTGGGCTGCATCGTATCCGGCTTCGCCGCATTGTCGGCGGGCTTGGCCTCGGCCATCTGGCCGGCGATCTCGGTCGCGGCCGCGTTGAGCGAAAGATTGCGGCGCAGCCCCGGCTTCTGATCGGCCGGTGCCTGCTGCGCCCCTTCAGCGGGCGCAGCGGCCTTCGCGGCCTCGCGGGCCTGCTTGACCTGATCCTGATAGGCGAACACGGCCTGGCCGAGTTGCGGCGTCGATTGCAGCCCCGGCGCTTCCAGCAGCACGCCATTAGGGCGCGCGAGTTCCGCCTTCACGAAGCCGCGCGGATCGGAGGCCGCGTTGATGAGATCGCCGGACGCCCCGCCGCGCGCTCCGAAACCGAAACGGTTGAGCGCGACGAGGGCAGCTTGCGAATCGCGGGCCATCGATGTGTCCTTCGCGCGTTGCCAACCGCTTTCCGAGTCTGAGCGCAGCGCCTAATATACCGTAGCGGGAGATGAACCCGGCATGAAAATGACGGCGAAGCCTTTGGGCAAATCATGACAAATCCGAAAGAATTTCCCTCCGATTTTCCCTTGCCGGAACCGCGCCGCCTCGCCTGCTCCCGCTGCGGCGCCGAGTTCGGCTGCGATCTCTCGGGAAACTGCTGGTGCGCGGAGGAAACGGCGCGGCTGCCGATGCCGATCAAGGGCGAGGATTGTTTGTGCCGGGAATGTCTGAGGAAGGCGGCGGCGGAGGCGGTGAACGCTGCTCATTGAGCGCGAGAAGATCGCCACATTGTCGCTGTCGTCCCTGCGAACGCAGGGGACCCATAACCACAGGGAGACGTTAGGCGAAGACTGATCGCTTGGTACTACGACCATCCCTAACCGATAAATCACGCGGTATGGGTCCCTGCGTTCGCAGGGACGACGGTGTGGAGAGACCTCGGCCTACACCGCGTGCCCCGGCGATGTCCGCGCCATGCCGTCGAACGCGTCGAGCAGTTTTTCGCGCCACGCATAGACGGGGTCATCCACTTCCAGCAGCCTGAACGGGCTCACCACACGCGCCCACTGAAAACCGCCGAACACGATGTAGTCGGCATAGTTCGGCGCCCTGCCGCCGATGAAGGGCTGCCTCTTCAGGGTCTGCCGCATCACCTCGAGCGATTTGCGAAACGCGACGACGCCGGTGTCGCGGCCCGCCATCACGTCTTCCAGCGTTTTGCCGCCAAAGCGCGCCTCGCGCGACTGGCGGAAATAGGTGGCATCGGCCTCCGCGAGGTTCTTCGGGATGTCGGCGATGATCAGCGGAAAGATACCGCCGACGATGGCGATGTCGCCCCAGGCGTTGAGCATGCGCGCCATGGCGCGGCCGCCGTCGCCGCCGAACAGGGACGGATGGTCTGGAAAATTGTCTTCGAGATAATTCGCGATCGCCCAGGAATCGATCACGGGCTTGTCATGATGCAGCAGCACCGGGACCCTCTCCGAGCCGTGCGGCGATATCGCGCTCTTCTCGGTGAAGCGCCAGGGCAGCGATTCCGCCGACAGGCCCTTGTGCGCCAGCGCCATCCGCGTGCGCCAGCAATACGGGCTGAACGGGCGCGCGGCATCGGTACCGACGAGTTCGAAGAGCTTGAGCGACATGAAAGGCCTTCCCTGCCAGACCCTCATCCTGAGGAGCGCGGAACGCGCGTCTCGAAGGATGAAGGCCCGATCTCGGCCTCTCCCTTCGAGACGCGCGCAAGATGCGCGCTCCTCAGGGTGAGGGTCTCCCATTCTGGATTGCTTCGCTTGCGCTCGCAATGACGATGTGGAGGCGGAGGTGTGTGTCACCGCCCGTTCGTGCGCAGCAACCTCTCGCCGTCCGTCGTCACCGCGATGATCAGCCCCACGCCTGCAATCGTTTCGCGGGTGACGTAGCCGCGCTCGGCGGCGTCTTCCCAGATGGTGAGGCGCGGGCACGAGGTCTTCCAGGTCGCGATCACCTCGGCATAGGCGCGCGGCTCGCGCGCGATCCATTCGACGAAGTCCAGCACCAGCGGGTCGGCCGTCTCGCTCATTGCAAACCTCCCTTGTCGAAGGCCGCCAGCACCGGGGTACGAAGCAGGAGCCAGCCGCCATAGGCGATGTAGTAGCAGGCGATGGTGGTGATCAGCTTGTTCGACCAGGCCACGAATTGCTGGTCGGTCATGGCTTCGAGGATGCGCCGCGCCAGCGTGGTGCCGAGCATCGAGGCGAGAATCGCGACGCCGGCGAGCACGGGATCGAGGCTCGCGGCCTGGTCGATGATGCCGCCGAAATAGACGAGCTTGGTGAAATGGCTGACGAGCTGGCACATCGCCTTGGTCGCCACCTTCTCGCGCCGGCCGAAATCGCCGCCGAGGAAGAAGGTGTCGAGCAACGGTCCCGACACGCCGGTCATCAGCATCAAGCCCATGCAGATCGTGCCATAGACGGTGCCCTGCCAGAGACGGTCAGGATCCGGCTTGATGTTCGACGGCAGCAGCCGCGCCATGAACGGGGTGACGCCGAGCAGCAGCAGCGCCATCGGCTTGTCCGGCACGTAGCGGGTGAGCGACCAGGCCGCGAGCGCGACGGCAGCGCCGACCATGTAGTTCGCGACCGGCCGCCAGCGGATATGCGCGCGCCACAGGAACGCGCGCCAGCCGTTCGAGGCCATCTGCGTGATCGCATGCAGCACCATCGCGGTCGGCAGCGGCATCAGCGCCAGCAGCACGCCGATCAGGATCAAACCGCCCGCCATGCCGAACAGCCCCGACAGGAACGCGGTGGCGACCATCAGCAATCCAAGGGCAGCGATCATGATGGGCGTCACGAGAGATTCTCCTGCAAACGCGTAAGGAACGAAGGCTGCATCACACCCTCGCCCCGCTTGCGGGGAGAGGGTGGGGTGAGGGGGAGTCTCCGCAAGGAAGGTGGCAGAGGGACTCGCGGAGCGTCCCCCTCACCCGGAATCTGCTCTCGCAAACTCCGGCCTCTCCCCGCGTGCGGGGAGAGGCGAAGAACGCGGCGGCGGCCCCGAAACACAACTTGGAATTACTCTCATTCTTGTGCCTCGCTTGCCCCGGCTTCGCAAACTGAGTTATCTTGGCCTTGCATCAGCTTTCCTGAGGGTGGGTCATTTGCGGCGGCTGCTGTTTCTCAACGGCATCAAGGCATTCGAGGCGGCGGCGCGGACCGGCAGCTTTGCGGCGGCCGGGCTCGAGCTCAGCGTGTCGGCGGCGGCTGTCAGCCGCATGGTGCATCTGCTGGAGGAACGTCTCGGCGTCGCGCTGTTCGAGCGCAAAGCCAACAAGCTCGTGCTGACGCAGGCAGGCCGCGCCTATCAAGGCGGGCTGACGCCGATCTTCGACGCGCTGGCAAGCCTCACCGCGCAGGTGACGGCGCCCTCCAGCGTCCGCGTGCTCACCATCGGCGTCGGACATACGTTTGCGATGCGCTGGCTGATCCCGCGGCTGTCGGAGTTTCGCAGCGAGGAGCCCGACATCGAGGTGCGTTTCACCACCGGCGGTGCCGAGGTCCCATTCGGCGAGGACTGGAGCTGCGGCATCAAGCTCGGCACCGGCGACTGGCCCGGCCTGGTCGCCGAGCCGCTATTCGCCGGCGACCTCACGCCGGTCTGCGTGCCTCGCCTCGCCACCGGCCTGAAGCGGCCCGCCGACCTCAAAGGGCCAGGCCTGATCCGCGTTACGCATTCGCCGGAGGATTGGCCGATCTGGCTCAAGGCCGCGAACCTCACCCGCATCAACGCGCGCGGACCGGAATTCCAGTTCTACGGCCAGGCGCTCCAGGCCGCCGCCGACGGCCTCGGCATCGCCATGGGCATCCGGCCCTATATCGACGACGATCTCGCCGCCGGCCGGCTGGTCGCGCCGTTCGATCTCTCGGTTCCCAAGGGCATGCGCTGGTACCTGCTGTATCGCAGTTTTCAGACCGAGCAGCGCGACTTCGCCGCGTTCCGGCGCTGGATCATGCGGGCGGCCTCGGAGCCCGCCGCACGCCCCGCCAGGCGGATCGGCCGCGCCGCGCCGCGGAACTGACGCCCGTTCCACGAGGCCCTGGGCAAAAAAGCCGGCCGCTTGTGAATGGCTTCACATACTGAACCCGCCAAACGTGGTCCCCTGACCCTTCAACAAGACACTTACGGAACATTTGGGGACTACAATGACGACCATCTACGACGGCTTTGACATCGAATCCTTCGAGGCCGGCAAAGGCCTCTGGCATGCCCGCATCCGCCGCGCCGATCTCAGCCCCCTCGCCATCGACGGCGTGCTGTTTCCGGCCATGGAAGTCGGTTTCGCCTGGCCGGATCAGAACGCGGCGATCGCCGATGCCAAGCACCACATCGACCGCTTCCGCCGGCGGGCCGACGACCACGACGACGAATAAGCGCGGGACTCCAAGCGAACCAAGGGACAGCGCAGCATAAAGGGGGAACCGGTCATGTCAGTCATCGAATTCGAAGACACGCCGCGGCCGAGGATCTACGCTCGCAATGTGCTGTCGAAATGTCCCGAATGCGATGGCGATCTCGCGGTGCTTCGCGTGATCGGCGGCCGCGCCGGGTGCGAGTACTGGACCATGCGCTGCACCGATTGCGGCGGGATCCATCTCGACATCCTCGAGCCGCACCGGGCGAGCAACGACGACGAGGCCCCGCCGCCGGCGGCGTAAAGAGGCTGCTGCCAACCTGCTGTCAGCAGCCTGAGCACGGACGGGCATTCGCTCTTTTCTGAAGCGCTGACTCGTCCCATATTCGGGGCATGGCGAAGAAACCTGCTCCCCCGAAATCCCCCAAATCCAAGGCCCCGAACTCCAAGGCACATCGGCCTGACGTGCAGCCGATCGGGCCGGCGCTGGCCGAGTTGCTCAATCCCGCGATCAATCGCGGCGATGCCGGGCTGGGATCGGGCACCGGGCTGCAGCCGCCGCCGGACAATTCGCGCGACCGCCGCGCCGGGGGCGAGGCTGCCGCCCATCGCGCACGCGCCTCGACGCCAAAGGAGTTTCCGCAGGATAATGCCAAGCCGATGCCGCTGCGGCCGAATCCGCAGCCGCCGGGCGCGCGCGCGACCACCGAAGGCTTTGAAGAAGCGCCGCAGGCCAATTACGGCACCGCGGCCACGATCCCGACGCTCGATCCGGAACTGGCGCGGCAGCTCGGGCTTCCCACCGAAGAGGACGATGCCGAGGCGCTGGCGCGTCCGCCACGTACCAAGATGGAGGCGCTCGGCGTCAAGGCGACCGCCGACGCGCTGGAATCGCTGATCCGCGAGGGCCGGCCGGAGTTCCGCAGGGACGACGGCTCCACCAAGGTGTGGACGCCGCACCGCCCGCCGCGCCCGGAAAAGTCCGAAGGCGGCGTGCGCTTCGAGATCAAATCGCCGTACCAGCCGCGCGGCGACCAGCCGACCGCGATCGCCGAGCTGGTCGAAGGCATCCAGCGTAACGACCGCTCGCAGGTGCTGCTCGGCGTCACCGGCTCAGGCAAGACCTACACCATGGCCAAGGTGATCGAGGCGACGCAGCGGCCCGCCATCATCCTGGCGCCGAACAAGACGCTCGCCGCCCAGCTCTATGGCGAGTTCAGGAGCTTCTTCCCCGACAACGCCGTCGAATATTTCGTCAGCTATTACGACTACTACCAGCCGGAAGCCTACGTTCCGCGCACGGACACCTACATCGAAAAGGACTCCTCGATCAACGAGCAGATCGACCGCATGCGCCATTCGGCGACGCGCGCGCTGCTCGAACGCGACGACGTCATCATCGTGGCGTCGGTGTCCTGCATCTACGGTATCGGCTCGGTCGAGACCTACACCGCGATGACCTTCGCGCTGAAGAAGGGCGAGCGCATCGACCAGCGCCAGCTGATCGCCGACCTCGTCGCCCTCCAGTACAAGCGCACCCAGGCCGATTTTACCCGCGGTACCTTCCGCGTCCGCGGCGACGTCATCGACATCTTCCCGGCGCACTATGAAGACCGGGCCTGGCGCGTGAACCTGTTCGGCGACACCATCGAGACCATCGAGGAGTTCGATCCGCTCACCGGCCACAAGCAGGACGAGCTCGAATTCATCAAGATGTACGCCAACTCGCACTACGTGACGCCGCGCCCGACGCTGGTGCAGGCGATCAAGTCGATCAAATCAGAATTGAAGCAGCGGCTCGACCAGCTGCACGACCAGGGCCGCCTGCTGGAGGCGCAGCGGCTGGAGCAGCGCACCACCTTCGATCTCGAGATGATGGAGGCGACCGGAAGCTGCGCCGGCATCGAAAACTATTCGCGCTATCTCACCGGGCGCCTGCCCGGCGAGCCGCCGCCGACGCTATTCGAATACGTCCCCGACAACGCGCTGGTGTTCGCCGACGAGAGCCACGTCACCGTGCCGCAGATCGGCGGCATGTTCCGCGGCGACTTCCGCCGCAAGGCGACGCTGGCCGAGTATGGCTTCCGCCTGCCCTCCTGCATGGACAACCGCCCGCTCCGCTTCGAGGAGTGGGACATGATGCGGCCGCAGACGGTCGCGGTGTCGGCCACGCCGAGCGCCTGGGAATTGAACGAGAGCGGCGGCGTGTTCGTCGAGCAGGTCATTCGCCCGACCGGACTTATTGATCCTCCCGTTAATATCCGCCCCGCCCGCACCCAGGTCGACGATCTCGTCGGCGAGGTGCGCGCGACCGCCCAGGCCGGCTATCGCTCGCTGATCACGGTGCTGACAAAGCGCATGGCGGAGGACCTCACCGAATATCTGCATGAGCAGGGTATTCGCGTTCGCTACATGCACTCCGATATCGACACCATCGAGCGTATCGAGATCATCAGGGATCTTCGCTTGGGCGCCTTCGACGCGCTGGTCGGCATCAACCTGCTCCGCGAGGGCCTCGACATTCCCGAATGCGCACTGGTCGCGATTTTGGACGCCGACAAGGAAGGCTTTCTGCGCAGCGAGACCTCGCTGATCCAGACCATCGGCCGCGCCGCGCGCAACGTCGACGGCAAGGTGATCCTCTACGCCGACCAGATGACGGGCTCGATGGAGCGCGCCATCGCGGAAACCAACCGCCGCCGCGAAAAACAGGTCGAGTACAACACCGCCAACGGCATCACGCCGGAGAGCGTGAAGAAGCAGATCGGCGACATCCTCAACTCGGTCTACGAGCGCGACCACGTGCTGGTCGAGGTCGGCGGCCACGACATGACCGACGACGTCATCTCGATCGGCCACAATTTTGAAGCCGTGCTCGCCGATCTCGAAACCCGCATGCGCGAGGCCGCCGCCGATCTGAACTTCGAGGAAGCCGCCCGCCTGCGCGACGAAGTCAAGCGCCTGCGCGCCACCGAGCTCGCAGTGGTCGACGATCCCACCGTCAAGCAGCGCACGGTGCAGGGCAAGGCCGGCGCCTATGCCGGCACCAAGAAGTACGGCGACGCCGCCAACCTGCCCGTCAGCGCGATGAAGAAGAAAACCGTGAGCTCCGCGCTGAAAGCGAGCGGCGGCGGCAGCGGCTCGAAGGTGCACAAGCCGCATCTCGACGAGATGCATGGGCCGGAGTCTTTGCCCTACCGCGAAAACCCGAGCCTGCCGGCAAAACCGTTCGGCAGCACGAGCCGGATCATCCAGCCGACGGACTCAAGACAGTCCGGGCCCGAGTTCGGGCCGGCGCCGAAGTCGACGGGCGGGCAGCCGGGACGGCGGGGTGGGTGGAAGAAGAGGTAGGCGACGGAGTATCGTCCGCGCTTGTCGTGGCTATGGATTCCGGGCTCGCGCTTTGCGCGCCCCGGAATGACGAGGGAGCATGTGGTGCCGTTCGCGCCTACAGCTTCCCCTGCCCGTTCACCTGACCCTGCTGTTGCTGCTGCTTTTCCTGCTCCTTGGCGTGATGCCTGCCGTAGAGGCAGCCGGCGGCGGCGCCCAGGACGCCGTGATGACCGGCATAGTGGCCGGCGACGCCGCCGACCACGGCGCCCTTGATGCAGCCCTTGGCGTTGGCGGCGGAGGTCGCGCCCAGCATCAGAAGTGCTGCGGCGACGGTGAGAAGCGAGGATTTCATGATCGATGTCTCCGGATCGGTTTCGGTGTCTCAACGAGCACCGACGGGCGCGGGTTCCCGTGTGCCGGGCGTGGCGGGACGCGCCCGCCGGCATGCACGCGGCGTCATGCGGGGCGCGAGAACCCGCTCAAATTCGTGCAGACAGCTACGCACGCAACCCATAATTGCACTTCATGAACCGGGCCTTGCATCGGCGCGTCATATGATCCGGACACCTTTGTTTTTGCGGATTGATGGACCCGCAGAGCGCGCATTGACGTTTGCAATCGACACCCCACGAGGGCGGGAGCGGCATGACGGTTGGATCGCTGAACAGGCAACGCGTGCTGCATCTGCTGGATAGCTTTGCTCGCGGCGATATTGAGGCCGCGCTGTCGTGCTGCACCGACGACGTCGACTTCCTCACCCACGCGCCGATCGACGTGCTGCCGCACATGGTGCCGCGTCACGGCAAGCAGGAGCTGCGCGAGCTGTGGCAGACGGTCTGGTCGCGCTATTCCGAAATCCGCTACAAGGCGCCGCACATCCTCGCCGAGGGCGACGAGGTCGCGACCTACATGCACACCTACTTCAAGAAGCGCAGCAACGATCGCGTCGTACAGTTCGACATGGCGGTGTTCTACAGCTTCCGGGGCGGACTGGTGGCGCAGATCCGCGAGATCATCGATTCCTACGATCTGGTGCAGCAGGTGCTGGAGCGGGAGATCGGGCCGCTGATCGTGGGCGCGCGGGTAGACGGAGGATGACCCTTCTCCGTCGCCTCGATCTTACGGGGAGAGGTGAAGCAGAGACCGGGAGATTACGGGGTTCTGTTGTAAATCTCACAAACCCGCATCAATTGTGCATTGCGAAAACGTGAATTGCGTTTTGGCCGAAATCGCCTATTTTATTTGTATACGAATGAGTTGAGCGGCCCCCGCACCTTTTCTGTGCATGGGGTTGCTTTCCGTTTTTTCTGCAAGCCAGCTTCAGGACGCCCCCAAATGACAGAGCACAGCCTCTGGCGTTTCTCGCGCGCGTTGCATCGCGCGGTGAACGACCGGGATTTCAGGGACATCGAGGCCCTGATCGACGAGGACGTCGAGTGGGCGATCTACGGCCCGATCGACATGTTTCCGTTCCTCGGCGCGCGCCAGGGCCGGGACGCCGTGCTCGAGGTCATCCGCCAGCTCGCCGACAATTTCCATGTCCGCCGCTTCGACCGCGAGAGCATCATGCTCGGCGTGGATTCCGCCGCCTCGATGCTGCGCTATTCGCTGACCGCGCTCGACTCCGACAAGCCGATCAGCTTGCGGGTCGCACAGTTCGCCCAGTTCAGGGCGGGCAAGCTGATCAGCATGCGCGTGCTGGTCGACACCTTCGATCTGGTTGAACAGGCACTCGGCCGCGCCATTCATCTGCCGAAGATGACCCGCGTCGGCTGAGGGGGACGCCAACGGGCCCCGCTTGCCGGGACCGATGATTGATGCTCGCCCGACCCGCGTCCTGGCCTCCAGCCCCGCCGGATGCCGTCGTGGCGAAGCTCGTCATCGGGCGCGCCTTTCGCGCGGCCCGTTGGTTCGCCATTCCAGTGGTTTGAGCATGATCTCCGCGCAAACGCGTTCCGCGTTTGTCGCGAGGGAAAACCCGCTGCACACTTTGCGCCGGCGCGGCCCTTCGGGTCCGGATCATGCTCTGGCCGGATCATGCCCTGGCCGAAGCGAGCCGCCACAATTTCGCAACGATAGATCACCATGTGTTGAGCGGACCGAATGGCGCATGGTCATCACCGAAGGCCGCATTATAGTGGCGGCAAGCATGCGCTGGGCTCGCGGGCAGGACGATGGAATTCTCGACAGGTTTTGGCTGGACCAGGCTGCCGGTGCTGGCGGCCGCATTCATTTTGGGCTCGGTTCTGACGGTCTCGGCGCAGATCATTCCGCCCTTCTCGGCGGCTGCGCCTGACGACGAGGCCGAGACCGAAGCCACAGAGACCGCCGCAGCCCCCGACGTCAACGACCCCGACATTTTAAAGGGCATCGACGTCGACAAGCTCGACTGGAGCCAGCTCGCGGTCGACGCCGGCACCGGCAACGACGTCATGGCCGCCAAGAAGCGCGCCCAGGCCGCCGCCAAGGACGGACTGAACTGGTCGTCAAACGCGAACGCCAACGGCTCCTCGGCGGTGACGGTGAAGCAGTCGGTCTCCTCGTTCTGGGACGCCCGCATCGGCGCCGACATGACGGTGACGAGCGAACCGCGGACGATGTCCGAGCTGCTGGCGCAGAAAGCCACCAATGGCGGCAGCCTGCCGCAATCCTCCGGCAGCGCCTGGGCGGCGGCGACCGCGCCGGGCGCCGGCTCGATCTGGGACAAGACCGCGGTGGAAGCCCGTGTCGATCCCGGCGCCGAGCAGAGCAAGATCGGGGCGTCGCTGATCAAGTCGGTGCCGCTCTCGAGCGACACGTCGCTGACGCTTCAGAACGGCTATAGCGTCAACCAGCAGGGCAACACCGCGGTGCCCGGCATCGGCGGGCACGTCACGCGCAATTACGAGACCGAGCAGAGCGCCAAGGTCACCCTCACCGACACCGGCACCAGCATCACCGCCGGCCAGTCGCTGTCCACCACCGACGACAAATGGCTGCGCAAGGTCGGCGCGGAGCAAAAGCTGTTCGACAACGTCACCGTCTCCGGCTCGGTCGGCGAGACCTCGCAGGGCGCGATCAACAAGAGCCTGACGGCGGGCTTCAAGAAGAGCTGGTAGCAGTCCAGCACCCACCCTCTCCCATCATCCCGGGATAGGTTCGTTTTCCCAGCAGTTCAGACTCTCGTAACCATACGCCACGGCAAAGCCCCCGAATCGTCCGCCCTTGCCGTATCTCGGCCAAGTTGCGGTCAAAATCCGACGCCCTAGTCGGATGACCGAACTCGTCGTGCGGGGGACACTCGCGCTGCGCTCAACGCGAACAGGGGAATAACGATGAACGCCATGCGTCCGGAAAAGACCGAACCCACCGAGACCGAGACGGTCGACACCAACCTCGCCGCAGTGACGGAAGTCGAAGCCGGCATCCGCGACTTCGTCCGCAACGACATCGCCTATCTGCGCCGGCCGGCATCGGGAACCACCGACACGCCGCCGCTCGATCCGAGCGCGGAAGCCACCGTCACCAACGTCAACTCGCTGATCCAGCGCGTCGCCGGCACCTCGCTCGCCGAGATCGAGAACCTGATCTCCGAGCTCGAGAGCCTGCGCGACCTGCTCCATGCCGAAGGCCAGCGCGTCCAGCGCGAGATCTCCGGCTACGCCCAGCTCAGCCAGGCCGCGATGAAGTCGACCCGCATGATCGCCGACAACGTCGCGCAGTGGAAGCGCGCCGCCGACGGCCTGCGCAACAGCTGATCACTCACGTCAAGCATCACCAGCCGCCGTGTTCCGCAAGGGGCGCGGCGGTTTTGATTCGTGGGGAGTTGGATGCGCACAAGCTCCCTACAATAGGTGTCATCGCCCGACTTGCCGCCTTCGCTAAGGCTTCGGCGGCCGAGTGAGTTCTTGGCCCGGCGAAGCCCTTGGCGGAGACGGGATCGGGCGATCCAGTATTCCAGAGACAATGAGGCAAGAGCCGAGACGCCGCAGCGTACTGGATGCCCCGGTCCCGGCTCCGCCAAGGCTACGCCGGGCCACAAGCTCGCCCGGCCGCCGAAGCTTCAGCGAAGGCGGCAAGCCGGGGCATGACAGCGGAGGGTGTGGCTGCGAAAGATTGGGGCAGTGGACATGCGTTCACACAGTCAATGCAGCCGACCCGGTTCACTTTGAACCTCCGCGCCCCAGCGCCGACCAATGCCAAGCGCCCGCAGCCTTGCGGCCGGGCCTGGGGACATTTCAGATGGAAAGCATTCGGCCCGACAATACGGACCCTATCCCGCTGCGGCCCGCGCCGAACCAGTTCGGCACGATCATGCTGCGCTTCGTCGGATTGCTGGCGGTGGCGATCGCGGTGCTGGCGTTCGTCTATAGCCGCTGACGGCGGAGGCCGGACGTCCGGCCCCGAAGAGTTAACGAGCCCTTAACGGCTCGCGTCGACCGTCGAGGCTTCCAGGGTGTAGCCGCCATCGGCATAGCCCTTCACCACCATGCCGGCGACCAGCATCACTGCCAGCGTCGCGGTCGCAAAGATAAATCCCACCAGCTTGAGTGCGCCGCGGTCTGCCATGGTCCTCGTCCCCTGTTCTCTGCCCAATTCGTTTCAATTAGACAGCGACAGGTTCATAATTGGTTAGCAACTCGATGGTTCCGCCAACTGCTTCGCGGGTCATCATGTTGAGCAGGCTTATGGCAGCCGCCCGGAATCGCGTCCATAGCGCGCGGGCAACACTCGCGCACACATTTGGACTGTTCATCTTGGAACAGGTCTAACCGCCCTTCCGCATCGGCACGAAGGCGCTGGCGGTGATGGAATAGACCTCCTCGCCGCGCTGGTTGGTGCCGGTGGTGCGGGCCGTCAGAATGCCCCAGCCGGGGCGCGAGGCGGAGCTGCGCTTGTCGATGACTTCGTTGACGTAGGCGACGGTGTCGCCGGCGAGCACCGGCCTGATCCAGCGCAGGTCGCGAAAGCCCGGCGACGGCCCCCACACCGCGACCTCCTCGCCGCGCGAAGCGGCCTCACGCGCCAGGCGCTGGCCGTCCGCGACAAGCAGGCTCATGCAGGCCGAGCCGACGTGCCAACCGGAAGCTGCGAGCCCGCCGAACAGCGAGTTCTCGCCTTCCTTCTCGTCGAGGTGGAAGCGCTGCGGATCGAACTTTGCGGCGAACGTCTTGATGGACTCCGCGGTGAACGTGTAGGCGCCGATCTCGCGCCGGTGGCCGATCTCGATCTCCTCGAAGAAGGGCATCAGACTGCTCCCTCGCGCCGCTTGATCAGGATCGGCGAGGTCATCTCGCACAGCGCCTCGCCCTTGGCGTTGCGCACCGTGCATTTGAACTTGACGATGCCGAGCTCCGGCCGGCTCTTCGAGGTGCGCGCCTCCAGCACGTCGACGTCGAGCATGAGATCGTCGCCGGGCCGCAAGGGTGACAGCCAGCGCACCTCGTCGACGCCGGGCGAGCCGAGCGAAGCGGCGCGTGTGATGAAGCCATCGGCCATCATCCGCATCATCAGCGAGCAGAGGTGCCAGCCCGAGCCGGACAGGCCGCGCAGCATGCTCTTGGCCGCGGCCTCCTCATCGAGGTGCATCGGCTGCGGATCGAACTCGGCGGCGAAAGCCAAGATCTCGTCGCGGGTGACATGGCGCGGGCCGAATGTTCCGAACCGGCCGGGCGGGAAATCTTCGAAGGTCAGGGTCATCTCGGGAATGCTTTGAGGGAATGACAGATTGTGGCCGCACTTTGCGGCAATCTCAACCCGCCGGCCCGCATGGCTCGTGCTACATTCGAGGCGCCGGCGTTGGTCTTGAGTCGGATCAACCGAGGGCCAGGATCCACGTGCAAGGCCCGATTTGAAGGCTCGATTTGCCTTGGGGAGAGCAATGTTTTCATTCAGCGATCTGTTTCAATGGGACCGCTTCATCACGCCGACGATCATCAAGACCTTCTACTGGCTGGTGATCGCACTGATCTGCCTGTTCGGCCTTTCCGGAATCTTCTCCGGTCTCGCGACGATGGCGATCAGCCCGTTCGGCGGCTTCCTGGTGCTGCTGTCGTCGATCGCGAGCATCGTCGTCGGCATCGTGTTCTCGCGCATCGCCGCGGAGCTGATCCTGATCGTCTTCCGCATCAACGAGCATCTCGGCGCGATCCGCGACCAGGGCGGCGGGGCGCGGTGAGGCGGCCGTAGGGTGGGCAAAGGCGCAAAGCGCCGTGCCCACCATCCTTCCGCGATTTGAGAGAGACGTGGTGGGCACGCTTCCGCCTTCGCTCTTCGAGCTACGGCGGACAAGTCGCTTTGCCCACCCTACAGCACCGCTCTTTCGCGTCTTACGTATTGAACCTGAAATGCATCACGTCGCCGTCGGCGACGACGTATTCCTTGCCTTCGAGACGCAGCTTGCCGGCATCGCGGGCGCCGGCTTCGCCGTTCAGCGCGACATAGTCCTCATACGCAATCGTCTCGGCGCGGATAAAGCCCTTCTCGAAGTCGGTGTGGATCACGCCGGCCGCCCCCGGCGCCTTGGTGCCGCGATAGATGGTCCAGGCACGCGCTTCCTTCGGGCCCACCGTGAAATAGGTGATGAGGTCGAGCAGGGTGTAGCCGGCGCGGATCAGCCGATCGAGGCCGGCTTCTTCGAGACCCAGCGTCTCCAGGAAGTCGGCGCGCTCCTCGCGCGAAATGGTGGCGATCTCGGATTCGATCTTGGCGGAGATGACGACGGCAACGGCGCCTTCCTTGGCCGCCTGCTCCTCCACCGCCTTTGAGAACGAATTGCCCGTGGCGGCCGAGCCTTCCTCGACGTTGCAGACGTAGAGCACGGGCTTCGACGACAGCAGGCCGAGCATCCCGAAGGCGCGCTCCTCCTCCGCCTTGCGCTCGACGAGGCGGGCGGGCTTGCCCTCGCGCAGCAGCACCAGCGTGCGGTTGACGAGGTCGAGCTGCTCCTTGGCGTCCTTGTCGTTGCCCTTGGCTTTCTTCGTGAGGTTGTCGACGCGCTTCTCGAGGCTGTCGAGGTCGGCGAGCATCAGCTCGGTCTCTATGGTCTCGATGTCGGCGAGCGGGGCGATCTTGCCCTCGACATGCGTGATGTCGGAATCCTCGAAGCAGCGCACGACATGCGCGATGGCGTCGACCTCGCGGATGTTGGCGAGGAACTGGTTGCCGAGGCCTTCACCCTTGGAAGCGCCGCGCACGAGGCCGGCGATGTCGACGAAGGTCAGCCGGGTCGGGATGATCTGCGCCGATTTGGCGATGGCCGAGAGCTTGTCGAGCCGCGGATCGGGCACGGCGACTTCGCCGACATTCGGCTCGATGGTGCAGAACGGATAGTTCGCGGCCTGCGCCGCGGCCGTCTCGGTCAGCGCATTGAACAAGGTCGACTTGCCGACATTGGGCAACCCGACGATCCCGCATTTAAATCCCATGGTCGTCCTCTATCCGTATTCGTCATGGCCGCGCTTGACGGAGAAAACGGCGCCCTATTCCTTGCCGTTCTCGTCCTTGGTCAAAAAGCCCTTCGCCTGCATGGCGAGATGCACCCTGTTGGCGAAGGTCGCGTCCGTGCCTTTGGCAACCAGTGCCGCGTGCTCGGCCACCGCCTCGCACAGCGTCGCCACCCAGTCGTTGTCGGCCTTGGCGAAGTCCGACAGCACGTGGCCGTGCACCAGTTCCTTGACGCCGGGATGACCGATGCCGAGCCGGACCCGGCGATAGTCGTTGCCGATATGCGCGGAGATCGAGCGCAGGCCGTTGTGGCCGGCGATGCCGCCGCCGATCTTCACCCGCACCTTGCCCGGCGGCAGTTCGAGCTCGTCGTGGAACACGGTGACGTCGCCCGGCGCGATCTTGAAGAAGCTTGCCGCCTCCTGAACGCTGCGGCCCGAGTCATTCATGTAGGTCGTCGGCTTGAGCAGGATAACGCGCTCAGTGCCGATCGCACCTTCCGAGGTCTCGCCCTGAAAACGACGGCGCCATGGCGAGAAACCATGACGCCGCGCGATCTCGTCGACGGCCATGAAGCCGACATTGTGCCGGTTACGTGCGTATTTAGCGCCGGGATTGCCGAGCCCAACAAAGAGTCGCATGACGCGGCGCGCCCCTCGCTCGGCGCGCGATCAAGGACCGCGCGCCAGCTTTGAGAGATTACTTCTTCTTGTCGCCGCCGGCGGGAGCCTTGGCAGCCGCAGCCGGAGCAGCAGCACCCGCAGCCGGAGCCGCAGCGCCAGCCGCCGGAGCAGCCGCAGCAGCGCCCGGAGCTGCAGCCGCAGCCGCGGCCTTCTGCTCTTCGGCGTAGCCGGACGGCGGCACGATGGTGACGAGGGTCGCGTCCTCGCGGGTCAGCGCCTTCACGCCGGCCGGCAACTTGATGTCCGACAGATGGAGCGAGTGACCGATTTCGAGTGAGCCGACATCAGCCT
The DNA here is from genome assembly GCF_040547805.1 of Bradyrhizobium sp. LA6.1. NCBI lineage: Bacteria > Pseudomonadati > Pseudomonadota > Alphaproteobacteria > Hyphomicrobiales > Nitrobacteraceae > Bradyrhizobium > Bradyrhizobium sp. LA6.1. The sequence goes on along the minus strand of NZ_JBEPQK010000013.1, from coordinate 29,078 downwards.
CGATGAATTGCGGGATGCTCTCGACGCCGCATTCGAGCTCGATCGAATGCGCGACGATGTTGACGGCGCCGCCGCGCTTCACGCCGGGCGAACCTTCCGCTTTCACCACATGCAAGGGAACGCTGATGCGGATGGTGGCACCTTCGCCGAGACGCATGAAGTCGACATGGATCGGGAAATCCTTGACCGGATCAAGGTGATAGTCGCGCGGGATCACGCGGTGCTTCTTGCCCTCGAGGTCGATGTCGACCAGCGTGGTCAGGAACCGGCCGGCGAGGATGCGCTGGCGCAGTTCACGATCGTCAACCGAGATCGGGAGTGGGGGTTGCTTGTTGCCATAGATCACTCCGGGCACTTTCCCGGCGCGACGCTCAGCCCGGGCGGCCCCCTTGCCGCTCTTCGGACGTGCGGTCGCCTTCAATTCCTTGACGGTCGTCGCCATAGTCTAAGTCCTTGTTTTTGCAAAAGTTAATGGGCCGCAGCGCGGCCCATGGTGCAGTTCGCAGCAAGCCTCCAGGGGTGCGGGGGCCGCGAACTTGGCGGGCTTTTACCCGGAAGATGCGGAAATGACAAGGAGAATGGCCCGCCCGGCGGGGTTCCCACCCTCCCCTGGAGGGGGAGGGTAAGCGAGAGCGGCGGCCTTACGTCGGCGTTCCGCCGAGCTTGGCCTCCAGCGCCACGATGCGCACCTTCAGGGCCTCGTTCTCCTCGCGGGCGAGGCGGGCCATGTCCTTGACCGCCTCGAACTCCTCGCGCTTGACGAGGTCCATGTCGCGCAGGAATTTCTCGGCCTGGGTGCGCATCACGGTGTCGAACTCGCGCTTGACGCCCTGGGCGGCACCGGCGGCGTCGTTCATCAGGCGGCCGATCTCGTCGAAAAACCGGTTGTTGGTCTGGGTCATGTCGGTCTCCTGGCGGCCTCAGATAAACTTTGCGCGAACGCGCGAAAAGACAATGGCAATCCGAGCGAAACGGTTCAAGGGCCGATCGGCGGTATCCTTGTCATGCCCCGGTTTCCTTGCAATCGTATTCAACGTCCCTGCATAACAAGAATCAGAAGGCGCACGAGATGATCGATCAGCAGATCGCGATTCCCACCAAGGACGGCCACACCGCAACCTTCATCACCCATCCCGAACGCGGCGGGCCGTTTCCGGTCATCCTGTTCTACATGGATGCGCCGGCGATCCGCGAGGAGCTGCGCGACATGGCGCGCCGGCTCGCCACCTCGGGCTATTACGTGATGCTGCCGAACCTCTATTACCGCTCCGGCGTGATGGAGCTCGGCGCGCTGCCGGCCGATCCGAACGCGCCCGAGCGCAAGCGCATGTTCCAGCTCATGGCCTCGCTCAACATTCCCATGATCATGGAGGACACCAGGGCCCTGCTCACCTATGCCGAGGGCCAGACGGCTGCCAATACGAAAATCGTCGGCACCGTCGGCTATTGCATGAGCGGCCGTTACGCCGTCAACGCGGCCACGCACTTTGCCGACCGCGTCAAGGCCGCCGCCTCGATCTACGGAACGCATCTGGCGACCAACGAAGACAACAGCCCGCATCTCGCCGCCGGCAAGACCAGGGCCGAGCTCTATTTCGCCTGCGCCGAGACCGACATCTACGCGCCCGCCGAGGTCATCGAGAAGGTCAAGCAGGGCATGACCGGTGCGAAAGCCGAGGTCGAGATCTATCCCGGCACGCATCACGGCTTCGCCTTCCCAAAGCGCCCGGTCTACGACCGCGACGCCGCCGAGCGGCATTGGGAGCGTCTGCTGGCGCTCTATCGCCGCAATCTCGTTTAAGTCTAGAAGGCCTGATGCCCTTTCTGCTCATCGACTTTCCCGCCTTCAAGCCGATCGCGATCGAGATCGGTCCGTTCGCGATCCGCTGGTATGCGCTGGCCTATATCAGCGGCATCGTGTTCGGCTGGCTCTATGCGCGCTCGCTGCTGAAGAAAGAGCGCCTGTGGAGCGGCCCCGCGCCGATGTCGCTGGTGCAGATCGACGACTTCATCCTGTGGGTCACGCTCGGCATCATTCTCGGCGGCCGCACCGGCTACGTGCTGTTCTACAATCTGCCCTTCTTCATCGATCACCCCGCCGCGATCTTCAAATTGTGGGAGGGCGGCATGTCCTTCCATGGCGGCTTCCTCGGCTGCGTCGTCGCGGTGATGTGGTTTGCCTATCGCAACCGCATCTCGATCCTGTCGCTGGGCGACATCACCACCGCGGTCGCCCCGGTCGGGCTGCTGCTCGGGCGCATCGCCAATTTCATCAATGGCGAATTGTGGGGCCGCGCCGCAGACCCCGGCCTGCCCTGGGCGATGATCTTCCCGAACGATCCCTCGCAGCTGCCGCGCCATCCGAGCCAGCTGTATGAGGCCGGCATGGAGGGCATCCTGCTGTTCACCGTGCTCGCGATCATGATCCGTTTCGGCGCCCTGAAGCGGCCCGGCATGATCCTCGGCGCCTTCATCCTGATCTATGGCCTGACCCGCATCGCCGGCGAGCATTTCCGCGAGCCGGACGTCCAGCTCGGCTTCCTCTGGGGCGGATTAACCATGGGCATGCTGTTGTCGATCCCGATGCTTATTGTAGGCCTCATACTTATTGTATTGGCTATCAGGCGCGGCGCGCCGAAGCCCGCCGGGGCTATCAGTTAATTCCTTTCGAGAAGACAGACCGTGACCGAACAGCCGCTACTCAACGAGATCAGGGCGCTGATCAAATCCTCGGGCCCCATGCCGGTCTGGCGGTACATGGAACTGTGCCTGATGCATCCGCGCTATGGCTATTACGTCTCGCGCGATCCGCTCGGGCGCGAAGGCGACTTCACCACCGCGCCCGAGGTCAGCCAGATGTTCGGCGAGCTCCTGGGGCTGTGGACCGCCTCGGTGTGGAAGCAGATGGGCTCGCCGCAATTCCTGCGGCTGATCGAGCTCGGCCCCGGCCGCGGCACCATGATGGCGGATGCGCTGCGCGCACTGCGCGTGCTGCCGCCGCTCTACCAGGCGCTTCACGTCCACATGGTCGAGGTCAATCCCGTGCTGCGCGAGCGGCAGAGTGCGACGCTGGCGGGCGTGCGCAACATCGCCTGGCACGACAGCATCGACGACGTGCCGGAAGGCCCGAGCATCATCCTCGCCAACGAATATTTCGACGTGCTGCCGATCCGCCAGATGGTGAAGCGCGAGAACGGCTGGCACGAGCGCGTGATCGAGATCGATCCCAACGGCAAGCTTCAATTCGGCGCGGCCGCCGACCCGACGCCACGCTTCGACGTGCTGCTGCCGCCTCTGGTGCGCGCCGCTCCCGTCGGCGCCGTGTTCGAATGGCGGCCCGATGCGGAGATCATGAAGCTCGCCACGCGCGTGCGCGACCAGGACGGCGCGGCGCTGATCATCGACTACGGCCATCTGCGCAGCGATGCCGGCGACACCTTCCAGGCGATCGCGCGCCACACCTTCACCGATCCCCTGAAGGCGCCGGGCCAGGCCGACGTCACCGCCCATGTCGACTTCCAGGCCCTGGCGCGCGCGGCCGAGGATGTCGGCGCCCGTGTGCACGGCCCGGTGACGCAGGGCGATTTCCTCAAGCGCGTCGGCATCGATACCCGCGCGGCTGCCCTGATGCAGAAGGCGACGCCTGACGTCGCCACCGACATTTCGGTGGCGCTCAAGCGCCTGACCGATACCGGGCGCAGCGGCATGGGCTCGATGTTCAAGGTGCTCGGCATCTCCGAACCGCGGCTGACCGGCATCGCCGGCCTCAGCGATCTCGAACGGGCCGGAGGCGCCTCATGACGCTTGCTTCGTCGCTGCTGTCGGCCGTGCCCGGCCTGCGCCACGCCTTCTTCACCCGCGAGGGCGGTGTCTCAGGCGGGATTTATTCGGCGCTCAATGGCGGGCTCGGCTCCAACGACGATCCGGCGCATGTCGCGGAGAATCGCCGCCGCATGGCCGAGCATGTCGGCGTCGCCCCGGAGCGCTTCATCAGCCTGCACCAGATCCATTCGCCCGATGTCCTCGTTGCCGAAGCGCCGTGGCCGAGCGGACCGCGGCCGAAAGGCGATGCGCTGGTCACGAAAACACCCGGCATCGCGCTCGGCGTCTCCACCGCCGATTGCGGGCCGGTGCTGTTCGTCGACCCCAACGCGCGCGTGATCGGCGGTGCCCATGCCGGCTGGAAGGGCGCGCTGACCGGCGTGCTGGAGTCGACGATCTCGGCGATGGAGAAGCTCGGTGCCACGCGCAGCGGCATCATCGCCGCGATCGGCCCCTTGATCCGGCAGGACAGCTACGAGGTCGGCAACGAGTTCGTGGCGCGCTTCATCGAGGCGGACGCGGACAACTCCATGTTCTTCATCCCGTCGGTGCGCGCCGGACACGCGATGTTCGACCTCGCCGGCTTCATCCGGAAGCGGCTCGAAGCCGCCGGCATCCTGATGATCGACGATCTCGGTCTGGACACCTATGCCGACGAGCGCTTCTTCAGCTATCGCCGCTCGGTACATCGCAAGGAGCCGGATTACGGCCGCCACATCCACGCGATCGCGCTCGAGGGGTAAGCTGGCCGTCGCTTCGTTCCTGCTTCAAAACGGCCTTGACTCTCCACCTGCTGGAAACCGCAGAAACGCGGAATGAAGCAACGCACCTACAGCATCGGCGAAGCGGCACGGCTCTGCGGCATCTCGGTCCGCAAGCTTCGCTTCTATTCGGACGAGGGATTGTTGCCGCCGGCAGACCGAACTGCGAGCGGCTACCGCGTCTTCACGGATAGCGAACTTGTCCGACTGGAGCTCATCCGCTGTCTCCGTGATGCCGGCCTTGGCCTGGATGCGATCCGAGAGGTCCTCTGCCAGGAGCTGTCGCTTGCCGAGGCTCTGAAGCTGCGGCTCGAAGCGCTGGAGGCGGAGATCGCCGCCCAGCGCCGCGTCGCCGCCGCGCTGCGGGCTGCGTTGCGTTCACCGCAACTCACCGAAGCCGATCTGAGGAGATTTTGGAGCATGACGCAACTGTCCCGCGTGGAACGACGCAACGTGGTTGAACGCTTTTTTGAAAGAGTGTCCGACGGCATCAACATCGATCAGGAATGGGTCCGCCAGATGGTGGAAGCGACCGTCCCGGAACTGCCCGACGCGCCAACGCCCGAGCAATGCGACGCATGGATCGAGCTTGCAGCGCTCCTGAGCGATCCCTCCTTCATCGCCAATATGCGAGCCAACGCCGGCGATGTCTGGGATCGCGAGGTCATCGATATGAAGGCCTGTCAGGAAGCAAGCGACGCCATAGTGCTCAGGGCGAACCAAGCCATCGAACAGGGGCTTGAACCGTCATCCGCGCAAGCCAATGAGCTGGCGCGGGATTGGCTGGAGATCTCGGCTCGCCTGATGAACCAGAAGCCCGACGCCGGCTTCCGTAACTGGATGCGCACGAAATATGTCCGGCACGATGCTCGCGCGAACCGCTATTGGGAACTGGTGGCCATCATGAGAGGGCAGTCCCCGGACACCAGCCCAAACCGGGAATGGGTGTGGATCCAGGCTGCGATGCGCCATCATCTGGCAGCCTGAGCGAGCATGCACATCGCGGCCGGGTCGCCCACCGGCCCCGGCCGCGATGCGCTCCAGAGGCCCATGTAGCATTCCCGCCCTAGACGTTAATGCGTTTTAACGATATCGCTGCCCTCCATAATGAGGGACGCGTCATTCATCCTGGGCCGCGCGGGTTCGCGTGTGCTGGCGGTCATGCTGCTGGCGGCGGCGGTCGCGCTTGGCGGCTGCGCCGGCGGCGGCGGTGCCGCCAACTCCTATGCGATGGCGCCGAGTACCGGCTCAGGGGCGACCGTGGCCTTCGAATCGATCGACGGGCCGCCCCCGCAGGTGTTCGACCGCATGGTCGGCGTGCTCGACAGCGAATCCAAGCTGCGCAGCCTGTCCGTCGTCTCCCGCGAGGGAACGGCTGCCTATCGCGTGCGCAGTTACCTCTCCGCCCAAATCGTGCGCGGCAAGACCGTGATCGCCTGGGTCTGGGACGTCTACGACGCCAACCAGCAGCGGGCATTGCGCCTCTCCGGCGAGGAACTGACCGCCGCCAAGGGCGGCCGCGATCCCTGGGGCGCCGCCGACGACCTGGTGCTGCGGAAGATCGCCCAGGCCGGATTCAGCGGACTTTCCAACATGATCAACGGAACCCCGGACGCGCCGGGCACTGTTCCCGGCTTGCGGGGCCCGGCGGTGGCCAGCGTGATCCCGGAGGCTCCGGCGGCCGAGATGCCGGCCTCGGCGCTCGGCTACGCCGAGCGATAACCCCCGCGAAACCACGGCCCCAAGTTGCGGCCAAACCGTTGGCCCGACTCAGGATTTCGGAGGGAAAACGTAGCATGCCGGGTTGCCATTGCAGGCCCCGGCCTGATATTTCCTCGCCCGTCGTAACCGTGCTTCCAGTGGGTATTCTCTGATGTTGAACGTCGTATCCAGCAAAGCGCGGGAGGAAGCGTCCATGTCGGCCAAGAACGGCTCCATCAAGCTTGTCGCCGGCAACTCAAACCCGGCTCTCGCGCAGGCGATCGCGCAAGGCCTCGACCTGCCGCTGACCAAGGCGGTGGTACGGCGCTTCGCCGACATGGAGATCTTCGTCGAGATCCAGGAGAACGTCCGTGGCTCGGATGCCTTCGTCATCCAGTCGACCTCGTTCCCCGCCAACGACCATCTGATGGAACTGCTGATCATCACCGATGCGCTGCGCCGCTCCTCGGCACGCCGCATCACCGCGGTGCTGCCCTATTTCGGCTACGCCCGGCAGGACCGCAAATCGGGGTCGCGCACGCCGATCTCGGCCAAGCTCGTCGCCAACCTGATCACGCAGGCCGGCGTCGACCGCGTCATGACGCTCGACCTGCATGCCGGCCAGATCCAGGGCTTCTTCGACATCCCGACCGACAATCTCTACGCGGCGCCGCTGATGGTGCGCGACATCAAGGACAAGTTCGACCTCTCCAAGACGATGGTGATCTCGCCTGACGTCGGCGGCGTGGCGCGTGCACGTGGCCTTGCCAAGCGCATCAACACCCCGCTCGCGATCGTCGACAAGCGCCGCGAGAGGGCGGGCGAATCCGAGGTCATGAACGTGATCGGCGACGTCGCCGGCTACACCTGCATCCTGATCGACGACATCGTGGACTCCGGCGGCACGCTGGTGAACGCGGCCGACGCGCTGATCGCCAAGGGGGCCAAGGACGTCTACGCCTACATCACCCACGGGGTGCTCTCCGGCGGCGCGGCCGCCCGCATCGCGGGCTCGAAGCTGAAGGAGCTCGTGATCACCGACTCGATCCTGCCGACGGAGGCGGTGACCAAGGCTCCGAACATCCGCACGCTTCCGATCGCCAGCCTGATCTCGGACGCCATCGCGCGCACCGCGGCGGAAGAGTCGGTGTCAAGCCTGTTCGACTAGGTTAAGTTTCGCGATGCCATAGGGTGGGCTAAGGCGCGACGCGCCACGCCCACCTTTTTCTTTGGCACGCGGACGGTGGGCACGCTGCGCTTTGCCCACCCTACGATCTCGTGCACTGACGCCCCACAGCCCCCCTCGCAAACCCCACGGGTTGTTGCCGGCTGCGGCCCATGACATCATCCGGATACTGAGCCATCTTTGCCCTCTGGATGCCTGATGCCACGCCGGAAATTTGCCTGGGAGAAGCTGTCGGATGACGAGTTGCTCAAGCAGCGCCTCTCCAGCCTGAGGGTTACGGTCAAAGGCACCTGGCTCGAGGACTGCGTCAGCACGCTCCATGAGGAGCTCGAAGAGCGGGGCATCCGGCTGCGACCGCACACATGGATCTCGAGCGAATGGTTCAGTCCGGGCGATGTGCCGGGCATCGCCATCCCCTTCTATCTCGCCCATCCCCGTCTGATGAAGCTCGAGAAGAAGATGATGTTCGACGTCGAGGGCGGAACCTGGCGCGAGTGCATGGGTATCCTCCGTCACGAGGCCGGCCATGCCGTGCAGCACGGCTATCAGCTGCAGCGCCGCCGGCGCTGGCAGCAGCTGTTCGGCCCGTCGTCGAAACACTACCCGCGCTACTACCGGCCCAATCCTGCCAGCAGGCGCTACGTCCAGCACCTCCGGCTGTGGTACGCGCAAAGCCATCCGGATGAAGACTTCGCCGAGACCTTCGCGGTGTGGCTGCGGCCACGCTCGAACTGGCGGACGCGATATGCCGGATGGCCGGCGCTGAAGAAGCTCGAATATGTCGACGAACTGATGCACGAGATTGCGGGAAAGCGGCCGCTGATCACGACGCGGGAGCGTGTCGATACGCTGGGCCGGCTCAGCCAGACGCTCGAAGACCACTACAAGAAGAAGCAGGCGTTCTACGCCTTCACAGCGCCGAAGACCTACGACCGCGACCTCTCCCGGCTGTTTTCAGCCGATCCACGGCATCACCGCTCAAAGCCGGCTTCGGCCCTGATCAGGCGGCACCGCGCGCAGATCAGGCAGCTGGTCGCGCGGTGGACGGGCGAGAACCAGCTCACGCTCGATGCCGTGCTCGATGATATGATCTCCCGCTGCCGTGAGCTCGATCTGCGCGCCGTCGGCCCCGAACAGAAGCTCGTTCTCGATTTCACCGTCCTCGTGACCGCCAAGACGATGCACGCGCTGTTTGGCCCGTCTCGGCGCAAATGGATCGCGCTATGAGACGCTCACGCATTCTGGTGCTGATGCATCCGGACTTCATGCCTCCGGACTCCTCCGACGGATACACACCGCAGGAAATCAACGCGTGGAAAACGGAATACGACGTGGTGAGCACCTTGCGCGCGGCCGGCCACGAGGTTCGCGCTCTCGGTGCGCAGGACGAGATCAAGCCGATCCGCGAGGCGATCGAAGAATTCAAGCCGCACGTGGTCTTCACGCTGCTGGAGGAATTCCACAACAACGTCGCCTACGACCAGCACATCGCCAGCTATCTCGAGCTGATGAAGGTCCCTTATACCGGGTGCAATCCGCGCGGCCTGATCCTGGCGCGCGGCAAGGATTTGTCCAAGACGCTGGTGCATCACCGCCGGATCGCGGCGCCGGCCTTCGCCGTCTTCCCGATGCGCCGCAAGGTGAATCGCCCGACGCGCCTTGCGCTGCCGCTGATCGTCAAGAGCCTGAACATGGACGGGTCCTTCGGCATCTCGCAGGCCTCGATCGTCGATACCGACGAGAAGCTCGTGGAGCGCGTCGCCTTCATCCACGAGCGGGTCGAATCCGCCGCCATCGCCGAGCAGTTCATCGAGGGGCGAGAGCTTTATGTCGGCGTGCTCGGCAACAACCGGCTGCGCGTCCTGCCGGTTTGGGAACTGAAATTCGGCAGCATGGGCGGGCGCAGATCACGCCACATCGCCACGGAGAAAGCCAAGCACGACACCGACTATCAGGAGAAGCTCGGCATCGTCGACGGGCCGGCGAAGGACCTCGCGCCCGAAGTCACCGCGCGCATCCAGCGCGCCGCGAAGCGCATCTACCGGGCGCTTGGCCTCGACGGCTACGCACGCATCGATTTTCGTCTCGCCGCCGACGGCACACCGTATTTCATCGAAGCCAATCCCAACCCCGAGATCGCCAAGAGCCAGGAGTTCGCCACGGCGGCCCAACATGCCGGGCTCAAATATCCGGATCTCCTGCAGCGCATCCTGACGCTGGGGATCAGCCGGGCCAAGGCGGGGGTGTCGTTGGGATGATGGCGGCTTGCGCGACTATCGTAGGGTGAGCAAAGGCGCAAAGCGCCGTGCCCACGTTCTTTGTTTGCGATAGAGAATGGTGGGCACGCTTACGCTTTGCCCACCCTACGAGACCTATTGCGCCTCGACCTTCGCGCTCACCACGTCCGCAAATGACTTGAAGAACTCCCCCGCCAGCTTCGTCGCGGTCGAATTGATCAGCCGCGCTCCCAACTGCGCGAGCTTGCCGCCGATCTGCGCATCGACTTCATAATGCAACACCGTCACGTCGGCGCTCTCGGATTCCAGCCGCACCACCGCGCCACCCTTGGCAAAGCCGGCGACGCCGCCGGAGCCCTCTCCTGAGATACGGTAACTGTTGGGCGGATCGAAATCGGAAAGCGTCACATTGCCGCTGAACGTCGCCTTCACCGGGCCGACCTTGAAGACCACCGTCGCGGTCATCTCGTTCGGCGCGGTCACATCGAGCGACTGGCAGCCGGGGATGCACTGCTTCAGCACAGCGGGATCGTTCAGCGCCGCCCACACCTGCTCGCGTGAGGCGGGGATACGCTGGCTGTCGTTCATCTGCATGATCGGTGTCTCACTCTCTGCTTGCTGTTTGATTGGCCGCGCGCTGGCCACGCCGGCGTTCTCTGGTGATCTCGGCGAGGATCGACATTGCGATCTCCTCCGGCGTGATCGCGCCGAGATCGAGGCCGGCCGGCGCCTTGAAATCGTCGATCGCGGCGGCATTGGCGCCTTCCGCGAGAAGCTTGGCGCGCAACGAAGCCATCTTGCGGCGGCTGCCGACGAAGGCGTGGTAGTCGGCTTTGGTCGCCACCGCGGCACGCAAGGCGGCTTCATCACCCTTGCCTTGCGTCGAGACCACGACGAAGCGCTTTGCGTCGTTGAGCTCGCCGAGGTGATAGCCATCGACGACCGCATCGGCATCCGGCTGCGCCGCGCGATCGGCCGCGGGCGCGGCGAGCGTGACGTGATAACCGAGCACGCGCGCCTGCGCCGCAAGTGACAGCGCCACCGGGCTCGCACCGAGAATGACGAGCGAGGGATGCGGCAGCACCGGCTCGACGAAGATATCCATCGTGCCCTTGCTCGGGCACATGTTGCTGGCGAAGCGAATGCCGTCGCGGCTCTCGCCCGCGCTGACGCCCAGCTCGGCCAGCAGGTTCTCCGGCTGCACCGAGACCATGCGCGGCTCGCCATCGGCGAGCGCCTCGCGCGCGGCCTTCAGCACCGCGCCCTTGGCGCAGCCCCCGCCGATCCAACCCGCGACGATGGTGCCGTCGGCGGCGATGATCGCCTTGGCGCCAGCCTTCGCCGCGGTCACCGACACCGTGCGCACCACCGTCGCGAGCACGAAGGCACGCTCGGCGGCCTTCATCTGAGCGACTACATCAAGCACTTCGACATGAGCGGTCATCGGAAGCCTCCTCAAAGCTTCGCCAGATAGGGTTCGAGCGCTCGCAGGCTTTGCAGCGAATTCGCGGGCGCATAGAGATCGACATGCGGCAACGCAGCTCTTATCCCCCGCGCTTCGGGCGTGTAGCCCTCCCACGCCATCATCGGGTTGAGCCAGACGATGCGGCGACAGCGCCGGTGCAACGCCGCCATCTCGCGGCCAAGCAGTGCGGCATCCCCGGTCTCGTAGCCGTCGGACACGATCATCACGCAGCTGCGGGAATGGATCACGCGCGCTGCGTGCCAGCGATTGAAGGTTTGCAGGCTCTCGCCGATCCTGGTGCCGCCACCCGCGCCTTGCGCCATGATCGAGAGCCGGTCGAGCGCGCGGCCGGCGTCCTTCTCCTTCATCGCGTCGGAGACGTAGGCGAGGCGCGTGTGGAACAGGAACGCCTCGGCCTCGCGGAACTGGTCGAGCACACCGTGGATGAAGCGCAGGAACACGGCGGTATACATGCTCATCGATCCCGAGGCATCGAGCAGCACGACCAGCCGCAACGGCTTGTCCTTGCGTTGGCGTTTCACCAGGCTGATAGGAACGCCGCCATGGCTGATGTTGCGATGAATGGTGCGGCGGAGATCAAGCCGGTAGCCGCGCCGGCGCGCGAGATCGCGCCGGGTCAGCCGCGTGCGCATTGCCTTGGCGAGCGCTGCTGCGGCCTCATGGGCCTGCGCGACCTGGTCTGGGTCGTTCAGCTTCCTGAAATCGACCTCGGCAAGATTGTCGGCAAGTGAAGCACCTTCCATGCGGCCCTCGCCGGAGTGGCCTTCCGGCGCGTCGTCGAAGGACGGAAGCTGGTCGACGGCGGACTGGTTACTGCCCTGCTCTGCCGCGGCATCCTGCAAACTCTTCAGCGAGGGATTGCTGGCGCCCGGTGTTGATCCAATCGTGCGGGAGCGCGAGCGCACGCGCTTGCCCAACCAGAACGCGTCGAACAGACCGTCGAACTTGTCCCAGTCGGATTTGCGTGCCGAGAACAGGTGCTTGAACGCCGCGCGCAGCAGACCCGGCCGCGCCGCATAGCCCGATGACATCAGCGTCGCCGCATCCTGCCCCTCGGCAAGCCCGACGCGAAAGCCGGCCTCGCGCAGCGTGCGCAGGAACGCCGCAAGCTTCGCGGAGACGAGGCGCGAGACCTCGTTGAGGTCATCATATCCGGGGCTGGAGCCACAGCAGCTCATGCGACCTTTCCCAGCAGGCGCTGCGTCACCTCTGGCGTGACACGGGCGCGGTCTTCGTGAGTCTTCAACAGGCAGACGAGCGTCTCATGCACAGTCTCGGGCGCGTCGTGAAGATTGGTTACGTCGAGGCCGACGAGAGCTGCCGCCCAATCCAGCGTCTCCGCGACACCGGGGACTTTTCGCAGCTCCTCCTTGCGCACACCCTCGACCATGCGCGCGATCTGGAGCGACAGCGACGGGCTGGCGCCCATGACGCGCGCCAGGATGATGCGGGTCTCGCGGTCGACGTCGGGATAGTCGACATAATGATAGAGGCAGCGCCGGCGCAGCGCGTCGGAGAGCTCGCGCGTGCCGTTCGAGGTCAGCACGACATGCGGGATGGTGATTGCGGGAATGGTGCCGAGCTCGGGGATCGAGACCTGGAAGTCGGACAGCAATTCCAGCAGGAAGGCCTCGAACTCGTCGTCGGCGCGGTCGATTTCGTCGATCAGCAGCACCGGCGCCTTCGGCCGGCGGATCGCCGCGAGCAAGGGACGCTCCAAGAGATATTTTTCCGAGAAGACCTGGTCCTCGATGCTATCGCTGCCACGATGGGCCTGGATCACCAGCAATTGGCGCTGGTAATTCCACTCGTAGAGCGCGGAGGACTGATCGAGGCCCTCGTAGCATTGCAGCCGGATCAGCTCGGTCGCGTGCACTTTTGCAAGTGCTTTCGCCACTTCCGTCTTGCCGACGCCCGCTTCGCCTTCGAGCAGCAGCGGACGCCGCAACAATTGCATCAGCGAGATCGCAGTCGCGAGGTCCGCATCGGCGATATAGCCCGATGCGGCCAGCGCTTGAGCGATTTCGTCTCGATTCTTCATTGGTCCTCGAACTGAATGCCGCACGTTCCGTGGCCTTCATGGTTCGAGACGCGCGAAGACGCGCTCCTCACCATGAGGGTCTATGACCTCATCCTGAGGAGCGGCGCGTACGCCGCGTCTCGAAGGATGAAGGCCCGGCTCTCGCCAATCCCTACGCCACCGCCCCGAGATCCTTCGCCGCCTTCCAGTTACGCCAGAAATCATGAGGCATCTGGATGTGCGTGCTGCCCAGGAACGAGAACGCGTCGTTGACGGCGTTGGAGAAGGCCGGAACACCGCCGACATTCGGGCTTTCGCCGACGCCCTTGGCGCCTATGGGGTGATGCGGCGACGGGGTGACGGTGAAGTCGGTTTCCCAATGCGGCGTCTCCACCGCAGTCGGCATGAAGAAATCCATGAACGAGCCGGTGACGACGTTACCGACCTCGTCGTAGCGGATCTCCTGGCCCATCGCGATGGCGAAGGCCTCGGTGAGGCCGCCATGCACCTGGCCCTCGATGATCATCGGGTTGATGCGGGTGCCGCAATCGTCCAGCGCATAGAAGCGCCGGACCTTGTACACGCCGGTATCGACGTCGATGTCCATCACGCAGAGATAGGCACCGAACGGATAGGTCATGTTGGGCGGATCGTAATAGCTCACCGCCTCCAACCCCGGCTCCATGCCCGGCGGCACCGAATTGTACGCCGCCCAGCAGATATCCTTCATCGACATGAATTTTTCCGGCAGGCCCTTCACCCGGAAGCCGTCGATGTCGAATTCGAGGTCGTCTTCGTGGACCTCGAGCTTGTAGGCCGCGATCATCTGCGCCTTCGCCTTGATCTTTCGCGCGGCCATGGCGATCGCGGCACCCGCAACCGGAGTCGAGCGCGAACCATAGGTGCCGAGCCCGTAGGGCGCGGTGTCGGTGTTGCCCTCCTCCACCATGATGTTGTCGGCGGGAATGCCGATCTCGGTCGCGATGATCTGGGCCCAGGTGGTCTCGTGACCCTGGCCCTGGCTCTTGGTGCCCATGCGCGCGATGCCGGCACCGGTCGGATGCATGCGGATCTCGCAGGAATCGAACATCGCGATGCCGAGGATGTCGCAGTTCTTCGACGGGCCAGCACCGACGATCTCGGTGAAGAAGGAGATGCCGAGCCCCATGATCTCGCGGGTCTCGCCCCGCGCGAACGCGACACGCTTCTCCGCCTGCTCTTTCCGGAGCGCGGCATAGCCGGTCGTCTCCATCATCTTGCGCATGGCGGTGTGGTAGTCGCCGGAATCGTATTCCCAGCCGAGCGCCGAGTGATAGGGAAACTGCTCCGGCTTGATGAAGTTCTTCAGCCGGAGTTCAGCGGGGTCCATGTTGAGCTTCTGCGCCAGGATATCCATGGCGCGCTCGATGCAATAGGCGGCCTCCGTGACGCGGAACGAGCAACGATAGGCGACGCCGCCCGGCGCCTTGTTGGTGTAGACGCCATCGACAGCCAGATGTGCGGTCGGGAAGTCATAGGATCCCGTGACGATATTGAAGAAGCCGGCCGGCCATTTCGACGGGTCGGCGCAGGCGTCGAACGCGCCGTGATCGGCGAGCACGTGCACACGCAGGCCCGTCACCTTGCCGTCCTTGGTCGCGGCGACCTCGGTTGTCATATGATAGTCGCGCGCGAACGAGGTCGCGGTGAGGTTCTCGATGCGGTCCTCGACCCATTTCACCGGCTTGCCGGTGACGATGGAGGCCACCGCCGCACAGATATAACCGGGATAGGCGCCGACCTTGTTGCCGAAACCACCGCCGATGTCGGGCGCGATCACGTGGATCTTGTGCTCCGGAATTTTTGCGATCAGCGCCACCACGGTGCGGATCACGTGCGGGGCCTGGAAGGTGCCGTAGATCGTCAGCTCGCCCTTGATCTTGTCGAAAGAGCAGACGCACTGGCAGGTTTCGAGCGGCGACGGATGGGTGCGGTGATAGGAGATCATCTCCTTGATCGTGACCTCCGCCTTCCTAAAGGCGGCGTCTGTGAGGTCCTTGTCGCCGACGGTCCACTCGAAGATGTGGTTGTCGTGCTTGCGCGGACCATGTGCGCCGGACATCTTGCCGACGA
This sequence comes from Bradyrhizobium sp. LA6.1, assembly GCF_040547805.1. Classification (NCBI taxonomy): domain Bacteria; kingdom Pseudomonadati; phylum Pseudomonadota; class Alphaproteobacteria; order Hyphomicrobiales; family Nitrobacteraceae; genus Bradyrhizobium; species Bradyrhizobium sp. LA6.1. The sequence continues at coordinate 13,753 of NZ_JBEPQK010000013.1, read as the reverse complement.
GGTCCTCGCGCAGCACCGGCGCATCCGCATTCATCGCTTTGAAGGGATCGACCAGTGGCGGCAACGGCTCGTATTCGACGATGACCGCGTTGATGCCGTCATCCGCCGCATAGCGGTCGGTGGCGACAACGAAGGCGACCTCCTGATTCTGAAACAGCACCTTGCCGTCGGCCAGAACCATCTGCACGTCGCCGGCCAAGGTCGGCATCCAGGCGAGGTTCACGGTCTTCAGCGTCTCAGCGGTGATGACCGCGAGCACGCCGGGCACCTTTAGCGCCGCGCTGTCGTCGATCTTCTTGACGCGCGCATGCGGATGCGGCGAGCGGACGAAGTCGCCGTGCAGCATGCCGGGCAGCTTGACGTCGTCCACGTAATTGCCCTTGCCCTGGGTGAAGCGGATATCCTCGACGCGCTTGCGCTTGCAGCCCATGCCTTCGAGTGCGGCGGTGCGTTGTTCCCGCGTGGGAGTGAGGTCGTTCATTCTGCGGCCTCCTGGAATTCCACGCCGTTGATCTTTGCGGCGGCGTATTGAATGGCTTTGACGATGTTCTGGTAGCCGGTGCAGCGGCAGATGTTGCCGGAGATGCCCATGCGGATTTCCGGCTCGCTCGGCGAGGGATTTTCCTTCAGCAGCCGATGCGCGCGGACAATCATGCCGGGCGTGCAGAAGCCGCATTGCAGACCGTGCATCATTCGGAAACCTTCCTGGAGCGCCGAGAGCGTGCCGTCGGCATTGGCCATGCCTTCGATCGTGGTGATGTCACTGCCATCAGCCTGCACCGCAAACATGGTGCAGGACTTCACCGACATGCCGTCGATATCGACGGTGCAGGCGCCGCAATGCGTCGTCTCGCAGCCGATATGGGTGCCGGTCATCTGCAGATTCTCGCGGATGAAATGCACCAGCAGCGTGCGCGGCTCGACGAGGCCTTCGACCTCGGCGCCGTTCACCTTCATGGTGACGTGTGTTTTGGCCATCGATCCCTCCCTTTATTTCGCGACGGCAGCGGCGCGCTGCAGCGCCCGCGTCACCATGATGCCGCCGACATGTTTTCTGTATTCGACCGGACCGCGCGCATCCGCGGCTGGCGCCATGATCGCTTCGGCGGCAGCGGCCGCTTTCTTCAGCGTGGCGACGTCGAGGCTGGTACCGATCACGGCCTTGGCGGCGTCAGCGGCGAGCAGCGGCGTCTCGTGGACGTTGGTGAGCCCGATCGCGCAGGTCGCGACCTTGCCGCTCGCCATGGTGAGAACCACGGCGGCGGCGGCGGTGGCGTAGTCTCCGACCTTGCGCTTGAGTTTTTCGTAGGCGTAGCCGTGGCCGGCCGCGGGCACGGGAACCAAGACGGAGGTCAGGATCTCGCCGGGCTCGAGCGCGGTGAAATAGGCGCCCTGATAGAAGTCGGCCGCCGCGACGTCGCGGGAGCCACCCGGGCCTTCGAGGCGATACGTCGCACCCAGCGTCATCATCAGCGCCGGCATGTCATTGCCGGGATCGCCATTGGCGACATTGCCGCCGATCGTGCCGCGGTAGCGCACCTGCGGGTCGGCGATCAGCAGTGCCGCTTCATGCAGGATTGGCATCGACTTGGCGACGTCGTCCGAGGCCAGCAACTCGTGCTGGGTAGTCATCGCGCCGATGACCAGATTGTTGCCGTCGCGGCTGATGCCCTTGAGGGCGGCGATGCCGTGCAGGTCGATCAGATGGGCGGGGGTGGCGAGCCGAAGCTTCATCATCGGCACCAGACTGTGCCCGCCGGCCAGCGGCCGGGCATCCTCGCCAAGGTCTACCAAGAGCTTGACGGCATCGGCGACACTCGCCGGCCGGTGATAGCTGAATGAGCCTGGGATCATCATCTCCTCCTCGTCGTCCTCTGGCGCGTGACGGCGCGGACGTTGGAGGGGACGGTCACTCCGAGAGGGGCGCCCCGCAATCATTCGGGCACGGAACAGCGGATTTCGCACGAGTTGCGGCGGGGAACGCACGAATTGCGTCAGGGGTAGCGACGTATGGCGGCGGCCACTTACCCTCCCCTGGAGGAGGAGGGTCGACCGCGCGAAGCGCGGGCGGGGTGGGGTGATCTCTCCACTCGGGGAGTATTCATCGCGGAGGGACCGTCACCCCACCCCGCTCCGCACTACGCTCCGCTCCATGCGAAGCGACCCTCCCCCTCCAGGGGAGGGTAAGGAAGAGCGCGCCTCCCGTGCGGCCCGACTCTACGCGTGCCGCCTATTCGCCAGTCCCAGCCTTGCCTTCACCTCGGCAATCTTGGCCCGGCTGACCGGGACCCGATGCGGCGACGGGCCGTCGAGCTCGAGCACGGCGCCATCCCCCTCTTTGCGGACCAATGCGACATGGGGGATGGCAACGATATGGCTGCGGTGCACCCGGAGGAACAGCGAGGGATCGAGCTGCGCCTCGGCCTCCGAGATCGACCAGGGGCACATTCGCTCGCGGGTGCCGTCGTGAACACGGGTGTAGTGCGCATCGGCCCGGACGCTGCGGACATTGGCTGTCTCGATGAAGTGCGTGCCGTCGGCGCTCTCGACCGGCAATCGGGGAACCGGCGCGCGGGGCGGCTGGCCGAGACCGCCGAGGGGTGCCACCGGGCGCGGAGCTGCAGCCGGCGCAGCGATCAGTTCGATGGCGGCCACCGCGACCGGCGAAGCAACCGGTTCGGCGGCAACAGAGGTCGACGTCTGACGCCGCTGGTCGGGAACCAGCGACAGCAGGAAGCCGGCTGCGATGACGAAGCACAGCACCGCAACGATGATCGACAAGATTTGCTGCGACGCGGCAAGGCCGCCGCCGGCGTGGTGATGCGCCGCACCGGTCAGCGGCTCGAAATGCATACCCAGCATCGCGGTATAATGCATGCCGGAGACGGCGACGCCAAAAACAATCGAGCTGACGATCAGCCGGACGCCCTCCTGCTGCGCCAGGAAGGCGCGCAGGCCGCCATAGGCCGTGACGATCGCCACCGCGACCGAGAGCAGCACCATGGTCCGGTCGTGGACGATACTGAAATGACCGGCGAGGCCATGGATGCCGACATAATGCATGCTGGCGATGCCGACGCCGAGCAGGACTGCCGACGACGCCACCCGCTTCAGGGATGGCTCGCCAATCGAGACAAAGAACAAGGAGATGCCGACCACCAGCGCGCAGATCAGGAACGAGATGATGGTGGGAAGAACGAGATAGACCGTGTCCGGTGGCAGCGGCGCGGCCAGCATGCCGACGAAATGCATGGTCCAGATGCCGACGGCCAGAAATGCCGCCGCACCCGCGAGCAGAACGCGGTTGCTGACGCCGGGCGTGTTGCGGATGCGAGCAGCAAGCGCAAAGCCGGTATAGCCACCCAGACTCGCGACCGCCACAGAGAGCGCGACGAGATAGGGATCGTGTCCTTCGAACATGATCTTGTCGGCCGCCCGTCTCCACGGCACGGCCTCCTCCCGCCGCCGACTTTATAGGGACGGCGACGGGATTGACAATCAGCGGCGTGTGAGCGGACGGCTACACGATGCCCGCCGCGACCTGACCGCGCAGGCGCTCCAGACCGAGCAATGTCTCGGCACAGGCTGCGGCGACCTCGACGCCCTTGATCGCAAAATGCCTGCGGAAGAAATCGTAATGCACCTCAGTCTCGTGGAATTGCTGCGGCGTCAGCACCGCCGAGAACACCGGCACCTCGGTGCGCAGCTGCACGTCCATCAGCGCCTTGATCACGGTGTCGGCGACGAACTCGTGGCGGTAGATGCCGCCGTCGACAACGAGGCCCGCCGCGACGATCGCGGTGTAGCGCCGCGTCTTGGCGAGGATCTGCGCATGCAGCGGGATCTCGAACGAGCCCGGCACCTCGAACACGTCGACATGATTGAGGTGACGTGCGGCCGCCTCCTTCACGAAGGCGATGCGGGCCTCCTCGACCACGTCGCGGTGCCAGCAGGCCTGCACGAAGGCCACCCGCTGCGGTTTCGCGAAGCGCGGATGCTCGGGTGCCGGATCCTGCGGAACCGGCGGTTGGGTGACTTCGGAAGTTTCGGTTTGGGGGTCTTGCAACATCTGATTCATGGCTTTCCTTCAAAGGACCAGAATCAGGGCACACGGAACGACAAGCAGCCGCACCTTGCGATGCGTCTGCCACCGACCGTTCTCTTTCATCCGGACTTTAACCGTCGGCTTCGGAGTTGCACCGAATCTGCTGACCCTTCCCTTCGGCAAAATTCCTTTTCAGGAAGATTCCTCGGAGAAGGCGCTCGCGGGCTTGGGCCTTGCGACCCTTACCGCCGGTGGGGACTTTCACCCCGCCCTGAGAACATCGGCCGCCCGGGATGAACGGCCTGACCCGAAATATGACGCCGCCCGGCGGCCGCAGCAAGCGCGTTCCGCATGAAAAACCGCATGGTCCCATGCTGCCATGACGGGTGTGGCCTCGCCCGGCGGAATTAACGATTGGCGCGCCATCGGCGAATCCGATTCCGATTTGTTCTCATTCGTTAAGAATTGTGGCGGAGATGAGCTGTGGACGAACGAGTCCTGGCTTGTGGACGGACTCGGCAGCCAGTTGCGCAGATTCCGCAAATCACATCACTTGATCCGCGACAGGCTCGCGCTGATCCGAGGGGATCGCGACAGCGACGTTGAGGGAGCGCGCCGGGCCGACCGCGTGCGTATCAAAGACAACAAAAAGGCAAGAGGTCGAGACGGAATGTCCCTGCTCGAAGGCACTATCGATTCCAGAAATCACCCGCTCGCGGTGGTCGAGGACATCGCTGCCAGCAACAACTGGCCGTTCGAACGCTCCGGCGAAGACGAGCTCACGATTGTCTCCAAGGGACAATGGACCGACTATCAGATCTCCTTCACCTGGATGGGTGAGATCGAGGCGCTGCATCTGGCTTGCGCCTTCGACATGAAGATTCCGGTTGCGCGGCGAGGCGAAGTGCAACGGCTGGTCGCTGCGGTCAACGAGCAATTGTGGGTCGGCCATTTCGACCTGTGGACCAACACCGGCATGATCATGCACCGCCAGGCGCTGGTGCTGCCGGGCGGGCTCACCGCCTCGACCGCGCAATGCGAAGCCATGCTCGCCGGCGCCATCCATGCCTGCGAGCGCTACTTTCCCGCGTTCCAGTTCGTGGTGTGGGCCGGCAAGACCACCGCACAGGCGATGGACGCGGCGATGTTCGACACGGTGGGAGAGGCGTAAGGCCTCTCTCCAAGATCGTGAGGGGCGCGCGCCCCCTCCTCAGCATCGTCCCGGACAAGGGGAGCGCAGATCCGGACCCATACCGCGTGATGTCTCCGTATCGCGCGATGCTTGTTGCTCCGCCCTCCATCCACTAGAACCGCCTGTGGTTATGGGTCCCGGCCTTCGCCGGGACGACACCTTTGTTTGTGGTGACCACAGTGGCAGACAGCAGCACTCTCAAGAACATCACCGGCACCATCCTCCTCGCCGGCGCCGGCAAGATGGGCGGCGCGATGCTGACCGGATGGCTTTCGGGCGGACTCGACCCGCGTCGCGTCGCGGTGATCGATCCGCACATCTCACCTGAGATCACCGCTCTTGCCGCCAACGGCGTTGCGCTCAATCCCGATGTCAGCGCCGTCGGTACGGTCGAGACGCTGGTCGTCGCGGTGAAGCCGCAGATGTTCCGCGAGGCCGGCGCCAGGCTGAAGCAATTCGTCTCCGCCAAGACCTCGGTGGTCTCGATCATGGCGGGAACCACGATCGCATCGCTCGAAGAGGTCTGCGGTGGCGCCGTGGTGCGCGCGATGCCGAACACGCCGGCCGCGATCGGTCGCGGCATCACGGTCGCCGTCGCGGCGAAGAACGTCAGCACCACGCAGTGCGCGGTAGCCGATGCGCTGCTGCGTGCCACCGGCTCGGTCGAATGGGTCGAGGATGAAGGCCTGATGGATGCGGTCACCGCGGTGTCCGGCTCAGGCCCGGCCTATGTGTTCCTGCTCGCCGAAGAGCTCGCGCGCGCCGGCGTCGAGGCCGGACTGCCCGAGGCGCTGGCGACGAAGCTTGCACGCGAAACCGTCGCGGGCTCTGGTGAGCTTCTGCATCAGTCAGAGCTTCCCTCCAGCACGCTGCGCCAGAACGTCACCTCGCCGGGCGGCACCACCGCCGCAGCACTCGGCGTGCTGATGGGCGAGCCGGGCTTGCGCGATCTGATGATCCGCGCGATCGCGGCCGCGACGAAGCGGTCGAAGGAGTTGGCGAAATAGCGAGGTGTCGTAGGGTGGGTTAGCCCTGCGGACTGCGCGAAGCGCAGACCGCTTGGCGTAACCCACCGCTTCTATTTCCGCGGCGGCAGAAGTGGTGGGTTACGCCTTCGGCTAACCCACCCTACAGTTTCGAGCCTGCGGCTAGCCGCTTGTTGAACATCTCGACATTCACGAGCCCGCGCGCATGGCGGCCCTCGCCGAGCCTGCGCGTGCCCTCGAACGCCTCGACCTCGAAGCGGATGACGCGGCGCTCGACCGCGACCACCTTCGCGGTGGTCCGCACCGTCGCGCCGACGAGAGCGGCTGCGAGGTGGCGGATATCGACTTCGGTGCCGACGGTGACCCAGCCCGGCTGAAGCGCGGCGCGGATCGCGTCGCCCGACGTCATCTCCATCTCCAGGATCATCATCGGCGTCGCATAGACCATGGGCATGCCGGGCACGAAATGCCCGACCGTCCGCTCAGCCGGCACCACCAGCGTGCGCTCGGCGCTCATGCCGACCTTGATGAAGTCGCGTGCGTCCATGGGGGCCTCAAACTCCGCTGTCGTCCCGGACAAGCGCAGCGAAGCGGAGCGCTGGTCCGGGACCCATAACCACAGGGAGTAGTTTGGCGAAGACTCCGAGTTACCAGCTCGCCAAATAACCACTGCCTGTGGTTATGGGTCCCCGCTTTCGTGCGCAATTGCGCACTCGGCGGGGACTACAGTGGAGACTGCCGATATAGCGCTGGCTATTTCTTCGCAGCCGCCGCGCGCTCAACAAAGGTCTTGCCGCCCTTCATCTTGTGACGGAGCGGGGCTTCGTTGATCTGGATGACGACGGCATCGGCATCGACACCGAGATTCTTCACCAGGGCCTGGGTGATGTCGCGCATCATGCCGGCCTTCTGCTCGTCGGTGCGGCCTTCGGCCATGCTGACGGTAATCTCAGGCATCGTTCTCTCCCTTGCGGCCGAACACCGGCCATTGACGGTCGCCATCAAACAAGACGTGGATGCCTGGGACAAGCCCGGGCGTGACGGCCTTCCGGAATGGCTATCCCCACTTTACGTCATGGCGGCCCAGGACTTCGCGCACCTTTGCGACGAGGTCGGCTTCGCTGCACGAGAACTGCGCCGGGCGGCTCTCGCGCCACTCCTGGTTGGAGGCGATGGCGGCGGCGGCCTTGGCGCCTTCGATCAGATCCTTGATCTGCAGCTCGCCGCGCGCCTTTTCATCCGAGCCCTGGATGATCACGCAAGGTGAGTTGCGGCGGTCGGCATATTTGAGCTGGTTGCCCATGTTCTTGGGATTGCCGAGATAGAGCTCGGCACGAATGCCGGCAGCGCGCAACGACGCCACCATTTTCTGATAGTCGGCGACGCGGTCGCGATCGAACACGGTGACGACGACGGGGCCGAACTCGGGCCGCGTGTCGAGCTTGCCGAGCAGCGTCAGCGCGGCCTGGAGCCTGGACACGCCGATCGAGAACCCGGTCGCCGGCACCGGCTCACCGCGGAAGCGCGAGACGAGGCCGTCGTAACGTCCGCCGCCTCCGACCGAGCCGAACCGCACCGGCCGGCCCTTCTCGTCCTTGGTCTCGAGCAGGAGTTCGACCTCGTAGACAGGGCCGGTATAATATTCGAGGCCGCGCACGACGGAGGGATCGATCTTGATGCGGTCCGCGCCGTAACCCGACGCCGTGACCAGCTTGGCAATCTCTTCCAGCTCGCTGACGCCGGCCTGACCAATCTCGCTCTTGGCGAGGTAAGTTTCCGCCGCGGCGATCGCGTCTTTCCAATCGTCGCGCGGTTTGGTGATGGCGAGAACGACGTCGGCTTCAGCTTCGCTCAAATTGGCGCCTTTCGTGAAGTCGCCCTTGCCTTCTTCGCCGCCATCCCATCGTCCGGGACCGAGCAGCTTGCGCACTTCGTCGGCGGAAAACTTGTCGAGCTTGTCGATCGCGCGCAGCACAGTCAGTCTGCGCGCGGCATTCTCGTCACCGCCGAGCCCGATGGCTTCCAGAACGCCGTCGAGCACTTTGCGGTTGTTGACCTTCACGACATAGGAGCCGCGCGCAATACCGAGCGCCTCCATGGTGTCCGCGGCCATCATGCAGATCTCGGCATCCGCCGCCGGCGTCGCCGAGCCGACCGTGTCGGCGTCGAACTGCATGAACTGGCGGAAGCGGCCGGGGCCGGGCTTCTCGTTGCGGAACACGTAGCCGACGCGGTAGCTGCGGTAGGGCAGGACCAGACCGTCGGTGCCGTATCGCTCGCCGACATAGCGGGCGAGCGGCGCGGTCAAATCGTAGCGCAAGCTGATCCACTGCTCGTCATCGTCCTGGAACGAGAACACGCCCTCGTTCGGACGGTCCTGGTCGGGCAGGAACTTGCCGAGCGCATCAGTGTATTCCATCGCCGGCGTTTCCACGGGCTCGAACCCGTAGAGCTCGTAGACGGCGCGGATCTTCTCGACCATCTCGCGCGTCGCCCGGATCGCGGCGGGATCGCGATCCTCGAGCCCGCGCGGCAGGCGCGCCTTCAGTTTCTGGGGTTTTTTGGGTTTCTCGGCCATGCGCGGCGTTTACCAGCCGACGCGCGGTGCGGCAACCGAAGTTCGCTTTACTTCGCCCCGCTTGCGGGGAGAGGGGAAGAGAATCTACGGCTGCTCCATCCGGGCCCGCAGGGCATCCGCGTCCGCCTTTGGCAGCGACTTCAGCGTCGGCTTGATGGTCTGGCCGCCGACGATCTTGCCGTTGCGCATGAACATCCAGTCTGAAATGTCGGCTTCGCTGAACTTGACCGCATCGCCGGCCCGCTTGCCCGGCAGATCGCGCGGCTCGTTGGCGAAGAGGCCCGAATAGGTGGCGTTCGGCAGCTTCTTCACGTCGCCGATCCAGATATGCTCTCCGCCCCTGCGGGTCGAAAAGCGCACCTTCAAGGCGTGCCCGGTCTCCGACGGCTTTGGCGCGTCATAGGACGCCCAGAAGGTGGGAAGCGTGCCGCGGGCGCGCGCGATCGCGGTGTTCATCTCGGGATCGGTGGTGCGCACGTCGACGATCGGCGAGCGGTCTTGTGCGACGACCTCCGGCATGGGCCCGATGGTCAGGATGCCGAAAACGCTGACGCCGGTGATTGCGGCGAGAACGACCCATTTCATGGGCTGGGAGAGTTTTGTTGCCATGTTCGCGATGTCCAGGATGCTTCGATGTCTCCTGGCTTTGTCGCGTGTCGGCAGCCGCACGTTCATAGCGCGAAAAGCCACAAACGTTGCGCGTTTCCCCTCTCCCTTGTGAGAGAGGGGAAACGTAATCGCCGTCGATCAAAACACCTTGCGGATCCAGTTGTGCGGATCGTTGGTGCGGCCGTACTGGATGTCGATGAGCTGCTTGCGCAGGCCCATGGCGACGGGGCCGGCGACGCCGCCGCTGATGTCGAAATCGCCGCTCACCGAGCGCACCTTGCCGATCGGCGAGATCACGGCAGCGGTGCCGCAGGCGAACGCTTCCTTCAGCTTGCCGCTCGCCGCATCCTTGCGCCACTGGTCGAGCGAGTACGGCTCCTCGCGCACCGTCTTGCCGGCATCCTTCGCGAGCGCGATGATGGAGTCGCGGGTGATGCCGGGCAGGATCGTGCCGAGCGGCGGCGTCGAGAGCGAGCCGTCCTCGAACACGAAGAAGACGTTCATGCCGCCGAGCTCCTCGATGTAGCGGCGCTCGACCGCGTCGAGGAAGACGACCTGATCGCAACCGTGCTGGATCGCTTCGGCCTGCGCACGCAGGCTCGCCGCGTAATTGCCGCCGCACTTGACGGCACCGGTGCCGCCGATCGCGGCGCGGGTGTAGTTCTCCGAGACCCAGATCGAGACCGGCGCAGGTCCGCCCTTGAAATAGGAGCCAACCGGCGAAGCGATCACCGCGAAGATGTATTCGGACGACGGCTTGACGCCGAGGAAGGTCTCGCTCGCGATCATGAAGGGGCGCAGATAAAGGCTGCCCTCGCCGCCCGGCATCCAGGCGCGATCGATGCGCACGACCTGCTCGACCGCCTCGATGAAGACGTCCTCGGGCAGCTGCGCCATCGCCATGCGGTCGGCGGAATCCTTGAAGCGGCGCGCATTGGCGTCGGGGCGGAACAGGTTCACGCCGCCGTCGTCACGCTTGTAGGCCTTGAGGCCTTCGAAGATTTCCTGCGCGTAGTGCAGGACCGCGCCGGCCGGATCGAGCTGGAAGTTGGCGCGCGCCTCGATGCGCGCTTCGTACCAGCCGCCCTTGGCCTGGTTGTAGCGGACGATCGCCATGTGATCGGTGAAAACCCGACCGAAGCCGGGATCCACCAGCTTGGCGACGCGGTCCTTCTCGGATGTCGGATTGGATGCGGGCTGGATGTCGAATTTCATACTCATGTCCTTGCCTCCCGCTGCCGGTAGCGGCGCTGTTCTGGCGCCCGCCTGCCCTGTTTGGGCCCGGCTGGCTTGATTAGGTTGTGGCTGGACCGCCGCCAGCCTTGTTACGGCCGGTTTCCGTGGCCAGCATGTCGCCGAGGACATGCTTTTGCGGAAGGCGGAAGTCCAGTATGTTTTGCCGAAATGCCGCTCGACAATCGCACGGTAGATCTGCTTCGGCCGTCGCCGCCTGTCCGACTCTCTCCGGCCGCTCCTAGAACTGCCACCCGACGCGAAGCGATCTAAAATTTCGTGCGGGCTAATCGTTTTGTAACATTGAACCCAAGATACGTCAATATGCCTGACATAAATTTCGCAACTCCCTCTCAAGACGCAGCCGAGCCGCGGCCGGCCGCAGGCGATGGAGGCAATTTGCGCTGGGATATCATCGAACTGCTGTTCTTCGCCTATCGTGATTTCGTCGGCGATCCCGACCAGGAGCTGGAGGCTTTCGGCTTCGGCCGGGCCCACCACCGGGTCATGCATTTCGTCTATCGCTATCCCGGCCTCAAGGTCGCCGACCTGCTCGATGTCCTGCGCATCACCAAGCAGTCGCTTGGCCGCGTACTCAAGCAGCTCCTGGACGAGGGCTATATCGTGCAGAAGACCGGCGACAATGACCGCCGCCAGCGCCTGCTCTACGCGACGCCGAAGGGCGAGGCGCTGGTGCAGAAGCTCGCCGGGCTCCAGACCACGCGGATCACCAAGGCGCTCGCCGAGCTGGCGCCGCAGGAAGCCGATACCGTCAAGCGCTTCCTGCGCGCGATGATCGACCGCGACGATCCGGACAAGGTGCTGGAGACGATCTTCGCCAACGTCAATCAGGACGGAAAGGAGTGAACGTGCCGTTCGCTGCCACGCTCGCCCGCCCGCCGGTAGAACCGGCCGACGATGCGCCGCATCTGCTGCTGGTCGACGACGACCGCCGCATCCGCGATCTATTGTCGCGCTTCCTCGCCAGCGAAGGCTATCGCGTCACCACCGCGGCAAGCGCCGGCGATGCACGCTCGAAGCTCATGGGCCTGCATTTCGATCTCCTGATCCTCGACGTCATGATGCCCGGCGAGACCGGCTTCGACCTCGCCCGCTTCATCCGGACCTCATCCTCGGTGCCGATCGTGATGCTGACGGCGCGGCACGAGGCCGAAGCCCGCATCGAAGGCCTGCAGATCGGCGCCGACGATTACGTGGCAAAACCGTTCGAGCCGCGCGAGCTTGCGCTGCGCATCAACAACATCCTCAAGCGCGCCGCACCGCCGCCGCAAACCGCCGCGGTGGAGAAGATCGCGTTCGGCCCTTACGTCTACCATCTCGATCGCGGCGAACTGCGCCAGGGAGAGGAGGTCATTCACCTCACCGACCGCGAACGCGAGATGTTGCGGATTCTCTCGGAAACGCCGGGTGAGACTGTGCCGCGCAGCGCGCTCACCGGCAATGGCAGCGTCAACGAGCGCGCCGTCGACGTGCAGATCAACCGCCTCAGGCGCAAGATCGAGACCGATCCCGCCAATCCGCTGTTCCTCCAGGCGGTGCGCGGGATCGGCTACCGCCTGGTGGCCTCGCCATAAAGCAGTGAAGCGCGACCGATGAGCACGATCGATACCGGCCTGACGCTGTTGAAGAGCGCCGCCGGCCGCGTCTCCGCCGCCAATGGCTGGATGGGCAACGCGTTCAAGGGCTGGATGCCGACCGGCCTCTATGCGCGTGCGCTGCTGATCATGATCGTACCGATGGTGATCCTGCAATCGGTCGTCGCCTTCGTGTTCATGGAGCGGCACTGGAACACGGTGACGCGCCGCCTGTCGGCCGCTGTCGTGCAGGACATCGCCGCACTGATCGACGTCTACAAGGGCTATCCGCAGGACAAGGACCGCAACGAGATCCGCCGCATCGCCCAGCAGCGCCTCGGCCTCGTGGTGGACTTCCTGCCCGCCGGCGACATGCCGCCGCCGGGCCCAAAACCGTTCTTCTCGCTGCTCGACCAGACGCTGTCGGTGCAGCTCGGTCGCCAGATCGGACGCTCGTTCTGGATCGACACCGTCGGCCGCTCCAACCTCGTCGAGATCCGGATCCAGCTCGACGATGCCGTGATGCGCGTGTTCGCGCAGCGCAGCGCCGCCTATGCCTCGAACTCGGAGATATTCCTGTTCTGGATGGTCGGCACGTCCTCGATCCTCCTGATCGTCGCGGTGCTGTTCCTGCGCAACCAGATCAAGCCGATCCTGCGGCTGGCAGACGCCGCCGAAAGTTTCGGCAAGGGCCGCGAGGCGCCGAACTTCAGGCCGCGCGGCGCGCGCGAGGTACGGCGCGCGGCGGTCGCCTTCCTCGAGATGAAGTCACGCATCGAGCGCACGATGGAGCAGCGCACCGCGATGCTTGCCGGCGTCAGTCACGATCTGCGCACCATCCTGACCCGGTTCAAGCTCGAGCTGGCGCTGATTGGCGACAACCCAGAGCTCGAGGGCATGCGCAAGGACGTCGACGAGATGTCGATGATGCTGGAGGACTACCTTGCGTTTGCCCGCGGCGATTCCGGCGAGCAGTCGCAGCCGACCGACATGGCGCAGGCGCTCGAGGAGCTGCGCAGCGACGCCGAGCGCCACGGCCACACCGCGACCGTCGCGTTCCACGGCCTGCCCGTGGTGACCGTGAAGCCGGCCTCGTTCAAGCGCTGCCTCGCCAACCTCGTCACCAACGCGGCGCGCTACGGCAAGAGCATCGCCATCAACGGCCAGCGCGATCACCGTTATTTGACCGTCACGGTGGAGGACGACGGCCCCGGCATTCCCGCACACTTGCGCGAAGAGGTGTTCAAGCCGTTCCTCCGGCTCGACAACGCCCGCAACCAGGACGAAGGCGGCACGGGCTTGGGGCTAGCCATCGCCCGCGACATCGCGCGCTCGCATGGCGGCGACATCACCCTCGGCGACAGCCCGATGGGGGGATTAAGGGCGAGCGTCAGGATACCGGTGTAGCTTTGCTCTTCCTTCTCCCCTTGTGGGCCTGTTGCGTTATCGGCTTTTGAGGCTGAAGACGTCAGGAGAGAAGGCCTTGGTCCTGGCAATGCCTGCGAAGATCTGTAG
>NZ_JBEPQK010000012.1:0-265090 GCF_040547805.1 Bradyrhizobium sp. LA6.1 | reverse complement strand
TTTTTTGCGGGGGGGGGGGCGTCCCCCCCTTTGTTCCCAATTCACCCCCACAGCGCCCCCCACCCCCCCCCCAACACCCCCCACGGGTTTGCCGCTGGGGGTGCGAGGCGTGCGGTGCGAAGCAGCACACGAGGAGCCTCGAAGGATGCACGGCCGAGCTGGTGCCGCGGGGACGCCGCCCTTCGAGGGCCTCTGAAGAAGCGGCCACTTCATCAGGGTGACGGAGATAGATAAACGCGCGCGGCGGCATCAGCTCTGCATGCCAAACAGCAGGCACACACCCACCCGCTCGCGGCGTGGTCCGCCCGAGTCTTGCTCTCCGCTTCACGCCCTCAACAGAGAGGGCGCAAGGAAGGCCGGGCGCCAACTGGCACCCGGCGCATCCGCTTCACCGATCCCGACCGATCCTTACGCCGCGTGCGGCAACGCGAGCGCGCTCTGCTGGACCCCGGCGCCGGGATCGCTGATCATGGTGCCGCCATGGCCGTCGGAGGACAGCGCGAAGTCCGCCGCCGTGTATTGGCCGAGCAGCGCCAGCGAAGCCGTATGCGAGCCGTCCGACACCGTCAGCTTGCCGCCGCTGTTGCCGGCATTGGCGGTGTAGGCCAACGTCGTGCCTGCGGCGAACTGGATATCGGAGAGATCCAGATGGTTGCCGTCCTGCCAGCCGGAGAGGAAGCCGCTGAAGTCGGAGGCGTGATCCAGCACCAGCGTGGCATCAGCACCTGCGAAAGTCACGTTGTGAACCGAGGCTCCGACGAAGGCGTGAGCGGTGCCGCCGCTGCCGATCATCGTGCCGTAGGTGGCGCCGCCGGCCTCGACGTACTGCGTGCCGGACAGGATGACCGTATCGGCCGCCGTGCCGTAGACATACTGGCTGCCGCCGTCGATCGTGGTGGCGACCGCGTTGCCCCAGTCGATCTGGATGCCGCCGGCATTCACCGTCGTGCCGGTGGCGGTTGCAGCCGCATAGACGTTCTGCTCGCCGCCGCTGTTGACGATGGTGTCGGTGGCACTGCCATGGACGTGCTGGAGGCCGGCCGCGTCGATCACGGTGTCGTCGGCGGAGCCGTAGACATGCTGGGTGCCGCCCTCGATGGTGGTGTCGCTCGCCGACGCGCCATCGATGACGCGCTGCTCGCCGCCCGCGCCGATCGTCGTACCGGTCGTAACACCGCCAGTCTGGATCGCCTGTTCGCCGAAAACGGTCGCGCCGTTCGCGCTGCCGTAAACGGAGAGTTCGGCGCCCTGCTCCACCGTCACCGCCGTGACCGTACCGTGCACCACGAGGCCGGCACCACTTTCGACCGTGACGTTGGCGTAGCTGGCATCACTGTTGATGGCCCAGGCGCCACTCCGCACATCGAGCTTTTCGACACCGGTCGCCTTGCCCAGCGTTCCGTTGCCGGTGCCGGACAGGTTGATCGTGTCGCTGCCCTCGCCGCCATCGATGCTGCCGCTGATGGTCGAGCCGGCGACGAGGTTGATGGTGTCGTCGCCGGCGCCCGCCAACACGTCGCCGGAGACGATGCCGCTGTTGGTGAAGCTGTCGTTGCCGTCGCCGAGGTCGACCGCGGGACCGCCCATCGCCACCATCAGACCGCTGTTGTTCAACGTGTCGGCGCCGTCGTCGGTGAAGATGCCGCCGACGATGGTGCCCTTGTTGGTGATGGTGTCGGCGAAGCTGCCGAGGATGTCGATCGCCTCGCGGCCGAGGATTTTCGCGTTCATCGCCGCCGCGTCGGCGGGATCGACGCCCTCCGGGCCATGGCCGTCGCCCCGGATCACGCCCTCATTGTAGATCGTCGTCGCGCCGAGCGCCGCGCCGTTGCTGGAATCATCGACCTGGATGGCGCGCCCGTAGCCGTAGATGGTGCCGCCGGCAAAGTTGTTGATCACGCCGCCGCCGATGGCGACTCCTTCGGAGACGTTGACTTCGCCGTTATGATAGCCATTGGCGCCGATGCCCTGGACCAGGCCGTAATTGTCGAGCTTGACCAGACCATCGGTGTCGATGGCGTCCCCGTCGCTGTCACTGTAACCGGCGGACGCGCCGATCATCGTGCCGCGGTTGGTCACATAGACGGTATTGGCGACGGACGCATTGTTGTCGATATTCACAGCCGAACCATTGCGGCCGATCATCGTCGCGCCTTCGTCGTTGACGACGGTGATGCCGACCTTGCCGGTCACGGCATGGTGCGACCCTTCGATCACGCCTCCAGCGAGGTTGTGAACCGCGCCGCCACCGTTCTTCTTGTAGTCGATGGCGTCACCACCCGTGATGTTTTGGCCGTCATCGCCGCGGGACCTGATCGTCCCGGCATTCTCGATCGCGGTGCCGGTGCCGCCACGGATGACGTCCTGGTTGGCGATCGCCGAGATGATCCCGCCGGCGTGGTTGAATATCTTGACCGAACCGTTGCGGGTATTCTCCAGGTCGATGGCCTTGGCGCCGGAGATGGTGCCATCGTTGACGATCGTCAGGCTCCCGCCATTGAGGTCTCCGGGACCGGAGACGCTGTCGCTGATGAGTCCGGTGGCTGCGTTGTTGACCACGAAGGTGGCCTTCCCCGAGTCCGTTCCCATCGAAATGCCGGATATCATTCCCGCATTGTCGATCGTGGTGGAACCGGTCCCGAGTTGTACGGCACCGACAAGAGCACCGACTTTGCCGCCGGCCTCGACGACGAGATGGTCGTTTTTCTCCTGGCCGGCCGCGCTGCCCATCTCGAGCAGCTCGGACCGCGAAACGCCGAGCGTCGCGCCGCTCTTCACTGTGATCGAGGTATAGCCGCTCTGTCCTGCATCCGCACTCCATGACCGGGCCAGCGGAAGGCGAATCCCGTCGCCGTTCAACTCCGCAGTCCAGATGCCGCCGGCGACGACCAGGCTCTCGACATTGGTCACCCGGTTCGAGAGTGTGCCCAGGCCGTTGCCCGACAGATAGAGCGTGTCGGTGCCATCGCCGCCGTCAAGCGTGCCGCTGATGGTCGAGCCGGCGACGAGGTTGATGGTGTCGTCGCCGGCGCCCAGCAACACGTCGCCGGAGACGATGCCGCTGTTGGTGAAGCTGTCGTTGCCGTCGCCGAGATCGACCGCGGGACCGCCCATCGCCACCATCAGACCGCTGTTGTTCAACGTGTCGTCGCTGCTGTCGGTGAAGATGCCGCCGACGATGGTGCCCTTGTTGGTGATGGTGTCGGCGAAGCTGCCGAGGATGTCGATCGCCTCCCGGCCGACGATCCGGGCGTTCATCGCCGCCGCGTCGGCGGGATCGACACCCTCCGGGCCATGGCCGTCGCCCCGGATCACGCCCTCATTGTAGATCGTCGTCGCGCCGAGCGCCGCGCCGTTGCTGGAATCGTCGACCTGGATGGCGCGCCCATAGCCGTAGATGGTTCCGCCGGCATAGTTGTTGATCACGCCGCCGCCGATGGCCGCGCCCTCGGAGACGTTGACTTCGCCGTTGTGATAGCCGTTGGCGCCGATGCCCTGGACCAGGCCATAATTGTCGAGATTGACGAGACCGTCGGTGTCGATCGCATCGCCGTCGCTGTCATCGTATCCGGCGGACGCACCCACGATCGTGCCGCGGTTGGTGACATGGACGATATTGGCGACGGTCGCATCGTTGTCGATATTGATCCCGGAGCCGTTACGGCCAAACAAGGTCGCGCCGGCATCGTTGATGACGGTGATGCCCTTCTTGTTGGTGATGGCGTGGCGGGACGCTTCGATCACGCCGCCGGCAAAATTGTGCACGACCCCGCCGGCGCTGCCGCTGTAGTCAACCGCATCGCCGCCATAATATCCGTTGGCAGCGTCATTCGCGACCGACCGGATGATACCGGAATTGTTGAGCACCATGTTGGCGCCGCCGCGCACCACGTCGGCATTGGCCTGACTGTTGGTGATGATGCCGCCGGCGAGGTTGTTGACGATCACCGTGGACACCTTGCCAACGTCGGTGAAATCCAGCGCGTAGCCGACGCCGCCATTCATCAGGCCGGCATTGTTCACGGTGACGGCCGACCCGGAACCGAGGTAGCGAACCCCGATGCTGCCCCGAGTGGCGCCGGTCGCGGCATTGTTGAACGTGAAGGAGCCGGTCACGCCGTTGGCGCTCGTCACGTGATAGTTCGTACCATCGACACCGATGCCACCGGCATTGTCGACGGTCACCGTGCCGCCTGACCAGAGGATCGCGCTGACCTCACTACCGTCCTGCGGCTCCGGAACGGCGAGCACGCCACCCTGGTCGACCGTGAGGTGGTCGCCGTCGGCGAGGGTGAGCGGCGAGGTGACGCTCTCGCCGGCGCCGATGTGCAGCGGATCATCGTTGACGATGATACCGGTGGCGTCGGTGTAGGTGTTGACGATGGTGGTCCCGTTGCTGGAGCTTGCATTGGTCAGATGCAGGCTGAAGCTATCGTTGCCTTCCAGCGTGATATCGCCGGTGGTGGTGATCGTGACGGTGGCCGTGCTCTCGCCGGCCTTGATGACGCCGGAGAACGTCAACGGCACCGTGCCGCCGAAGTCAGCAGCGTCAGTGGAGCCAGACGAGATCACGCCGCTGAACGAAAGATCGCCGTCGGTGCCGTGGGTCCGCTCGACCACGAAGGTGAAGGTCTTGACGTCGCCGGCATTGCCTTCCGATTGCGAAATTGTCAGCGAGTTCTCGGCAAAGCCGAAGAACTGGACCGGATCGTCGTTGACGATGGTGGCGTCGGCCGTCGCCTTGTCGCCGATATAGACAAGGCCGCTGTCGCTCGCGACCGTATCGAGGAGGGCGAAGAAGTGTTCATCCGGCTCGTACGTGGTGTCGCCGCTGATATGGAACGTCACGGTCGCGGTCGAGGCGCCATCGGCGAAGCTGCCGCTGAACGCCGGCAATGTGCCGCCGAAATCGTCGGCGTCCGCGTAGCCGTACATGCCCGACATGTTGGCCAGTGTGCCGGAGAAGGTGGTGACCCCAGAGGTCGAGCCGGTGCGGTTCAGCGTCAGCGTCACCACCGTATCGCCGCTATCGCCCTCAGTGACGCTCGCTGTAACGGAGGCGAACTCGATCTTCTGCGCGGTCGGGTCGGCGGTGAAGGCCTGGGTCGAGAACGGCAGGTCGGGGGCGGTGCCGTCATGGCTCTGGTCGCCGTTACCACCCTGCAGCACCCAGTTGGCCGTGGCGTAGATGTTGGCCTTGTAGTCGTCGATGCTGGCAAGGCTCGATCGGTCGCCGACATAGGCGGCGATGTCGGGGCTGCCGTTCAGCTGCTTGGCATCGACCCCCTGGGTGAGGCCGGTGCCGTTGAGCGTGCCGCGTCCGAGGCTGGCGTTGAAGACGGCATTGGTGATCGCGGTCAGGAACACCGGCGCAGTCGCGCTGCCGGTGTAGGCGTAGACGACTTCGTTGAGGTCGGCGATGTCACGCGCATTGGCGGTGTCGAACGCCACGGTTCCGGCGTTGGATGCCGCCGAGCCACCGGCACCGAGGCCGCTCATGGTGATGATCGTGCCGGCGGCGACGTCGCTGGTCGCGGTCCAGCTCCAGACGTTCTCGTCCGAGGCGAAGCTTGAGCCGTTCCATGCGTTGTCGGTGAAATGGATGACGGTGCCGGCCTTGATGTCGGAGAACGAGACGAAGGCGAGGCTGTCGTCGCCGTCCGCGTTGAAGCCGGTGAATGCGATGGAGCCGGCGGTGAGTGTATCGGTCATGGTTGTTCTTCCTTGTTGCCGTCCTGCTCGCGGACGGAGAATCCAGAATTCACGAGGCAGGATTTCCGGGGATCAGCACCGCGAGGACGGCGTGAAAATTCCGATTTTAGGAAAACTTACCTGATATCATAATTCATGTTGCATAATGATATGTCCGTTACATGAAAGCCGGGCAGCGCGCGTCCAATGACTGTTGGAAAGCCAGCGGCTGGATCGCCGACCTTCTCATCGCACGCACGATCCACGGGCCCATCGCGTCGCCGCGAGCGCGGACTCCGCACAAATGCACACGCGGCGACAACGCTCACCGCGCTCCTGTTGTCTTGGGGGGGCAGCTTGACGGATTGCAGTGATCGGAAACGGAGCGATCTGCGGGATCAGCCGTCCCGGATATCGCTTCCGCCTTCGCTCTTCGAGCCAAGGCGGACAAGTCGCTCATCGGAATGCGGGTGGAGTGCCGGCCTGATCGCCGGCCGGGCTATCCGGCGCGGCGGGCGCGGGCCCTGCTTTCCCAACGGTCCAGCATCTGGCCGAGCTCGCCGGTGGCGACGGGGGCGGCCTCGTTGGTGTTGGCGGGTGCGGCGGCGCGGAGCCAGCCCGGCTCGGTATATTCGCGCCAGCGGCGCGCCTCCGCGCGTCGTTTGCGGGAGGCGAGATCGCGGGTGAAATAGCCGGCGGCGAACGCGATGGCGAGCGCAATGACCAGTGCGACAACGGCTAACACAATGAACTCCGGCTGATACCCCGGAAACGTTCTGCCATCATCGCGCGTGAGGTCAAGGCTTGACAGGTCCTAAAAGCCGCACCGGTTGACCGCGCAAAGCCCGACGACAGGCCCCGAACGACGAGACCGGGACCAATTGCCGCTTCTGCCCTCGCCTCGCCGCAATGCCGCCGCGTTCCAGCCTTCCCAAGCCTGCCATCGCGCGGAGGATGCGTACCTGCCCCTCGCAACCGGGCGCGGACCGGACTAACCTCCGCCCGCTCGGCCGGATCAACCGGCCAGCCGAACATAACCGGGAGGACGCGATGAAACGCCCAGAGCAGCGTGACCAGGATGCTGCGCTTTCACGACGAACACTCGTGCGGGGACTTGCGCTCGGCGCTGCGGCGACCGTAGCCGGCCCCGCGCTGGCCCAGACCGGACCTGCCGCACCGCCAACGACGATCACCACCCCGCCGCGCGATTTCGGCCCCAACGGCGCGCCGACGACTTATTTCTCGGACCCCGACATCATCACCGTCGATCCGTCCTTCGACGATCTGGCGCAGCCCAACACCGCGATCAAGCGCCTCTACACCGGCTTGTTGTGGGCCGAGGGCCCGGCCTGGAGCGCGCAGGGCCGTTATCTCCTCTGGAGCGACATCCCCAACAACCGGCAGATGCGCTGGACCGAGGACGACGGCCGCGTCAGCGTGTTCCGCACGCCCTCCAACAATTCCAACGGCAACTCGTTCGACTTCCAGGGCCGTCAGCTCTCCTGCGAACACCTGACCCGGCGGGTCACGCGCTACGAGCATGACGGCACGGCCACGGTGCTCGCGGACTCCTATCAGGGCAAGCGCCTGAACTCGCCGAACGACGTCGCCGCGCATCCCGACGGCAGCTACTGGTTCACCGACCCGCCCTATGGCGGCCAGCTCTATGAAGGCGAGCCCGACGTCGCGGGCGGCCCGAGCAACGCAGGCGGCAAGCTCAATCCGCGGATCGGACAGCCGGCCGGCTTCGTGCCGGGCAAGCGCGAGCTGCCGACCAACTGTTATCGCATCGATCCCTCGGGCCGCATCGACCTCGTCGTCACCGAGGACCAGGTGCCCGATCCCAACGGCCTGTGCTTCTCACCGGACTACAAGAAGCTCTACGTCGCCTCGACCGGCAAGGGACCGGGCGACACCGGGCCCGGCGGCAACGGCGAGATCTTCGTGTTCGACGTCGGCACCGACAACAAGCTCTCCAACCCCAGGAAGTTCAGCGACTGCGTGATCGACGGGGTGAAGTGCGGGCCCGACGGCCTGCGCTGCGACGTCAACGGCAATGTCTGGTCCTCCAGCAACGCCGGGCGCGCCGTCGGCTATAGCGGTGTGACGGTGTGGTCGCCGGCGGGCAAGCTGCTCGGCCGCATCCGCCTGCCGGAAGTGTGCGGCAACGTCTGCTTCGGCGGCCCCAAGCGCAACCGCCTGTTCATGGCCGCGAGCCAGTCGCTCTACGCGGTGTATACGGCGACGCAAGGCGCCGGCCCAGGCTGACGCGGGACGAGCAAGATCACGACACGGCGCCGGCGTGCCTCGCCGGCGCCGAATGATGCTGTATTGCTCGTTTGAAGCGACCCAGCATTATCCCCATTCGTGATGATGCATCTCATACGGCTTTACGCCCAGCAGGTCGATGGTCTCGGAGCCGACCTGCAACAGGGTTCCGCCATGATGGTCCGATGATTTCGTGACGTGAACGTCGTTCGAAAATTGCAGTTTGTCCTGTTTGGGATCGAAGTCGGTGATGACCGCGGTGTTGTGCTTACCTGCGAGAACACCAAGGTCGAATTCGAATGTGTCGGCACCGGCACCTCCGGTCATGGTCATGCGGCCGGCCGCGGCGACCAGCGTGTCATCCAGATCTCCGCCGGTCAGGGTATCCCTGCCGGGAGATCCGACCACAAGCTGCGCCATGCCTGCTGCAGCCTTTTCTCCGGTCGGGTCTACGCCGCCCAGCGTGCCGCTGTGCCGCTCGGTGGCGACGAAGGCATCGCTCTGCATCGCAGTGGTATCGGTGTCGCGCAGAATGAGGTCCGACAGCGTGGTGTTCTTTATCTCATTCAGGGTCTGCTTATCGAAGCCCTGGTTCTCGAAGTAGTAGCGATCGCCGTCGCGCAAAGCGGCGAACTGGTCGGCGATGATTGTGCCGAAGGTGGGCCCGATGACGGCTCCTGGCGCATGATCCTCAGCCAATCCACCGGCCCACAAATCGACGGCATCGATCGAACCATAGGCTTTCTCGAACGCTGCTGCCGTCGCCGGATCAGAGCTGAGCTGATCGAAGCTGGTGTAAGGCGCAAGCCCCAGCGCCTCCCGGGTTTGGTTCAGTGTACCCAGCCCAAGATCATGGCCGCGTTGGATATTGATCGCTGCCAGATCCATGCCGTCCGGAGGATCGAACAGGAGGTTTCGCAAGCCATCGACAATGTGAGCGTCCAGCGGGTTGGCCAGGTCGCCCGACAGATGCCGCAGCAGGCCATCCGCACCAGTCGCCTTGAAAGTCGCCGTGTCTTCGAAGAACGATTGCGCCAGCGTCTGCTCCGACGTAAAGGCACCCAGATTGCTGGTCGCACTGATCTCGTCGGAGACGATGGAGTGACCGAAGCGAAAGGCCGCACCGGCAAACTCTTCGGTGATCCGCGCGTCCGCCGTGCGGTCATAGCCTTGGTACGGCTTGATGGCGTCCTCGCCCAACAGATGCGGCAGGAACTCGTTGTAGGTGATGTTGACCATCTCGGCCGTGGTGATGGCCTTGGCCGTCTCGTATAGCTTGTCGCCGCTCCAGTTCGGATGCTCCTCGTGCAGTCGATCGACCTGGTAATTGTGCTCGCGCACAAACAAGACTTGCAAGGCGGTCAGGTCGGGATTCTCCTGCGCCCGTACGTCACCGGCCGCAAAGACGTTGCCGTGCTCGGTCTCGACGATCGGGAGATTGTCTCCCGCCGACACCTTCATATGGCCGTCGGCCGTTCGCAGGCTCGCTGCGGTGGCCGCGTCGGAACCGTAGATCTGCGATCCGTCCAGCCAACCCGTCACCGTATTGATCGCGGCTGCCGGATGCCCGGTGACCCCCGTCGCAGGATCGATCGCCACCCGCGTCAACGCGATCATGCTGCCGGGCGGCAGAAACTCATCATCAGCCGGGACCTTGATCGAGATATCATCCGTGCCTGTGCCCTCCTTCTGCAGATCCAGATCGTGATCGATGAACTGGCCCCACGCATACATCATGCCTGACAGCGCGACGCCGGCGTCATCCACCAGATGCGGGCCTTCCTCGCCATCGCCAATATCCGTCTGCGCCACGACAATGTTGCTGATCTCGCGCGGATTCGGACCTGGCGTCATTTCATTGACCCCATCGACGAAATTTGCCGGCCCCAGCCGAGCAAAGTCGGTGCCGGCCTGGTTCAAGGTGGGATCCGCACGATTGTTGTTGGAGCCGTCGATGCTGCGGAATCTGAGCGCCATGGTTTACCCTCCCCGTAGAGTGTCCGCCCCAGCGCCTGCTCCATTGGCGGCTTGCGGCATGACGCTTTTGTGATTCTTTATGACGCTCGCATGATCGTTGAGTGACGACATTCGATATACGACAGAATTGCACCTCTAGCGGCGAAGCGGCAATCTTGGCCTGAACGATCGTGCCGAACAGGCGATGTTGCGCACATCAGCGCAGCACTATCCAAGGAACAAGCCATGCGCGTCATCATCTGCGGCGGCGGCGTGATCGGGGCCTGCACCGCCTTGTTTCTCCGGCGCCACGGCATCGAGGTCATCGTGGTCGAACGGACCGAGGTCGCGGCCGCAGCCTCCGGCAAGGCCGGCGGCTTTCTGGCGCGTGACTGGTGCACCGGCTCGCCGCTCGACGCACTCGCGCGGCGGAGTTTTGTGCTTCATGCGCAGCTGGCGGAGGAGATCGCCGGCGATTGGGGCTATCGCCCGATGACCGCGTATAGCGGCTTTGTTGTGTCCGACGGGGATTCGCGCCGGAATGCACCATCCGCGCTCGGCTGGCTCGCCGACGGCGTCGTCATCGCGCAGCGCATCGGTACGACGCAGACGACTGCGATCGTTCATCCCCGCAAATTTGCGTCGGCCGTGATGAACGCGGCAGTCGCGCAAGGCGCCAAGCTTCGCGTTGGCCGCATCACGGGCATCGCGCGCGACGCGAATGGGACGACCGCGAAGGGTGTCGAGGTCGAAGGCAGCCTCGTCGAGGCGGACGCTGTCGTGATCGCGATGGGGCCATGGTCATTGCTCGCCGCACAATGGATGCGCCTGCCCGCTGTCTATGGCCAGCGCAGCCCGAGCATCGTGTACGATCTCGGCCCCAACGTGCCCGCCGATGCGTTGTTCCTGGAGCATGACGAGGACGGCAGCGCCGTGTCGATCGAAGTGTTTCCACGCGCCGACGGCAGCACGCATATCACCGCACTCTCGGACATCGCGCCGCTGCCGCTCGATCCGGCGGCCGTAGTGCCGGACGTCGATGCGATCGCGCGCTTGCAAATCATGTGCGAACGGCTGTCGCCACTGTTTCGTCCCGAAAAAATCATCGCGCAGCAGGCCTGCTTCCGACCGGTGACTGAGGATGGCCTGCCGTTGATCGGCAAGGTGCCGCAGAGCGAAGGCCTCTATGTTGCGACCGGGCACAATGTCTGGGGCATCCTCAATGCGCCCGCCACCGGCGAAGCGCTGGCGCAGCTGATCGCCAAGGATGCGACGCGTGTAGACTTGTCGCCATTCGATCCGGCCCGATTGACGCCGCTCGATCCATCACTGCTGCAAGCGCGCTGAACCGGCATCGCTGCTCGTCTTGTAGGCTACCGCCCGCTCCAAGGCTTCGACTCCAAGGCTTCGACGCTCACGCATGCCCGCCGACAGAATCTGCATGCCTGCGCGCGTCATGAGTGTCTCGCACCTACCCTGCCCGCAATTTGCGCAACGCTAGACTTTAGTCCGTCTCTACCAATCCTGAACGCGGTTTCACTTGCCGAGAGAGCCCCCGCCGTTATAGTTGCGACATAATGGCTCACAAGAGGCCTGTTCAAAGGGAGAGAACAACATGAAAAAACGACTCTCTGTTGCATTGCGAATAGCGCTCGGTGCGGCCGCGACAGGCGCGATGATGGCAGCGTCAGGCGCGGCACTTGCAGCCGATCCCCTCAAGATCGGCGTGATCGCGGAAGCGCAGGCGATTGCCGGCGCCTCCATTCCACAGGCGGCGCAGCTTGCCGCCGACGAGATCAACGCCAATGGCGGCGTCGACGGCCGCAAGATCGAGATCATCTCTTACGACAATCACTCCTCGTCGGCGGATTCAGTGCGTGCGTTCCAGCGCGCGGTGAACGAGGACAAGGTCAACGCGGTCATCGCCAGCTATATCAGCGAGGTGGTGCTGGCGCTGGAGCCCTGGGCCTCCCGGCTGAAGACGCCGTTCGTCACGCCGGGTGCCGCCTCCAACGAGATCAGCAAGAGCGTCCACGCCGATTACGAGAAGAACAAGTACACCTTCCACGGCTATCTGACCTCGGCCGCGCTGGCGCTCTCGGTCTGCGACGGCGCCAAGGACCTGCTCGTCGACAGGATGCACATGAAGACCGCGGTCATCATGAGCGAGGACGCCGCCTGGACCAAGCCGCTCGACATCGGCTACGAGGAATGCCTGCCCAAGATCGGGCTGAAGGTGCTCGACCACATCCGCTTCTCGCCCGATACGACCGACTTCACGCCGATCTTCAACAAGATCGAAGGCTCCAAGCCCGACGTGATCATCACCGGCATCTCCCATGTGGGCGTGCAGCCGACGGTGCAGTGGAAGAACCAGCAGGTGCCGATCCCGATGTTCGGCATCTCCTCGCAGGCAACCAACGAGACCTTCGGCAAGGATACCAACCAGGCGGCCGAAGGCGTGCTCTATCAGGGCGTCTCCGGGCCCGGCGTCGCGGTGACGCCGAAATCGGTGCCGTTCGCGGAGAACTTCAAGAAGAAGTTCGGCAATTATCCGTCCTATGCCGGCTACACCGCCTATGACGAGGTCTACTACATCGCCGACGCGGTGAAGCGCGCCGGCTCGAGCGACGCCGACAAGCTCGTCGCCGCGCTGGAGAAGACCGACTGGGAAGGCACGATCGGCCGCGTCCAGTTCTACGGCAAGGACGATCCGTTCACCCACTCGATCAAATATGGCAAGGGCCTGATCACCGGGCTGATGCTGCAATGGCAGGACGGCAAGCAGAGCGCGGTCTGGCCCAAGGACGTCGCCAAGGTCGACGTCAAGTTCCCGAGCTTCATCAAGCTCAGCAACTAGCAGGACATGCTCCCGGGACCACCTCCCGGGAGCTTCCGCATGCGGCTCTCAGCAGCACCTTTCCTCAAAGCGGCAGCTCGGCTGCCACCCGGCCAATCATAGATGCGAGCTTTCCAGATATTGATCGATGGCTTTGCCATCAGCGCTCTCTACGCTCTCGGTGCCACCGGCTTCACCCTGATCTTCGGCGTCTCCGGCGTGCTCAACCTCTCCCACGGTGCCATCATGGTGGCCGCAGCGGTGGCGGCCTGGGCCGCTGCCAGCATCCTCAACGTCGGCACCTATGCCGGTGCGCTGATCGGGGTCGCCGTCGCCCTCCTCACCGCCTTCGCGACCTATTTCGCCGTGGTGAAGCCCATTCAGGACTCCCGGCGCATTCCCAACGAGGAGAAGGAGATCTTCGTCCTCACGGGAACGCTGCTCTGGGGCATCATGATCCAGGAGCTGATCGCCTATTTCTTCACCAACAACGCCAAGACCGTGCTGCCGATCGTCGAGGGCGTCGTCGAGATCCTCGGCGTCCGCACGCCGAAGAACGAGATCTTCACCGCGATCGTGTGCTGCTTCGTCATCGCGCTGCTGTGGCTGCTCGTGAACCGCACCCGCACCGGCAAGGCGGTGCTGGCGGCGTCGATGAACCCGCGCGGCGTCACCCTGCTCGGGCTCGAGCTCACCAACATCTACGTCGTTGTGTGGGCGATCTACGGCATTCTCGCCGGCATCGCCGGCGTGCTGCTCGGCATGTTCCTGGGGGTCAGCTCCTATAGCGTCGGACCGCTGACGGCGAGTGCGTTCTCGATCGTGGTGCTCGGCGGTCTCGGCAGCGTCTCCGGCTCGCTGATCGCGGCCTTCGTGGTCGGCTATCTCGAGACGCTGACGGCCTACCTGGTCTCGCCGGCCTACCGCACCATTCCGGCGCTGCTGCTGCTCGTGTTCGTGATGTATATCCGGCCCCAGGGCCTTCTGGGGAGGCGCTGAGATGTCCACCTTCTTCACCTCCCGCCTGTTCTTCATCTCGGTCGCGCTCGTCATCGTCGCGGCAACGCTGCCGCTCTACGTCTCCGGCTACGTGCTCGGCCTGCTCACCGTCGCGTTCTATTTCGGCGTGTTCGCGATGGCCTGGGACCTGCTGTTCGGCTTCGCGGGCGAGGTCAATTTCGGGCCCACCTTCCTGATCGGCGTCGGCGCCTACACCGCCGGCATCTTGAATGCCCAGTTCGGCTGGTCGGTCTATCTCTGCATCGTGCTGGGGGCGCTGGCCTCCGTCATCGCGGGCCTCGTGCTGGCGCTGCCGGCTCTGCGCGTGCGCGGTCCGTATTTCGGCCTAACCACGCTGGTCGCGGTGTTGATGTTGCAGAATTTCATCGTGGTGTACGCCGATCTCACCGGCGGCGAGATCGGCCTGACCATCCCCGACGTCATCACCATCAACGCCGGCGCCAATTACTGGATCGCGCTCGGCTTCATGACGATCTCGGCGGCGATCCTCTACGGCCTGTCGCAATCGCCGATTGGCCTCGTGCTCCAGGCCAGCGGCCAGGATCCGGTGCAGGCCGGCGCGCTCGGCTTCAACATCGTCAAGCACAAGCTCGCCGCCTTCATCGTCAGCGCGTTCTTCTCTGGTTTGTCCGGAGCGCTGCTGGTGTTCTATTTCGGCACCGCCTCGGTCGGCACCGTCGTCGACGTCGCGGTCGGCGTGAACGTGATCGTCTCCGCCGTGCTCGGCGGCCGGCGCACCGTGCTTGGCGCCGCGCTCGGCGCGATCTTCCTGATCGTCGCCGGCGAATTCCTAAGGCCGACCGGCGAGCTTGCGACCTTCATCGTCTCGGCGGTCGCGCTCCTCGTCGTGCTGTTCTTCCCCGGCGGCTTCCTCGGAGCGGCCCTCTCGCGTGAGGCGCGCTCGTGATGGATATGATCGCAAACCGGCCCGTGCTCGACGTCCGCGGCCTGACAAAACGCTTTGGTGGATTGACGGCGGTGAAGAACCTCGGCTTCGAGGTGAACGCCGGCGAGATCTTCGGCCTGATCGGGCCGAACGGCTCCGGCAAGTCGACCGCGATGAAGAGCGTGATGGGCATCGAGCGCCCGACATCGGGCGAGGTCATCTTCGAGGGCGAGAACGTCGCCGGCCTGCCCGCGCACAAGATCGCGCGCAAAGGCTTTGGCATGGTGTTCCAGCACTCGCGGCCGCTGAACCGGCAGACGGTGCTGGAGAACATCATGGTCGCGCTGCTGCCGGACAGCCTGTTCATGCTGTTCCCGGACAAGGCGCTGGTCGAGCGCGCCAAATGGATCGCCGACCGCGTCGGGTTGGGCAGCGTGATGAACCGCCGACCGCCGACGCTGCCTTTCGCCGATTTGCGCCGGCTGGAGCTTGCGAAAGCGATCGCGCGTGACCCAAAGGTCGTGCTGGTGGACGAGCCCTTTGCCGGGCTGACGCGGGCGGAGGTCGACGTCTTCTCCGACCTGATCCGCAGCTTTCGCGACGAGGGCCGCGCCGTGATGCTGGTCGACCACAACGTCAAGAGCGTCGCCGCGCTGGTCGACCGCGTGCTCGCGATGTATCTCGGCGAGGAAATCGTCACCGGCAAGGCCGACGACGTCATGAAGAACGAGACGGTGCGCCGGGTCTATCTCGGCGGCGCCATAGAGACCCATGCGCGGCCCGAGACCAGCTTCAAGGACAAGGTGCCGCTGCTCCAGGTCGAGAATGTCAGCGTGTTCTACGGCAAGGCGCAGGCGCTGGAGAACGTCTCGATCCACGTCCACGAGGGCGAGTTCGTCTCCGTCGTCGGCCTCAACGGCGCCGGCAAGACCACGCTGTTCAACACCATCTCCGGCTTCCTGCCCTATAGCGGCGAGATCGTGCGCAGCGGCGCCAAGCTGCGCGGCACGAGCCCCGCGAAGATCGCGCGCAGCGGGCTCGTGCAATGCCCGGAATCGCGCGAGCTGTTCGGCGAGATGAGCGTGCGCGAAAACCTCGATCTCGGCGGCCAGCATCTCTCCGACGACAAGCGCGCCGCGCAGCTCGCCTGGCTGTTCGAGCTGTTCCCGATCCTGAAGGAGCGCCAGGGCCAGATGGCACAAACGCTCTCCGGCGGCGAGCAGCAGATGCTCGCGATCGGCCGCGCGTTGATGATGCAGCCGCAGATCCTGATCCTGGACGAGCCGACGCTGGGCCTCGCTCCCGTCATCCTCGAGCAATTGTCCAAGGCGCTGACGAAGCTGCGGCAGACCACCGCGATCGCGGTGCTGCTCGGCGAGCAGAACGTCACCTTCGCGCTGCCGCATGCCGACCGCGTCTATGTGCTGGAGCACGCCCGCATCGTCTGGGAGGGCGATCCCGGCCGCTTCGCGAGCGAAGCCGGCGCCGATTTTCTTTAAGTCCGTCAACATCAATAAAAAACATAGAAAGGGAAACGACTATGCGACCTTCAATCCTCGGCAGCAGCCTCCTCACCTCCGCATTGGCGCTGTGCCTTGCCGCGCCCGCCTACGCGCAGTCGAACGATCCGATCAAGATCGGCGTCATCGCCGAAGTGCAGTCGATCGCTGGTGCTGCGACCCCGGGCGGCGCGCAGATCGCTGCCGACGAGATCAACGCCAAGGGCGGCATTCTCGGCCGCAAGGTCGAGATCGTCACCTATGACAACAAGAGCTCGTCGGCCGACTCGGTGCGCGCGTTCCAGCGCGCGGTGAGCGAGGACAAGGTCTCCGCGGTGATCGCGAGCTATATCTCCGAAGTCGTTCTCGCGCTCGAGCCCTGGGCGGCGCGGCTGAAGATGCCGCTGATCACGCCGGGCGCCGCCTCGAACGAGATCACCAAGGCGATCCACAACGACTACGAGAAGAACAAGTACACTTTCCACGGCTATCTGACCTCGGCGGCCCAGGCCCAGCTCGTCTGCGACGCCGCCAAGGATCTCCTGGTCGACAAGCTCAAGTTCAAGACCGTCGCGATCATGAGCGAGGACGCGGCCTGGACCAAGCCGCTCGACGTCGGCTACGAGGCCTGCCTGCCCAAGGCGGGCCTGAAGGTCGTCGAGCATGTGCGCTTCTCGCCCGATACCACCGACTTCACGCCGATCTTCAACAACATCGAGGGCAAGAAGCCCGACGTGATCGTGACCGGCATCTCGCATGTCGGCGTGCAGCCGACGGTGCAGTGGAAGAACCAGCAGGTGCCGATCCCGATGTTCGGCATCAGCGCGCAGGCGCTGAGCCCGACCTTCTGGAAGGACACCAATGGCGCCGCCGACGGCGTGCCGTCGCTCGCGGTGGCGACGCCCGATGTCGCCGTGACCGCCAAGACGAAGCCGTTCGCGGCCGCCTTCAAGGCCAAGTTCGGCACGCCGCCGGCCTATACCGGCTACACCGCCTACGACGAGGTCTACTTCATCACCGAAGCTATCAAGCGCGCGGGCTCGACCGATCCCGACAAGATGGTCGCCGAACTGGAGAAGACCGACTACGAGGGCACGATCGGCCGCATCCAGTTCTACGGCAAGGACGACGAGTTCACCCACGGCATCAAGTCCGGTCCCACGACCGTGTCCGGCCTCGTCTTCCAGTGGCAGGACTCTAAGCAGGTCGTGGTCTGGCCCGAGAAGATCGCGGAAGGAAAGCTGAAGTTTCCGAGCTTCGTGAAGCTCTCGCAGTAACTGGGTCGTCCCGGCATCAGGCCCACCGCTCATTCGCGAACGGTGGGCTTTTCTTTGTCCTTCAGAAAGCATGCTGCGCCGCGACCGGCCCGTAGCGACCTTGGGTCACGTTGACGTTTTGCCGCAACCTCCGCCATGTACCCCGCCGGTGATGAAGCGGAGCATCTCAGATGGACGCAGGCATCTCTCCCGGACAATCCCCGGCACCTCAGGATTTCGCCCAGATATTCAGGCTGATCGGTGGGTACCGCATTTCGCAGGCCCTGCGCGTTGCCGTCGAGCTTGGCATTCCGGATCACCTGGCGGCAGGCCCGCGCCATTGCGACGATCTCGCGACAACGACCGGAAGCCATGCTCCGACCCTTTACCGGCTGCTTCGCTTCCTGGCCGGTGCCGGCCTGCTCGACGAGACGTCTCCGAAGCAGTTTGCGCTGACACCGCTTGGGTCTACCCTCCGCGCCGATATCCCGGCTTCGATCTGTCCGGTGGTGCGGCTATGGCTCAGCGAGTCGCACTGGCAATCCTGGAGCCATCTTCTGCACTCCGTACAGACCGGCCAGCATGCCTTCGATCACGCACACGGGACGGGGGTCTTCGACTATTTGCGCGAGGACGCCGAGCTCTCCGCGATTTTCAACGCGACGATGACAACCAGCTCCGCCCGGTTGGCCAATGCGCTTCTCAAGCACTACGATTTTCACGGGATAGGCCGCATCGTCGATATAGGCGGCGGACATGGTTTCACGCTCACAACGATTCTGGCCGATCACCCGACCATGCAAGGCGTGCTGTTCGACCTTCCCGATGTCGTAGCCGGTGCATCTCTGGAGGCGATTGGAGGCAGGAACCGATGTGAGATCATCGGCGGGAGCTTCTTCGAAACCATTCCGGCAGACGCAGACGCCTACATCCTGAAGCAGATCATCCATGATTGGGACGACGATCAATCGCTGGCGATCCTGCGAAATGTTCGCGTGGCAATGCCAGGACATGCTCGGGTTCTGCTGATCGAACGACGGATCGAGCCAGATCATCGCGACGCCATGCGCGTACTCCATATCGACATGGAGATGCTGGTCAATGTCTCCGGCATGGAGCGCACCGACGCCGAATATCGATCCCTGCTGGAGCAGGCCGGATTCCGATTGGCGAGGGTGGTGCCGTTGCTCGACGGTGCAGGCTTTGCGGTATTCGAGGCCATGCGCTCCGACACGAACTGAGATCGGGCAGATCGCTCGATGCAGTCCGTCTTCGCAGTTGCGTTCTGCGCCATGACCCGCCTATCGACCTTTCGCCATGTTGACTTTCCATCGTCCCGCTCCCCATAATTCGTAAAAAAATAACAAGACCAATCAACAGACGGGTTTTGAGGGAGGATAGGATGCCGACTTCACGCAGGCAGTTGCTGAAGAGCTCGGCGGCTGCCGCCGCCGCACTCAGCCTCGATTGGACCCGGGCCCAGGCGCAAGCCGAGAATTTGCGCATCGGCCTGATCTACGACCTCACCGGCCCGTTCGCGGCGGGCGGCTCGGTCGCCTCGTCAATCGGCGCGCAGATCGCGATCGATCTCGTCAACGAGAAAGGCGGTGTCGGCGGCAAGACCAAGATTGTTCCGGTCGCCGCGGATTCCCAGAGCAAACCCGACGTTGCGATCAACGAGGCCGAACGCCTGATCAGTCAGGAGAAGATCGATATCCTCAACGGCGTCTATGCGAGCTCGCATGCGGTGCCACTCGCGGCCAAGGTCGAGCAGCAGAAGAAGATCCTCTGGATCACGACCGCGGTCTCGACCGCCGTGTTCAAGGACAAGAACCTGCAATACGTGTTTCGCGCGCAGATCCATTCCGACCAGTATGGCCAGGCGTTCGCGAGCTTCCTCGCCGAGCATGCGCAAGGCAAGCTCGGTATGGATCCGAAGGACGTCAAGGTCGCGCTGATCCACGAGGACGGCCCGTATGGCGTCGGCGTCGCGGCGGCCGACGAGGCCTACGCCAAGCAGGCCGGCATCCAGGTGGTGCTGCGCGAAGGCTACTCCGCTTCGGCGCCCGACCTCTCGGTGCTCGTCACGAAAATCAAGCGCGCCAAGGCCGACGTGATCTCGCATGCCGGTTACAACCCCGACATCACCCTGTTCCTGCGCCAGGCGCGTGAGAGCGGATTGCGCTTCAAGATGCTGTTCGGCGCCGGCGCCGGCTACAGCCAGCTCGACAAGCTGCGCGCGACCTTCGGCGCCGACATCGACAATTTCTGCAACATCGATCCGGTACCGGCGCAATTGCTCGATCCCGCAAAACTCGCGCCGGGCATCGGCGATCTGACCAACGCCATGGTCACGCGCTACAAGGCCAAGACCGGCGCGACCGAAGTACCGCCACACTGCTCGATGGGTTTCAACCAGACCTGGTTGCTGCTCAACAACGTGCTGCCGGTCGCCAAGGAGAAATACGGCAGCTTCGAGCCCGAGGCCATCCGCAAGGCCGCGCTCGACGTCGACATTCCCGCCGGCGGCACTATCCAGGGCTACGGCGTGAAATTCTTCCCGCCGGGCACGCCGCTGTCCGGCCAGAACGAACGCTCGACGCCGGTGGTGATGCAGAACGCCGGCGAGCGCATCTCGGTGGTGTGGCCGACGAACATCCGCACGCAGGACCCGGTGTTTCCGCTGCCGAAGGGTTCGACCTACGGGGCGTGAGGGCAGTTGCGGCCGCGGCGGGACTTGGCCCCCTCGCCCCGCTTGCGGGGAGAGGGTTGGGGTGAGGGGGAGTCTCCGCGGGGGCGGTGACAATGAGACTCGCGGAGAGTCCCCCTCACCCGGAATCCGCGCTACGCGCGAATTTCGACCTCTCCCCGCAAGCGGGGCGAGGTGAACTGCGGCTCCGCTCGCGGCCTACAACACCACCCGCCGTCCCTCCTCCGCGGCCCAGTAGCCCGCGTAGTTCACCTTGATCGTCTCATACGCCAGTGCGAGGTCCGATAGCGGCTGCCTGCCGCTCGCCGCGCATTCCATGAAGTCCTGGATCTCCTGCAAGTACCCGCGCGTCCACTCCTCCTCGAGACAGACGTATTGCCAGCCGGTTTTGCGGTCGACCTTCTCGGTGATGTAGACGCTGGCGAGCTTCTCCTCGCTGGTCTGGTAGCTCATCAGATGCGTGTTCGGGGTGATGTTGGCGAACAGCGAACCGCCCGAGGTGTAGGTCTCGATCAGATTGCGCACGCCGCCCATGATCATGTCGCCGGAAAACACGGTCGCCTTGGTGCCGTCGGAGAAGGTCGCCGTCAGCGTGCCCCAATCTTCGACATCGACCGGATTGGCCTTGATGTAAGTGCGCTCCTCGGGCTTCAGGACGGCCGTGACGTTGCCGACGTCGCCGGTGACGCTGGCGACGCGGATGGTTTCGCCGCGCGCCCTGGCCTCCACCTGCTTGAGATAAAGCACAGCCGAGAGCGGATGGCAGCCCATGCGGATCAGCGAACCGCCGCCGGTCATCGCCCATTGCGCGGCATGCGCGGCGTGCGAGCCGGAATGACTCTCCTCGCCCTTCATGAACAGGATCTTGTCCTTGGTCGCCCTGATGATCTCGGCGGTCTTGGTCACCGCCGGTGCGTAGATCCAGTCCTCGGCATACATGAAGAGTTTTCCGGTGCGCTCGATCGCGGCCCGCGTCGCGTCCATCTCCGCGAGCACCCGCTCGTACATCAGCGCCTTCGGCACATGCTTGCCGATCGGCTGCGCGTCGCCTGCACGGCCGAAATAGCCGGCGAACGGCTTTTCGCAGATCACGTGCTTGCCGGCCTGCATGCTGGCGACAATCATGTCGGCATGGAGATTGGGCGGGGTGCAGATGTCGATGACATCGAGCTCGCGGTCCGCGATCAGTTCGGCGAAGCTGCGATAGACCCGCGGAATGCCATGGCGGCCGGCGAATTCAACGACATGATCGCCGCGCGCCGCGACCGCCGCGACCTCGACATCCACACCGTAGACGCGGCGGAACGCATACATGTGCAGCTCCGACACGAAGCCGCAGCCGACAAGCCCCACCCGAATCCTGGCCATAGCACCCCCCTTAGCCTTGCGTTGGGCGGCACTATAGCGCGACGGCCAGCCTATTCCACCGAGACCCGCACCACGCCGGCGCTCATCATGCCGAGCGCTTTGGCCGCCGGCACCGAGAGATCGACGA
The DNA here is from genome assembly GCF_040547805.1 of Bradyrhizobium sp. LA6.1. NCBI lineage: Bacteria > Pseudomonadati > Pseudomonadota > Alphaproteobacteria > Hyphomicrobiales > Nitrobacteraceae > Bradyrhizobium > Bradyrhizobium sp. LA6.1. The sequence goes on along the minus strand of NZ_JBEPQK010000012.1, from coordinate 243,470 downwards.
TCCGGCCGCGGATAAACGGGCCGCGATCATTGACGCGGCACTGAATCGACCGGCCACCGTAGGACACCGTCAGCACGCTGCCGAACGCGCGCGTGCGGTGAGCGCAGGTCAGTTCGCCGCCCTTACCGGCTTTTCCGTAACCGTAGTATGAGGCAAGCCCGCTTTCGGCTTGCGCGACAGAAAATGCAGAAAGCGAAAAAGTGGCCAGACTGAAGAATAACGTCGTCTGCGTTCGCACGGCACCGCTCCCGGTTGCCCTGCCCGGCGCTGCAAACGTCGATTTGTTCCGGTAAGTTCCAGGAACACTGCCGGGCGCGCCCGGCAGTGCCATCACACATTGTTACTGTTTATGGAACACCAGCGTGCGGACCTCGATGCTTTCGCGCGGCGCCGCATCGGCCGGCGTGGTCGGATCGACGAAGGCGGTATGCGGCCCGAAGCGGGTGCGGCCGTCGGTTGCGGAATCATAGCACTTGAGCAGCAGCGCCTCGTCCGGCGCCATCTCGGGAAAATAGAACCAGCGGTGGTTCGGATTGTATTTCACCGAATAGGTCTCGCCGCGGCGATTGGGATAGATCAGATCGGAGGCGACGAGATCGTCGGGCGCGACGGTCGTGCCGTCTGCCATCGCCAGCGGTGAATCGCGCAAGGGTCCGCGGATCGGCCGCCAGAGGTTGATCACCTGCACACGCCCCCTCAAAAGCGCGTCGGCTTCGTCGGGCAGATGCTCGCGCACGCGGTTGGCGCCGGAGACGGCGGTCTGGTCGACATGGACGCGCGTCGCAGGCTGGCGCGGGCCGCCGTCGCGAATATCCGCCGCCCCCTCGACACGCCTGCGCACGGTATGATCGAAGATGACGACCCGGTCGGCCTTCAGCGTCGCGCGCAGGAACGCCTCGACGGCGGGATAATAGACCGCCCGGATTTCCTCGTCGTTGTAAAAGTCCTTCACTTGCGTCGGGTGACGCACCAGCGCAAAGCCCTCGCGATCGAGCGAGAAATTGTCCGCGATCAGGCGCGCATCGAAGATCGGGACCTGATGCGGCTCCGGCAACGACGTGCTCTTGGGCTCGCCCGGCGGCGGATCGAAAGCATAAGTGCGCGGCTTGCCGGAAACCGGCGCGAGGTAGTTGAGTTCGGCAGTGACGAAGGGAAGCGATTCGATTTTTGTTTCTTGCAGGCCCATGGCCGGTCTCCCGATGTGGTCGTCTGTCTGATTTTTGACGGGATGAGGCGTGGCGCAAGGGAGGTGGTACAAATAGCAATGAGGGTGTTGTCGTCAGTTCGAAATGCAGAAGGAATGTTTCGAGGAAGGCGATTGCGCTGGAAACGTCCTCCTTTTCTCACGATCCCTTGAAGCGCCCGTGAGAGCGTTCTTCGTTCTCCCCTTGTGGGAGAAGGTGGCGCGAAGCGCCGGATGAGGGGTATCTATCCGCGAGCTCCATCGCGAGAGGTGGTACGCGGAGAGAGACCCCTCACCCGTCACGCCGCTACGCGGCGAGCCACCCTCTCCCACAAGGGGAGAGGGAAAGCGCGCACTACAGCCCCGCCTTGGCGATCGCATCCGCAAAGGACCGATCCACGATCTCGGCCGCATCGAGCTTCTGCTTGATCAGGCCCCAGCGGAAATAGAGGTCGATCGTGCTCTGCTCGTCCGCGATCACGCCGTCGTCGATCGGCGCGATGCGGATCTTTGCGCGCGACAGCCAGTTCTGCGGCACGGCGGTCGGGATGTTCATCAGCTTGCCCCAGGTCGCGGCATAGCTATCGACGTTGCTCAGTGACCACGCCCGCGCCGCCGTGAGGCGCCGGATGAAGTCCGTCAGCTCCGCGCGCTTGTCGCGGATGGCGTCGGGCCGTGCGACCTGGAAGCTCAGCCCCGGCGTCAGGCCCTCCGAGGTGATGACGCGGCGCGATTTGAACAGCACCTCTTCCTGGCTCACATACGGCTCCCACGTCGACCAGGCATCGACCGAGCCTTGCGTGTAGGCGATCTTGGCATCGGACGGCGCCAGGAACGCGATCTGCACGTCGGACGCAGCCCAGCCGTTCTTCTCGAGCGCAGCAAGGATCAATTGATGGCCGATCGAGCCGCGCCCCGTTGCGATCTTCTTGCCGCGCAAATCGGCGAAACTCTTGATCGGCGAATTCTCGGGCACGAGGATCGCGAGCCCCTCGCGGGTCTGACGGATCGCCGCGATCGCCTTCACCGGCGCGCCGGAGGCGGCGGCGAAGGTGAAGGGTGCATCGCCCACGATACCGGTCTCGATCGCACCGGCGCTGAGCGCCTCCAGCAGCGGTGCCGCCGCCGGAAACTCCTTCCACTCTATCTTGTACGGGACGTCCTTGAGCACGCCCGCCGCTTCCATCACGGCCTGCGAATTGCCCTTCTGGTCGCCAACGCGCAAGGTGGTTTGCGCCGCCGCGAGCTCCAACGAGCCGAACAGCAGCGCACCGGCCAGCATGAGACGGATCATTCGGCCGCCTCGCCGCGAACGGCCTGGCGCTTGGCGACCAGCTCGCGCGTCAGCGGGATCAGCTCGCGGCCATATTCGATGGCGTCGATCAGGGGATCGAAGCCGCGGATCAGGAAGTGGCTGATACCGAGATCGTAGTAGTCGCCGAACACTTCGGCGACCTGCTCGGGCGTACCGACCAGCGCGGTGGTGTTGCTGTTGGCGCCGGTGAGCTTTGCGATCTCGGTCCAGAGCCGCTTGTCGATGCGGCTGCCCTGGTCGGCGAGCGCGAGCAGGCGCCGCGCGCCGGCCGTGGCATGGCCGTCGGCGGGCTTGCGGTAGCCGGTCTTGTCCTGGAGCGCGGTCGCGCGTGCCAGAATCTCTTCCGCCTTCTCCCAGGCCTGCTTCTCGGTCGGGGCAATGATCGGCCGCACCGAGAGGCTGAAACGCGGCGTCGGCCGTCCCTGACGAACCGCCGCGTTGTGGACGCGGGAAGTGACGTCGCGCACCTGCGCATAGGATTCACCCCACAGCGCAAAGGTGTCGGCATGCTTGCCGGCGACCTCGATCGCCGCATCCGAAGCGCCGCCGAAATAGATCCGGATGCCCTCGGGGCGATACGGCTTTACCTGCGAGAATGCGTTCTCGACCTGGTAGTGCTTGCCCTTGTAGGTGAACGGCTTGTCGCTGGTCCATTCGAGCTTGAGGACATCGAGGAACTCGGAGGTGCGGGCATAACGCTCGTCCTTGTCGTCGAGCGTGTTGCCGTCCTGCCGAAGCTCGGTCGCATTGCCGCCGGTGATGACATGCAGAGCGACCCTGCCGCGGGAAAACTGGTCGAGCACGGCGAACTGGCGCGCCAACAGCGTCGGCGCGGTGAAGCCCGGCCGCTGCGCGATCAGCACATTGAGCCGGTCGGTGACGCCCAGCACGTGTTGGGCGATTTGGAGCGCATCCGGCGTTGTCGAATGAAACGCCAGTAGCGCGCGATCGAAGCCGGCATTCTCGTGCGCCTTCGCCACCGTTTCGATGTGGGTGGGATTGAGGACCGGCCCCTCGCGGACGACGGTCTCGGACGAATTGTTATTACTGATGAAGCCGATGAACTCGATCGACATGATCGTCTCCCTGTTTGTTGTCCTGAAAGCTAGAGGCCCAATGCGGCGCGGCCGAGGCCGGTGCGGGTGGCATCGTCCTGCGGCGTGTGCACGCGGCCGCACAAGACATCGCGATAGTGCCGCTCCAGCGGATTGGTGCGGGACAGGCCGTGATTGCCGGTCAGAGACAAGGCATCCTCGACCACGGCGACGGCGTTGTTGGTCACCGTCAGCTTGATCACGTTGGATTCGCCGGTGGAGAGATCGACACCGTCGTCGAAGTCGCGGGCGAACGTCTCGATCAGCCGCGCATTGACTGCGAGCCTGGCCTCGATGGCACCGAGGATTTCCTGCGCGCGCGGCAAGGTCGCAAGCGGCGCGCCGAGGCTGGCGGGGACGCGCTGCTTCAGGAACGAGACGAACCAGTCGCGCGCGGCGCGGGCGACACCGTCATAAATCGCGGCGACGAACACCGTGTGGACGGTCGCCTGCGCGACGTCGGGCGCACGCCACTCCTGGGGCTTGCGGACATCGACCTCGGCATCGAGCGGGATCACGACGTCGTCGAAGATGACATCATGGCTGCCGCTGGCGCGCAGGCCGTGATGATCCCAGGTCTCGACGATGCGGGTGCCCGGCAGTCCCGCCGGCACCAGGAACTGGCCGACGCGCGGCTCGGCTTCGTCGGTCCGCGCCCAGACCAGATACCATTTGAGGATCGGCGAGCCCGTCGAATAGATCTTGTGACCCGTGAGGCGCCAGCCGGTCTCGGTGCGGCGCGCGATCGTCGCCGGCAGGCCGCCGCGCGCGGGCGAGCCGAGTTCGGGCTCGACGCGGAGCGCGTTGACGAGCGCGAGGCCCTCGACGCTCTCGCGCGCAAGCTTGCGCGAGAGCTTCGCCGGCCAGGTCGGGCTGCGCCCCATCACCAGATGGTTGATGTAGTGCATCGACAGCACCAGCGCGGTCGAGGAATCGGCCTTGCCGATGATACCGATGACCCGCGCGGTATATCGTGCGCCCGCTCCAGCCCCGCCATGAACGGCCGGCACCGTCAGCGACAGCAGGCCCGCCTCGGAGAGCTCGCGAAAATTCTCGAACGGAAAGCTGCCGGCGCGATCATGCTCGGCTGCACGCGCAGCAAAGCCTTCGGCCAGCGCCTCGGCGCGCGCGATGTAGTCGGGCTCGCTATGGGCCGCCCGGCCCTTGGCTACGGACGTTACCATGTGGCGTCTAACCCCAGGAGGCCAAGAATCTGGCGGCGCAGATCCGCCAGATATGGATCGCCGCGATGGCGCGGATAGGGCCGGTCGACACGGATGTCGGCCTTCACCCGCGCCGGGCGGTCGCTGAACACGATGACGCGGTTGGCGAGCACCAGCGCCTCCTCGGCGTCATGCGTCACCAGCAGCGTGGTAAAGCCCTTGCGCTGCCAGAGCGAGACGAGCTCGGCCTGCATGGTGATGCGGGTCAGCGAGTCGAGCTTGCCGAGCGGCTCGTCGAGGATCAGGATTTTTGGATCGTTCACCAGCGCGCGGGCGAGCGCGACGCGCTGCGCCATGCCGCCGGAGAGCTGATGCGGATAGGCATTGCGGAACGACGACAGACCAACGAGATCGAGCGCGTCATCCACGCGCTGCCGCTGGCTCTTAAGGATGCCCTGGGCCTCGAGGCCCAGGGCGACGTTGTCCCAGACCGACCGCCAGGGAAAAAGGGTCGGATCCTGGAACACGACCACACGCGAGGGATGCGGGCGGGTGATGCGCACCTCGTCCTCGCGGAGCGTTCCGGCCTTGGGCTTGTCGAGGCCGGCGACGAGCCGGAGCAAGGTCGACTTGCCGCAGCCGGAGGGGCCGAGCAGCGCGACGAACTCGCCCGGCTCCACGGAGATGCTGACGTCGCTGAGAACAGGCAGCTCAGTGCCGTCGATGTCGAAGGCGTGGCTGACCTGCTCGATGTCGAGCGCGGCGCCAGCAGCCGGCGGGGTCGTGACTTCGGCCAGTGCGGTTGCGGCTACCATTTCACGGTCCCCTTCTGCCAGACCAGCAGGCGATCGCGGATGGCGAACAGCAGCGTGATGGCGCCGGAGCAGAGCAGCGACATCACGATCAGCGCCGCATACATGTTGGCGTAGGCGGCCCAGCCCTGCGCCCATTGCAGGTACCAGCCGAGACCGGCCTTGACGCCGATCATCTCGGCGACGACCAGCACGGCGAAGGACGAGCCGAGGCCCATGAACAGGCCGACAAAGACGTGCGGGAGTGCCGCGGGGATCGCGACCTTCAGCACCAGGAAGGATGGCTTTGCGCCCAGCGTACGTGCGACGTCGTAGTAGGCGTTGCTGACGCTCGCGACGCCGGACCAGGTCAAGACGGTGACCGGGAAGCCGGTCGCGAGCGCGATCAGGAAGGTCGAGGCGCTCCAACTCGACGGGAACGTGAAGAAGGCGATCGGCAGCCAGGCGGTCGCCGGCAGCGGGCCGATGAAGCGCAGCACCGGATGCACCCAATAGCCGACCGCGCGCGACCAGCCGATCGAGACGCCGGTCAGGAAGCCGACCGTGGCGCCGATCAGATAGCCGCCAAGCTGGAGCTTGACCGAGGCGAAGACGCTGTCGAGCAGCTTTGGCAAATCGTCGGTATAGACCTCGATGATCGACTGCGGTGGCGGGAAGAACGGCAGCGGCAGCCAGGCGAATTTTGCGGTGGCAACTTCCCACAGCGTCAGGAATGCGCCGAGCGCCACGAGCCAGGGCGCGCGCTGGCGCAAGGCCTTACCGGCGGAGCCGAGGTAGTCGGCGCCGACGGTGCCGAACAAGGCGATTGCGGCAACGATGAAGGCGGCGATGCCGAGCGAGTGCGTCCGCGACCAGTCGCCGACATCCTCCCACCACAGGCAGGACAGGCCGAACGCGATCCACGCGACGCTGGCGAGAATGCCGACGCCGGATTCCCGGACCCAGCTCGCAAGGACAGGCGTGCGCGAGAGGCGCGGCGCGCCGGAGGCGAGGCCGTCAGACAGCGAATACGTCGACATAGATGCGCTCCGCGAATTTGGCCGTATCGGTGCTCTGCTTGAAGACCTGGACGCTCTTCAAATCGTCGGCATAGGACTTCAGCTCGCGCTTGAGCACTTCACCGACGGGATGATGATGGTGGGTGTGGTAGCGCACCATGCCCTCGATATCGGCGAGCGATGCCGTCTTCGGCGCGTAAGGCTGGAACGATTTTGCCGTCACGGCCGGATTCTGCGCAGTGAACATCGCGGCATCGAGCAGCGCCTGCGTCAGGGCACGCGCGACTTGAGGTTCTTCGCGCACAAGCGAGCCGCGCAGGCCGAGGATGCAGCAGCTCTTGTCGCGATATTCGCCGTCGAGGTTCGAGGCGACTTCCTTGTACTGGCTGTCCTTGAGCCAGAGATAGCCCAGCGGATCGGACGACAGGAAGGCCTGCACCTCGCCCTTCTCGACGGCGACGTTGAGCAGGTTGCCAGGATAGGCGCGCCAGTCGACATCCTTGACCGGGTCGATGCCGAGCTTAGCGAGCTGAATGGAGAAGAAGTTCTTGTCGGGGCCACCGAGGTCGCCGACCGCGACGATCTTGCCCTTGAGGTCGGCGAGCTTGCTCACGTTGGAGTCGGCGCGGGTCAGGACGCGCATGCAGCCGCCATGGGTGCCGGCGGCGATCTTGACGTCAAAGCCCTGCTCCAGCGGCTTGAGCCAACGCAGCGCCATGCCGAGCCCGGCATCGCTCTTTCCCGTCGCGATCGCCTCGAGCAGCTGATCGGTCGAGCCGGAATAGTTGATGAGCTCGATGTCGAGATTGTGCTTCTGGAAGAAGCCGTGCTCGATGGCGACGGGCACCGGGGCGAGACAGACCGCGCCGGCATTCCAGGAGAGTTTCAGCTTGCGCGGCGCGCCGGTGAGGACAGGGCCATCCGCGGCCGTCCGGCACAGCGGAAACTCAGAGAGATCGACACCGGGCGCGATCGCCTGCGGCGCAAAGGCCTGGGCTGCACCAAAGGCACCAAGCGGCGCGGCGAATGCCGCGGCAAGCCCCGCCTGCAGCAAATGGCGCCGGTCGAGGCCAGATCCGCTGCGCTTGTTGTCGTCGCCCATCAGTCCCCGCTCCTGCGCTGGCACAGCTCCGCCATTCACGCAACGCTTCGCGTTGCGCATGTTCCATGTGGAGCCGCGTTGAGAGAATAATTTCGCCGGCGCTTCCCGCGCCGCTTTGATGCGATGCGCAAATCATGCGGCGCGCCCGCCGCATCGTCAATGAAATGGAATTTCGAATGTGACGCGAAGCGAGGTCATTCTCTCCATCAGCGCATGGGACAGCGATGAAACGATTTTCGATGCTGCATCATCCTGCAAGGATGCGCCGCGACTCCGCAGCCTGCATCATTCTTGCGCATCACCCGCCGCGCACGCGGTGCGTTCTCGAAAGCGGCGTTACGCTGAAACGTCATTGCCCGACGCATCTGCAATACGGATAGCCATTTCATTGACTGCGCATTGCGCCGTCATAGACTTGATCGTCTCGCTGCATCGCTCGCTCACGCGTCGTGGGCAAAGCAACAAGACAGGCCACATGAGCATCAACTTCGACGACCATTCCATCACACGCCGGCTCGCAGCATCGCTGTTCGCCGCAGCCATCACCTTGTCGACCGCGGCCGCCTCGTTCGCGGCCGACACCGTCGTGCTGCGCGTCGGCGACCAGAAGGGCGGCAACCGCTCGCTGCTCGAGATCTCCGGCTATGCGAAGGACCTGCCCTACAAGATCGAATGGTCGGAATTCCCTGCCGCAGCTCCGATCCTGGAAGCGCTGAACGCCGGCGCGCTCGACGTCGGCTACACCGGCGATCTCTCCTTCCTCTCGGTCTATGCGGCCGGCGCGCCGATCAAGGCAATCGGCGGCACCAGGTCGGATGCGAAGACGCAAGCGATCCTCGTGCGCCAGGATTCGCCGATCAAGTCGGCCGCCGACCTCAAGGGCAAACGCCTCGCCGGCACGCGCGGCGGCTGGGGCCAGTTCCTGATCGACGCGACGCTGGAGAAGGCGCAGATCAAGCTGGAGGACGCGACCTTCGCGCCGCTCGGCCCGGTCGACGCCAAGATCGCACTCGTCGCCGGCTCGATCGATGCCTGGGCCGTGTGGGAGCCCTACGTCTCGTTCGCGACGCTGAAGGACAAGGCCCGCGTGATCGCCGACGGCGAAGGCCTGACGCCGACCATCACCTTCATCGTGGCCTCCGACAACGCCATAGCCACCAAGCGCGCGGCGGTGCAGGACCTCGTGCAGCGGCTGAACAAGGCACGGCTGTGGTCGCTCGATCATGTTGCCGAATACGCAAAGAGCACGGCCGAACTGACAAAATTGCCGGAGGACGTGCTGCTGTCGGCCTACACCGCGCAGCGCACCAGCCCGATCGTGATCGACCAGAACGTGGTGAAGGAGGTGCAGGAAGCCTCCGACCGCTCGACGCGCTACGGCATCCTGCCGAAGACGCTCGACGTGAGCAAAGCCGTCGACCGCAGCTTTACGGCCGCGGCCGCGGGGTCAAACTAGCGCGGGGCGCGGCGGGATGCGCAAGTCCAGCCTCAAGGCCGGCCCGTTGCATCTCGCCGCGATCGTGCTCGCGCATTTCGCCTGCATGAGCCTGATCGTGTGGCTCTCGCTCTAGCCGCGCAGGGTCCTTACCAATATCCGCGATCATAGGCCCGGTACGGCCGGTAGTAGCCGTAGCGAGGGCCGTAGTATGGACGATAGGCTCGATAGCCGTAGTAGCTGGGACGCGCGTAGTAGCCGCCATACCCATAGCTCGGCCCGTAGCCGCCGTAATAGGCCGGCGCATAGCCATAGGACGGAGCGTAGCCATAGCCGTAGCCCGAGCCATAACCATAACCATAACCACCATAACCGCCGTAATACGGGCCGCCGCCATAGTAACCATAGGGCGCGCTGCTCGCGATGGCACCGCCGATGATTGCTCCGGCGAGGAGGCCTCCTGCGCCCCATCCCCAGCCACGGCCGCGCCAATACACCGGGGTGACATCGTCACCAACGGCGGCCTTCATGGTCGCGACGTTGGTCGGCAGCGGAGCCGCCGCCGCCTGCTCGATTTGGCCGGCCATCACCGCGCCCGCCAGCGAACAGGCAATTGCCGTTTTCCAGATACTCATCGTCTTGCTCCCTGTCTGACGTTTTGCTTGGAAAAGGATCGCAAGGCCATGATCGGGCATCCTTGCCCCAAGTCAAAGCCTCCGAAAGTCACAGCCTGCATTGCGTGCACCGCACAAGAATACAAGCGCATGCCTCGATTGTGGTCCGGCCAACGCCAGCGCCCGCACGAACATGACACCGGTGCGACGGAGCCACAGGCCACAGCAAAGCATTAAGCTTCCCGGGCGTTCGCAACCAACAAGCACCTTCCCGATTTACTATTCGTACCGTTACTATCGGTTCCAATGTGCGCGGCCGGGAGGCTTCTCGCAAAGCGCCAGAGGTGTGGGAGGATGACATGAGTGCCGCGAGACCCGAGCCGCTTGCCCGTCAGGCGCTGGCGTTCGTCCTGGCCGGCGGACGCGGCAGCCGGCTTCTGGAACTGACCGACCGGCGCGCCAAGCCCGCGGTCTATTTCGGCGGCAAGTCCCGCATCATCGATTTCGCGCTGTCCAATGCGGTCAATTCCGGCATCCGCCGGATCGCGGTCGCGACCCAGTACAAGGCGCACAGCCTGATCCGGCACCTTCAGATGGGCTGGAACTTCTTCCGCCCCGAACGCAACGAGAGCTTTGACATCCTCCCGGCCAGTCAGCGCGTCTCGGAGAACATGTGGTATGTCGGCACGGCGGATGCGATCTATCAGAACATCGACATCATCGAGTCGCACAACGCACGCTTCATCGTCGTGCTCGCCGGCGATCACATCTACAAGATGGACTACGAGGTGATGCTGCGCCAGCACGTCGACAGCGGCGCCGACGTTACCGTCGGCTGCCTCGAAATGCCGCGCGCGGAATCATCCGGCTTCGGCATCATGCATGTCGACGAGGACGGCTGGATCCAGCAGTTCCTCGAGAAGCCCAAGGATCCGCCGCCGATGCCGGGCAAACCAGACGTCTCGCTCGCCAGCATGGGCATCTACGTGTTCGATACGAAATTCCTGTTCGACCAGCTTAAGCGCGACGCCGAGGATACGAACTCCAGTCACGATTTCGGCAAGGACATCATCCCCTATATCGTCAAGAACGGCCGCGCCATCGCGCATCAATTCTCGACCTCGTGCGTACGCTCGGGCAGCGATCCCCGCGCCTACTGGCGCGATGCCGGCACGGTCGATGCCTATTGGGCGGCCAATATCGACCTCACCGACGTCGTGCCGGAGCTCGACCTGTTCGACCGCGCCTGGCCGATCTGGTCCTATGCGGAGATCACGCCGCCCGCCAAGTTCGTCCATGACGAGGAGAGCCGGCGCGGCCAGGCCGTGAGCTCGCTGGTCTCGGGCGGCTGCATCATCTCCGGCGCCTCGCTGCGCCGCTCGCTGCTGTTCACCGGCGTGCGCGTCAACTCCTACGCCACTGTCGAGAACGCCGTGATCATGCCCTACGTGAACGTCGCTCGCGGCGCTCGCTTGAAGAACGTCGTGATCGACCGCGGCGTCGAAATCCCCGAGGGGCTCGTCGTCGGCGAGGACCCGGAGCTCGACGCCAAGCGCTTCCGCACCACCGAGCAGGGCATCTCGCTCATCACCCAGACAATGCTCGACAGGCTCAATACATGACGCCTGTTCGCGTCCTCGCGGTCGCCTCCGAAGTCTACCCGATCGTCAAGACCGGCGGCCTCGCGGATGTCGCCGGCGCGCTGCCGCTTGCGCTGAAGGCGCACGGCGTCGAGATGCGCACGCTGATGCCGGGCTATCCCGACGTAATGCGGATGCTGGGGGGAGCCGGCGAAATCCGGCGCTGGCCGGATTATTTCGGCGGCCCGGGCCGCCTGCTCGCGGGCTCGCATGACGGCCTCGACCTGTTCGTGCTCGACGTGCCGCATCTTTACGCGCGACCGGGCAATCCGTACGTCACCCCTGAGGGCGTCGACTGGCCGGACAACGGTGTGCGCTTCGCGGCACTGTCGCGTATCGCGGCCGATATCGGCCACGGCCTCGTGCCCGCGTTCGTGCCGGATGTCGTCCATGCCCATGACTGGCAGGCGGGGCTCGCGCCGGCCTATCTGCACTATGACGGCGGGCCGCGCCCCGGCACCGTGATGACCATCCACAACATGGCCTATCAGGGCAAGTTCGATCGCACGCTGACAAGCGCGATCGGCCTGCCCGCGGCGGCGGCGTTCGACGTTCACGGCCTCGAATATTTCGGCGGCATCAGCTTCCTCAAGGCGGGGCTTCAACTCGCCGATCGCATCACGACGGTATCGCCGACCTATGCGCAGGAGATCCAGAGCGATGAAGGCGGCATGGGGCTCGGCGGCCTGCTGCGCGAACGCGCTGATGTGCTGAGCGGCATCCTCAACGGCATCGACACCGACGTGTGGAATCCGCAAACCGATCCGCACATCGCCTACCGCTTCGGCGCGGAGGACCTCACGTTCCGGGCCGCGAACAAGGCGGTGCTTCAGCAACAGTTCAATCTCGATTCCTCGGACGAGGCGCCGCTGCTCGGCGTCATCAGCCGCCTGTCCTGGCAGAAGGGGCTCGATCTCCTGCTCGAGGCCATCCCGACCATTTTGGGCGACGGCATGCAGCTCGCGCTGCTCGGCAGCGGCGATCGCGATCTCCAGGATCGCTATCAGGCCATCGCCCGCGCGAACCCCGGGCGGATCGGCGTCGTGATCGGCTATGACGAGATTCTGGCGCACCTGATCCAGGCCGGATCGGACGCGCTCATCGTGCCCTCGCGGTTCGAGCCGTGCGGCCTGACCCAGCTCTACGCGCTGCGCTATGGCGCAGTCCCGATCGTGTCGCGCGTCGGCGGCCTCGAAGACACCATCGTCGATATCGGCGAGGCCAACACATCGGACCGCGACGCGACCGGCTTCAAGTTCGCGCCCGTCACCGTGGAGGCCCTCACCAGCACGCTGCGCAAGGCCAACACCGCCTTCCACAACAAGGCGACCTGGCGCCGGCTGCAATTGAGCGGCCTTGCGACCGACGTCTCCTGGCGCAACCGCGCCGGCGACTATGCCGTGCTCTATCGCGATCTCGTGGCGGCGCGCCGCACCTGAGGCGGCAGGGCTGCCGCATGTGAATAGCGGCTTCCCTGCGGCCATCCTTCGAGACGCCCGCGTTCGCGGGCTCCTCAGGATGAGGGCGGAGTATGCGGCAGCAATTTCGACGGCACCGATGCTGCTTAGCCTCATCCTGAGGAGACCGCAGAGCGGTCGTCTCGAAGGACGAGGCGCGCGCGGGCCGCCGCCAAGAAGCCCGCGCCAGAAACACGGTCACCACCGAATCCATGCTATAGAGCCGGCATGGACCCTTTCGCGATCAAGCTGATCGGCTTTGCCGCCGCCACCTGCACCACCGTCGCCTACGCACCACAGTTCATCAAGGTCTGGAAGACGCGCTCGGCGCGCGATATCTCGTTCGGCATGTTTCTGGTCATGGTGCTGGGCCTGGCGCTCTGGCTCATCTACGGCCTGCTCTCTGGCGACGCCCCCCTGGTCGCCGCCAACGGCATCACCATGGTGCTCGCCGGCGGCATCCTGTTCATGAAGCTGAAGTACGGCTGAGCTTGGAGCCGCGTAGGACGGATTAGCGCGTGTACCCACAAAATCCGGGATGTCCATTTTTGAGGAACCCCGGGGCCGACACAGACAATCGACCATCGCGTGGTCAGTGCGGTACTTGAAAGGTAACGGTCCTTGATCCAGATCAAGTCAGACTGTTTGTATCCCGTTGTTTAATTGCCAATATGCCAGGCCGCAGGAGCGGCCTCCGTAGCGGCGCCGTAAACATTCTTCGTCGCTACGACGCCGCCGTAGTATGAAGGGGCAGCGACAGACGCATTCTCAACACCGATCTCGCGTTCCCAAGGGGGCGCCTATGAGTAGATCAGAAGCTGACGTCCAAGATCTGCGAATGATGGAAAGATGCCTCGAACTCGCTCGGCAAGGGGTGAAGCAAGGAGAGCTGCCATTCGGCGCCGTAATCGCGTATCGAGGACGGGTCATCGCAGAAGCGACCAACCACGTTTCATCGGAATGCGACGTGACCCGACACGCGGAACTCGTGGCTCTTTCAGAGGCGCAGAAGATTCTAAGACAAAAGCGTTTGCCGGATTGCACCTTGTATTCAATCGTCGAACCTTGCCCAATGTGTTCTTTCCCGGCACGAGAGGCGCGGATTGGTCGCGTGGTGTTCGCCATTTCATCTCCGATCATGGGCGGATTTTCGAGATGGGACGTTCTGTCGGACAACAGTTTGTCGAGCAAACTGCCTGAGGTCTTCGGACCTGCGCCGGAAATCGTCTCGGGCTTGCTATCCCAAAGGGCCGAGCAGGTTTGGCGCGACTGGAACTCGCTCGCCTGGCGATTTATGAGACGACGAGGCTGCTTCGGACGAGCGGCCGAGCAGACCTCGTGCCATGCGGGCGCGCCTCGGCCAACGTTTTCCTGGAACGCGCTGGCGGATATTTTGGCCGCGCCGGCTCTTTCGGTGAGTAACGTCTTCCTGCGCCGGCGTGCAGATTCAAACACCATCTCGGACCTGGACAAGCCTGGAGTCTGAGATCGGGAGCGCGCTGCTGCAAGATCAGGCGCGTGTGGCTATCGTTTCAAGTGCACGCGTCGGAATGGGGACTCGGTCTCGTGAACACAGGTGCGGGAAACCAAAGTGAGCTCCGAGCCGTCGCTTGGCGCTGCGCAAAGCCATCACCGCCATGACGGAGTCAACGGCGAGCCGGCCAAGACCAGGGAGTTGCCCCGGGTCTTGAACAAGCGAACGTCCAATCTTGCGCAGTTCAGGCTTACCTGCTGGCCCGATATCTATGAGCGCTGCCCTCGGAAGTTTTCGATGAGCGGGGTTTAGAACAACACGACAGACGGCAAAGGGAATTCTGAGTTCGGAAGCAATTCGAGCGACGATCTGCGACTCCATATCGGCGGCAACCGCCCCGGTGATGCCATGGAAATCCCGTCTCTCTTCAAGACTTGTCATCGGGGAAGCGACACCAGCTATCGCAGAGTAGCTGGCACCCGGGATCATCCGAAGGAGCTCCTCGGCCCAGGGGAGGTCGGCTGGATAAGCTTCATCTTTCGCGGCAAATACCGACGAGGCGATGACAATGTTACCTGGTCGGAGCTTCGGATCTAGCCCGCCGCACACTCCGAAACTTATAATGCCGCGCGCGCCATGTCTGATGGCGTCGCGCAAGTAAAAGGCGGTCCGGTCACCTTCAGCGATCATCGCTGGCGCGCCGGCTATTCTGGCCTCGATCGCAAGTCCAACTACGGCGATGACCGCCTTCACGTCACAGCGGGGGGCGCCAGTCTGAGCGTCGTTGACCGTGACATGCAGCGTCATCAGAGGCGTCGATAATCCTGAAACCGAAGTATTTCCAGACTCGGACAATCAAGAGTAAGCCGGCACTAGCACTGTCCGTCTAGACAAAATCGACAGGCCTCCCGATTGGAAGCCAGTTGTTGGAGAACTGTGCCTCGGACACCACAGCTGCCACCTGATCGCGGCGGAGAATCGCACCTTCAAAGGCGCAACGAAGCTGGCAGCATCCCCAATGCGCGCTCGTTAAAGACCGGTTCGTTTGGCGGTTCTCTTGTTTCGAACTCGCCTGTTGGCCCGAAGCGGCTGATGGCCGACGGGCAAAGCATGTCCGCTCTGCCCTGGTCATTCACACCAACTTGTTCGCCAATCGCGAGCACGTCCTCGATGCCGAGATAGCGCACCGTGCCTTCGATCTTGGTGTGGCCGAGCGAGAGCGGTGCCATGATCGAATTTTGCCGCTGTTTTGCCCGACGTGTCAAACCCGTCGAAATACCGCTCGCGTATCCTGCCCGGCAAAGTACTCTGCTAAGCCATTCTATTTGCTGGGCCGTTCTACTGTGCATGGGGTTGTTTTCGACATTTTTAGTCGGAACCCCGTAGGGTGGATTAGCCCGCGGCTGCGCGAAGCGCAGTCCGCCAGCGTAATCCACCACCTTCATTGCGGCTCGATGGTGGATTACGCTGCGCTAATCCACCCTACGATTCATCCAAACACATACGACGCCATCGCGACGTTCGCGACCTCGTCGACGAAGACGCGCTTGCCAACGTCGCTGCCGGCGGCACCTGCCGCGACCATCAGCGGCAGCAGATGGTCCTCGCGGGGATGCGCGAGACGCGCGCTCGGCGCGTTCTCCCAGTCGACCAGCATCGCGTTGCGGCGCGCCGCATCCGGGTTGCTGATCGCCTCGTTCAGATAGGCCTCGAAATCATATGAGACGGGCTTGGACTCCGGCCGGTTAAAGCCGCGCATGTTGTGATAGGTGAGCCCGCTGCCGACGATGAGAATGCCCTCGTCACGCAGCGATGCGATCGCCTGTCCGACCTTGATGTGCTCGGCCGCATCGTAGCTCGACTTCAGCGACAGCAGCACGATCGGCATGTCCGCGTTCGGATACATCAGGCCGAGCGGCACGAAGGTGCCGTGATCGAAACCCTGATTGGGGTCCTCCCGGCAATCGAGGCCGGCGTGCTTGAGCAGCGCCCTCACCTCCGCGGCGAGCTCGGGCTTGCCCGGCGCCGGATATTTGAGGTGATAGGTATGCTCGGGGAAACCGTAATAGTCGTACACCATCGGCGGATGCGCCGAGGTCGACACGGTGAAGGCGTCGGCCTCCCAATGGCCGGTGATGACGAGCACGGCCTTGGGCTTCTCGGGGAGAAGCTGCGGCAGCCGGCCGAACTCCGCGGCCGTCTTGGCATATTGCACCCGCCGGTCCTCCATGAAGGGCCAGGGGCCGCCGCCATGCGACAGGAAGAGGGTTGGAAATCGCGTCATGGATGCCGGCTCGTCTCGTTGACAACATGCGCGTGCGAGCTGCCCGCGCGAACGGCGGCGAGCATAGGCAAACCGGTATGGTTAGCAAGTCGTTAACGATTTGCCGCTCACAATCCGGCCGTGGCCGAAGGAATCGGCCTGAAGACAAGCGAGACGTGAGATGAAGAAGTTTGCGCTGGGGGACGTCGTCAACAGTGACAAGGGCCGCCGTGGCGTCGTTCGCGCCGCCTACAGGTCCAAGGACGGCCAGCAGTTCTACGCCGTCGAGAAGGACGGCGCGATGGACCACCTGGAAGAACACCGGCTGAGCCCCGCGCCGCGCGTCGAGCTCGCGGCCTAAGCCCAACTCATTTTCTGCTCTCACCTGCAAGCCGGTCCAGGCGATCCGACCAGGGGTCGTCTCCGCTCGCGATGCGATCGTTCGTGATCAGCAGCAGGCGATCGCGGTCTGCGGCCGCGTCCCAATGCGGCAGGTCCGGGCCGTTGGGATCGCCAGTCTTCGCAAAGTTGATCCAGTAACCGCGCATGCGGGTCGCGACCTCGCGATCCCCCCATGTGAGCGGTCCCGCGCCGGGCACGCCTTCCGCGCCGAAGATGAATTGCAACTCGCGCCCGTGCCCTTCGTCGGGATTTGTGCGCCGGGCCTCGGTCACGTAAGCGAAGCGATAGCGAAACGTTGGCGCACCGGTTGCCGCATGGAGGCGGGCAAGCAGCCTGACCGGCTCGGAGAAAACCTTGTCGGTATAGAATTTGGCTGCGCGCTCCGATGGCCTGGCGATGTCAGGGTAGAGCTGGCGCAGCTCATCGCTGCTCTCGCCCGAGGACGCCAGCGTCTCCCTGATCTCCCACTCGCCGTCGAAACGCGTCTCGTCGTCATTCGAGCCGATCATAAGTGGAATGCGGCTTTCATGTCCTGCCGCAAATCCCGCGGCCACGTCTTCGCGCACCAGGATTCCATCCATCGCGGGCGCGAAGCTACGCTCAGATTTGGCGAGCAGTTTTTGTTCGGCCGCAAGCAGCCGCGCCGGCGCGGCGACGCGCAAATCCGCCTGCTGCCCAAGCGCTGCCACGAATTGCCGGCCCATGGCCTCCGCCTCCTGCACCGGGCGCAGGCGCGCGCGGCCGGGCAGCGATTGCAGAATGGCTTTCTGGAACAGATCGCGCGATTGCGCACACAGCATCAGCAGCGCGATCGACGTCGCGCCTGCGCCGCCGCCGAACAGGGTGACGTTGTTCGGATCGCCGCCGAAGGCCGCGATGTTGTCGTGCACCCAGTGCAGCGCCGCGATCTGGTCCATCAGGCCGTAATTGCCGGAGCCACCTTCCGACAGCGCGGGATGAGTGAGCCAGCCGAGCGCGCCGAGCCGATAATTCACGGTGACCACGATGAGGCCCGCTTGCGCGAGCTTTGCACCGTCGAACAGCGGATCGTTCGCGGTGCCGCTGATGAAGCCGCCGTCATGGATGAAGACCATCACCGGCAGCGGACCATCGACCCCGAAGGGACGGAATACGTTGAGCGTGAGGCAGTCCTCGCTCGTATCAGGCAGCGAGGGCTGAAGACACGGCGCGCCGTACTCATAGGCGGTGCGCATCTCGGGGTTCTCGGCCGTTGCCTGCGGTGGGCGCCAGCGCAGTGCGCCGACCGGAGCCGCCGCGTAGGCCAGCCCCTTGAACGACGCCACCTCGCCCTCGACGGCGCCGAGCATCTGTCCTTCACGCGTCAGCGCGAACGGAAACTGCCCGACCGCCTGAGCGACGGCCGCACCGTCCCAGCAAAGGAGTGAAGACGCCACAACGAGTGCAAACTGGAGTAGCATCCTGGGGGATCTCGATGCGCCAAAAGGTTCCCCGACAGGTTACGTCTGCGGCCCGCGATGAGGCAAGCTCGGCGGCGCCGGCTAACCGCCCTTGGCGACGATCTCCGCCAGCGCGCGGCGTGCGACGATGCCGAGCTCACCAAGCGTGGAATGGCCCGATTGCGCCGCCTCGATCAGGCGCTCGGCGATGAACCTGCGGCTGTCGTGATCGCCGCCGTGCGGCAATTGGCGGCACGTCTGCTCCAGGACGACGTCCATGTTGGCTTTCGTCCGCTCGCTCAACTCTGTCATGACGTCCGGTCGGTACGCGTGGCTTGTAACCGCAAGCATACACAGAAGGATGTGGTCTGATTAGCCCGGACAATCCCGGCGGTTGTGCATCGCGGTGCGTGTATCGCCGCAACCTTCGCGCGGCCACGATGGCGCCGCAAACGACTACCGAAGATTGTACCTGTCCTGATGACAAGCCAAGCCTGCGGCGATAGCCTGCCGGCAAAACAAAAGACACGGGAGGAATACCATGCCAGACGCAATGGTCGCCGCACGTGAGTCCAAAGCGGCGAGTGGAACAGCCCAACAAGTCGACGTTGCCGTGGTCGGTGCCGGATTTGCCGGCCTTTATCTTCTCCATCGCCTGCGCAAGTCCGGCCTCACGGCGGTCGCCCTCGAGGAAGCCGGCGATGTCGGCGGCACCTGGTACTGGAACCGCTATCCCGGCGCCCGCTGCGATATCCAGACCATCGACTACAGCTACACTTTCGATCCGGAGCTCGATAACGCGTGGACCTGGTCGGAGAAATACGCGACCCAGCCCGAGATCCTGCGCTATCTCGGCTTCGTTGCCGATCGCTACGATCTGCGCCGCGACATCCGCTTCAAGACCAAGGTCACCGAAGCCAAATGGGACGAAGCGACTGAGCGCTGGCAGCTCACCACGAGCAGCGGCACGCCGGTCTCCTGCCGCCACTACATCATGGCCACAGGCTGCCTCTCCGCGCCGAAGCCGCCGGAGATCGACGGCGTCAAGGATTTCGAGGGCAAAGTCTATTTCACCGGGCGCTGGCCGCATGACGGCGTCGATCTCGCCGGCAAGCGCGTCGCCGTGATCGGCACGGGGTCGTCAGCCATCCAGTCGATCCCGCTGATCGCCGAGCAGGCCGCGCATCTGACCGTGTTCCAGCGAACGCCAAACTTCGCGCTGCCGGCGCATAACGGCCCCTCGCCGTCCGATCGCATGGATATTTTCCAGAGCGACCGCGCGGCCTATCGCGAGCAGGCGCGACAGTCGATGACCGGCGTGCCCTATCCGCAGCAAACCGTCGTGAGCTGGCAATTGAGCGATGCCGAGCGTCGTGAGCGGTTCGAACGTGCCTGGGCAGCCGGCGACCTCGTCCACATCCTGACGCAGCTCTGGGCCGACCAGGGCGTCGACTTCAACGGCAATGCGCTGATCGGCGAGCTGATCCGCGAGAAGATCGCCGCTGCCGTGAAGGATCCGGAGACGGCGGCCGCACTGATGCCGCACGATCATCCTTTCGGCGCAAAACGCCCCTGCCTCGATACCAATTACTACGCGACCTACAACCGGCCGAACGTCACGCTGGTCAATCTGCGCCAGGAGCCGATCAAGGCGATCACCGCCAGCGGCATCACCACCGGCAAACGTAACGTCGACGTCGACGTCATCGTGTTCGCGACCGGCTTCGACGCCATGACCGGCGCGATCCGCGCCGTGCATCCGATCACCGGACGCGGCGGCAAGTCGCTGACCGATGTCTGGGCGCAGGGGCCGCAGACCTATCTCGGGGTCACGGTCGAAGGGTTCCCCAACTTCTTCATCATCACCGGGCCCGGAAGCCCGTCGGTGCTGTCGAACATGGCGGTGTCGATCGAGCAGCATGTCGACTGGGTCGTCGACCGCATCGCTGCGCTGCGCGACGCCGGCTTCACCACGATCGAGCCGACCGAGACGGCGCAGGCCGGCTGGGGCCGGCACATGACGGACTGTTCGATGGTGACCCTGCACCGGCTCGCCAACACCTGGTACACGGGCGCCAACGTCCCCGGCAAGGTGCAGGGCCTGATGCCTTACACCGGCGGCGTCGGCCCCTATCGCAGCATTTGCGACGAGGTCACGGCCCGCGGCATGCTCGGCTTCAGGCTGACCGGCCCCAACGGCGCCGCGCAATGCAACGACGGCGAGGTGGTATGCCTGCAGCCGGATGTGCGGCTGGTGCTGAACCTGCTGGCATCGCTGAACCTGCCGCCGATCGAGTCGATGGGCGCGCTCGGCGCACGCGCCTTCGTCAACGAGTTCAACCAGGGCCGGCCCGCGGGACGGCTGATCGGCGATATCGTCGACGGCACGCTGCCCGGCGCGGACGGCACGCTGCCTTACCGGATCTACAAGCCGGCAACGCCGGGGCCCCATCCGGTCGTGGTCTATTTCCACGGCGGCGGCTGGGTGCTCGGCGACGAGCAATCGGACGAGCCGCTCTGCCGCGATCTGGTGCGGCGGACCGGCATGATGTTCGTCAGCGTCGGCTATCGCCACGCGCCCGAGCATCGTTTCCCGACCGCGGCCGAGGACGGCTATGCGGCAACGCGCTGGATCGCCGAGCACGCGACCGAGCTTGGCGGCAGGCCGGGCCCGGTGCTGGTCGCAGGCTGGAGCGCCGGCGGCAACATCGCCGCCGTCACCTGCCAGCTTGCGCGCGATCGCGGCGGGCCTGAGATCGCCGGCCAGCTCCTGGTCTGCCCGGTCACCGACTGCACCTTCGACCGGCCCTCCTACAACGACAATGCGACCGGCTATTTCCTGACGCGCTCGCTGATGTGCTGGTTCTGGGACCTCTACTGCTCACCAGCCGACCGCACCGATCCGCGCGTCTCGCCGCTGCGCGGCAACGTCGCCGGCCTGCCGCCGGCCTTGGTCGTCACCTGTGAATTCGACCCGTTGCGCGACGAGGGCATCGCCTATGCCGAGGCAATGGCGGCCGCCGGCGTCCCGGTCGAGCAGCTCAGGGCACGCGGCCATTTCCACTCGTCCTTTGCGATGGTCGACGTGGTGATCACCGGTGTAGCGGGTCGGGTGCAGATGGCCGAAGCCCTGCGGCGCTTCGCCGGGCTTCCGCCGAAAGTCAGCCGCGACGATGAGGATAGCCACGATCACGCCAGCCCGGGCCACAGAATCGCGGCGGCCGCGAGCTGATTTGCGACAAGGCGGCCGGGAACCTTTTCCCGGCTGCTGCGTTAAGCGCTTGGCATTAAGATGCAGTGATAGGTGTGGGCCCCGGCACGCAGGCCCGCGTGTTGGGGCAATTTTTGTTGCGTGAGGGACGATGGGAGACGTGGTTGCGGATTCAAAGGTCGATTTCGGAGCGCCGGCAACCCTGCATAAATGGCCGTCGCTTGCGAACCAGCGCCGACCGGACAGGGATTCTTATCAGGTGAGCGAAGGTACGCTCGACCAGTGTATATCGGCCTTCATGGAGAAGCCGGCCACGACCAGGCATCTCTATGAGATTCACACGATTGCGCAGCCGCCGCTGGTCACCGATATCCTCTCGCCCGAGCACGTCATCGAGCTATCGCGGTTGAGAGAATTTCTCTGATTGCGTGCAGACGCGGAAGCTGCACGCGCGCGACAAGCTTTTCATGAGGCAGGAACCTTCTACCCGATTTTCCCGTTAACCGGGATCGGAAGTCGAGACGAGAGCCCCAAGATGCTTGAAGCCGGCGTACCATCCGCGGTCGTGCCCTATGGCGCAGACCAGACCCTGTTCGTGGTGATTGATCGCCGCGACAAGGCGACTGAAATCCGCATCGAACGAAGCGATCTTGAAGCCACCATCGGCGAGCTCGTCGCCGGCTGCTTCAACGATCCGATCAAGGTGATCTCGTTCAACACGCTCGAACACTGGATGAAGGACATCTCGACCGAAATCGCCGGCGAGATCAAGGCGCGCTGCGACATCGATGGCGTCCGGCTTCCCGACTATCTCAGCGACTTCGTCGAGAGTCATAGCTGACCGCGCCCCGTCCTCGTTGATACGTTTCAAATCGCAGGCAAAAAAAGCGCCGCTTCCGCGGCGCTTTTCGTGTGGCAGCATTATTGTTTGAGCGTGATCTTATCAGAAAGCGACTCCACGCTTTTCCGGATCATGCACTAGTGGTGCCAGAACAATGCCAGCAGCAGAACGATCGGCAGCGGCACGCCAAGCAGCCAAAGCAAAGCACCTCGTCCAAAACCCATGACTTTCCTCCTCCACATTCATCAATGACATGACGCCAGAGACGAACAGAAGTTCCGCGCCTCGCAGCGAGGGCGAATGCGTTCAGTGCATGGTTATCAGGCGCGCCGGTACCTGCCGGCGATGACCTCGATTTCGCGGCGGCGTTCGCCGGCAAAGGTCAGGAGCTTTTCGATGGTCAGCGTATCCGTGATCCGTTTGGCGAGCCGCTCGGCGCGCGCGGCCTGATCTTCGAGATACTGGATCGTGTTCAAACGCCGCCTCCCCCGAGGACCCCAAATTGGAGCCCCGACTTGTTTGGGCACTCATGGTGCGCCAGGGCGACTAACACTCGGTTAAGCGGGGCGGCTCAAGTCAATCAATCGCGCTCTATCGCACCACGTCGAGCCGGACATTGGTGATGCCCTTGTCGACCATGCCGAGCGCCTCGGCCGCGGACGGCGAGATGTCGACCACGCGTCCGCGAACATAGGGCCCGCGATCGTTGACCCGGACGGTCACGAAGCGGCCTGAGGAGACGTCCGTCACGCGCAGCTTGGTGCCGAACGGCAGGCTGGGATGCGCCGCCGTCAATTCGTTCTTGTCGAACCTCTCGCCGCTCGCGGTCTCCGTGTCCGAATAGAAGCTGGCAACGCCGTGCGAAGCGGTTTGCTTTGCGTCACGGTCGCGGACCCGGCTGATCGGCCGCGGATGCAGGGCCGCTACCCTATGGGGCCGCTGGACCGCAGCCTGCCGATTGGTGCCAAGATCGGCCTTCTGGCGGCCGACCGGCGATTGTGCGCAGGCGGCGAGCGATGCGGCACCGACGATGGCGAGCAGCAACCGGCATGAGCTTGCGAGGGAAATTCGGGCACTTTCGGCACGTGCAATGCGAGACATGGTACGCCCTCCGAACTGCCCGGAGTTTCGGCGGGCAATGAGGGCAGAACCTTGGCTGAAGGAAAGCAGGCTTAGGGCCACGACCGTTTCGCGCCGGCTGTGGCGATTCCACCACAGTGGCGTGTCCTAAGTCGAGCCAGACTCGCGAAAAACTAACCCGATACAACACGCCAGACGATCGGGCGCGTCTCCAGCTGCGCGTCGCTCGCCTCGGTGTCACCCTTCAGGAGCCGCATCAGCTCGCGCCGATAGAGCCGCCGCCAGCTGGTTTTCAGGCTGGCGAGAAAGTCGAGTTCCCGTTGCGTCAGTGTGCACATCATGGACCCGATCCGGTTGCGACGGCCGCGCCGTCAGCCGACGAGGCCTCCCATCGGCTTGACGTCCGCGCTGCCGGGGAAGACCGCATCCGCCAGCACCTTCTCCTCGACACGCAGATGATCCCTGAGCAGGCCCTTCAGCACGGCGCGGAGATCGGTGGTCGGCTTGAGGTCGCGATCCTCGAACAGTTGCACGGACTTCAGTCCCGGCCAGTCCGCGATCACGCGGCCGCCGGCGAGCGCGCCGCCAATGAGGAAGGCGACCGTGCCCGTGCCGTGATCCGTGCCCTGCGTGCCATTGATGCGCGCGGTGCGCCCGAACTCGGTGACGACGGCGACGACCGTCTCGCCCCACACCTCGCCCATGTTGCTCTCGATCGCGGCAAACGCACCGTCGAGCGCGCCGAGCAGATTGTAGAGCTGGCCTGACGCTGCGCCTTCCGCGATGTGCGTATCCCAGCCGACGAAGCCCATCGCGCCGACGCGCGGGCCGTCGGGCTTGGCGAGATAGCGCGCGGCGGTGCCGGCGGCTTCGGCGAAATAGGCGCGCACGCGCGCGATGCCGGGCGGCATCAATGTCGGATCGTCCGACATCGGATCGCCCGTGCCGGGCGCGCCGCCGAGCGAGGCGAGCTTCATGCGCGCCTGGAGCACGGTCGCAAGCTTCGGGTCGGTGTGCTGGTAGAGATCGAGCAGGCGGTTCTGCGTGTCCTCGCTCGCCGGCAATAGTTTCTGCGGCACCCATGTCATAACGGGCGCCGAGCCGCGCACCACCAGCGGCGTCACCGAGCCGATGCCGAGCGCGCGACTGCCGCGCGGATCGACGCGCCCACCCGATTCCATCGCGAGCAGCGCGCGGTTGAGCCATCCCGATGCGGTGGCACCGGGCTTGGTGAACCCGCTCTCCAGCACGTCCTGGCCGTCGAAATGCGAGTGCTCGCGATAGGGCGTCGCGGTGGCGTGGACGATCGCCGCCTTGCCGCCCTTGTAGAGCCGGTGCAGGTTCGGCATCGCCGGGTTGAGCGCGAAGAAGGAATCGAGCGGCAATGCCGGCGGCTTGCCGTCCAGCACCAGCGCGCGATCGCCGCGCAAGCCGACCCAGTCGGGATCGCCGACCGGCGCGACCGCACCGAGACCGTCGAGCGCGCCACGCAGGACGACGACGAGAAGGCGCGGATCGCGCCCTTCGGCACGTGCGATCCGCGGCATCTGGCTCCACGCGAACAGCGCACTGGAGCCGACCAGAAGCTCGCGCCGCGTGGGCAAATGATTGTCGAAGCCCATGCTCACCTCCTCTGAAAATCTGCCGACATGAACAGCAGCGCCAGCGCCTGCTGGCGGCTCTCGGCGCGGCCGACCGCCTGCTTCACTTCGGGCGCGATCTGCGATGCGAAAACGTCCTCGATGATCCCCTGCGGATCAGCAGTGGCCGCCACGCGCTCGGCAAAATTGTTGGCGATGTCGAGCCGCCGGCCAATGCCGTCGATCCAGCTTGCCTCGTCATCCGGATAGCCCTTGGGCGCCGACGGCCGCCACAGCCCTTCGCCGAGCAGCTCCTGGCCCGCCGTGAAACGCGTGGGGTCGACGACCGTAATCCCGGTCGCGCGCACCATGCCAACGCCCCATTCGCTCGGACGCTTCAGTTTTGACGGCGACCCGCGCCACGCGTCGTCCGACGAGACCATCGTGATAGCGACCTGCTTGAGATCGCCCTCGGTGTCGCGGAACGTCTTCGCCATTTGTTCGACGAGTGGCGGAGGCGGCTCGTCGGCCACGAAATGCCGTACGAGCTTGGTTGCGACATGGGTCGCGGTCGCCGGATGTGCAGCGAGGTCGCGCAGCACGGCGCGGCCCTGCTCGGCGTCCTCCTGCTCGTAACGCTTGCCGAGCACCGTCTGCCCGCCGGGCTCGTGGAGCCGCGGGTTGAAGGTGAATTCGCCGCCGTGCTCGGGATTGTCTCCGGGCGGAACAAGCGTCCATCCCGTCAACACATTGGCGAAGCTGATCACGTCGTCCTGGGTGTAGCCGGTCCGCACACCCAGCGTGTGCAATTCCATGATCTCACGCGCGATGTTTTCGTTGAGGCCGCGGCTGCGGTTGATGCCGGCGATCGAGTTCGCGCCCATCGAGCCGAGATTATCGAGATAGAACAGCATCGCCGGGTGGCCTTCGACCGCCAGCAGAAGATCGACGAAGTGGCCGAGCGCATTTGCGCGAATGGCCTCGCGCTCGTAAGCACCCGACATGCTCTGGATCTTGTAGGCCGAGATGCAGAAATGGTTGGACCAGAACCACACCAGCCGCTCGGCGAAGCCGATGTCGGCGGCGAGCGCGGCTTCCGTGTGCAGCTTGGCTTCCTGCAAATACATCGGACGGCCGGGATCGGGAACGGCATCGGCCGCCTGCTTGGCCGCCATCTCGGCGGCATCCTTCGCGGAGCCCTGGCCTTGCGCCTGCCCTTGCGTTTGATCTTCGGACATGACGGGCGCCGCCGCCGTCTGCTGCTTCTTCGCCTGCTGCTGCGCCTGCTTGGCGCGCGCCGCGCGCCGCGCATTGGCGTCGGCCACCGTGCGATAGGCCTTCGCACTGGAAGGCAGGCTTGCCGCTGCGGTCAGCACCAGCGGCCGGTCGAGCTCGGCAATCAGCGCGCCGCGCGGATCTGTCCCGACAGCGGCAACCGACCCCGGTCGCGGCCCCATCCCGAACCGATGAAGCGCCAGCACCGCTTCAGCCTTTGCAGAATTGCTCATGGCGAACGCCCAATTCTCCGAGCCACCCGACGGCAGCGCGATGTTGCCGCGTGCGGACTACGAACCGTAATGCTACAGACCGTAACACTAGAGATCGGCTTGCGCAAGCCGGGATTGAAAACGCCGCTGCACTATCTCGGTAGAACAAGCGCGCATCCGCTGCCCGGCGGACGCGCGTGAGAGGCCTAGAAATTCGGCCCGAGCGCGATCTTCGCCGCGTGCTGCTCCCAAAGCCCAGGATTCAAGATGAGCCCAGAGACTTTGCCCGCGGCGTCCCTGACGAAAGCGATCCGGGTACGATCTTCGTCGGCTGCGGTGAATTCGTTGCTTGATGTCGCCACGAACGGGGTCGCCTTGCCCTTCTCGAATTCGAGGACCGGCCAGACCCCCGTCGCTTCCGCGACGAGCTTGCCTTCCGCGACGCGAACCTGAAGCCGGACCGAATTGACACGGCGGTCGGCTCTCACGACACTGAGGTCGTTCACGCCGTCTTGCCCCTTGTGGACGAGCTTCATCTTGATCGTCGAGTTGGCTGGCCCTCGCAGCTTGGCCAGGACATCGGCGAGCGCGAGGCCTCTCAGCGGCGCGCCGTCAATTTCAGTGATGAGGTCACCCGCCGTCACACCGGCCTTGGCTGCGGGGCTGCTGCCAGGGTTCGGCTTGTTGATCCTCAGCCCCTCCTGCTCCATGGCGACGAAATTGCCGATTCCCAGCCATCCGGTCTTGCCATCGGCCAGGCCCTGCCTGTCACGCGAGCTCACCGTGGCGCCGAAGTCATAGGTTCCGGCATAATCGGCGAGCGCTTCCGGGCTCAGGGGCACCGGCGCAGCCGGCGGGACGGCGGTCGACTCGGGAATCGTCAATGCGCCATAGACGAGGTGATTGATCCCCGAATACAGCACCGCCTGGCGCCCTTTGCTGCCGGGCGTCGCCTGGACCATCTGTACGCCGATCAATTGCTCCGCCGGATCGATCCAGAAATACGTGCTCCAATGTCCAGCCCAGGAAAAGCTTCCAACCGCTCCCGGTATCCAGCTTTGGACCGGATCGGTGCGGATGGCGAAGCCAAGCCCGAAGGTTGTTCCGGCGCGGGCGCCAACCTCGTCACCTCCGAAGATGCTGACACCCGATGGCAGTGCGTTCGTCGTCATCTGCTTCACCGCATGCGGGCTGAGCACGCGCACGCCATCGAGCTCGCCGCCATTGAGCAGCATCTGGCAAAAGCGGAGATAGTCGGGCGCGGTCGATACGAGTCCGCCGTCGCCGGAAAACAACTTTGGCGACGTCGTGACATCCCAGATCGGCGGCCGTTCCGGCATGGGAGAATCGACGAGCCGATCGAGCTTCTCCTTCGGCACAAAGAAGCCGGTATCGACCATATGCAGCGGACCAAAGATGTGGCTCTCCAGGAACTGATCGAAGGGCTGACCGGACGCCACTTCAACGACCCGGCTCAGCACTTCGGCGCTCCAGCCATATTCATGGACCTCGCCGGGCTCGTGCGCGAGCGGCAGGCGGGCCAGGCTCGACACGAATTCCGCCAACGTCGTGTCGCGTCTCCGCACGGCCCTCAAGCCATAGAGCTCATGGATCGTCCGGATCCCGAAGTCGGCGCTTGCGTCGGCAAGGCCCCGTTCCGGGTAGGCAAAATCGAGCTCCGGATAGATCAGGCCAGACGTATGGCGCAACAGATCGCGAACCGTCATCGCACGTTTTGCTGGTTTTGGCAGACCGAGCCCGTACTCCATTTCGCCTGTCGCCGGGTCAGCCTTCTGGAAAGCGACCCGCATGTTCGCAAGCTCCGGCAGATATTGCGAGACGGGAGCGTCGAGGTCGAGCTTGCCCTCGTCCACCAGAATCATGGCGGCGACACTGGTCACCGGCTTGGACATCGAGGCGATCCAGAAGATGGAATTCGTCTTCATCGGGACGGTCTTGGCGCGGTCCTGAAATCCGATGGCCTGCAAATAGGCGAGCTTGCCGCCCTTCGCGATTGCGACGACCGCGCCGGGCAAAAGGCCGTCCGACGGCGAGAAAGAATCGAAGCGCGCCTGATACCACGGCGCGATCCGCGCCAGACGCGCGGCCGAGAATCCCATGCTTTTCGCATCGCCCGGCGTCGCGAGGTCATCGGCGAACGCCGTCCCCGACAGGCAAAGCACAACGGGAATCGCCCACATCGATGCGACGAGTCTCACTCCGCAGTCTCCGCAGAAGCAGAAGCACAACAAATCTGAGCAGGCACTCCTGCGGCAGATGTGAACCGCTAGAAATTGGGTCCGAGCGCGATCTTCGTGATCGTGCCGTTCCTGACGCCGATGCGCCATTCCGCCGAGCCGTTGGCGAACTGGGCGACATAGATGTCGCTGTCGAGCGCGGTGACGCCACGGAACGAAACCGCGCGCAATGCGCCGAGCCGCGCCAGGATCGCCTGGTCGAACGGAAGCTGCTGACGCGTGATGTCGGCCACCTCCGACGTCATGCGCTCGTAGTCCGGCTGGCCCTTGCCGACGCCTTCGATGTAGTGGCGCAGCATCTCCTCACCATTGGCGATCGGAACGGCGCGGCGCGCGGCGCGGCCGGGACGCGCACCGAGGTTTGACGCCTCGACGTTGTGGAAGCGCGTCTGCCGGCCCGGCACAAGAACCTCAAGGCAGCGCCCCGACTTGTCGGCGATCATCCAGGGATTGTTCACGGTGGTCGTGGAGGCCCAGGTCGCGTTGGGCCTGACGACGCTCTGCATCCTGCGATTGCCGCTGGCGTCGAGATTGAAGACCTGAAGGTCCTCGCCCATCTCGTTGTAGACCATGATCCTGATCGGCGAGGTGCCGGCGCGGCCGCGCACGCTCGCCTCCTCCGAACAGGAGACGATGCCGCCGAGTTCGTCATTGCCGTCGGCCCGGAACAGCACGTCGCCGGCCTTGCCGTCGGGCTCGAGCATCAGGCGGAATTCGGCCGTGCCGTTCTCGAACTTCGCGCCATAGATGTCATAGCCGCCGGGGCCGACGCCACGGAAGAAGAGCGATTCCACCGCACCGAGCGCCTGGAACGCCTCGCGCATTTCATTGAGCTGCCGGTGGACCTTGGCCGCAAGCGGCGCGCTCATGCGATCGTAGTTCGGCGTTCCGGCGCGCAGGTCTTCGATCCCGCGCAAGATCATCTCCTTGCCGCCCGCGACCGGGACCTGCTCCCTGAACCTGTCAGGAACTTCCGCAAGGCGGCGCGTGAAGTCCGCCTCGACCGCCTGGGCCACCGCTGCATCGACGCGAGGCGCGAGGCGAGCGCCGAACATTGCGCTCTGCACCAGCACGCGTGCGACCTTCGACTGCTCGTCGCGCAGGAATATCAAGAGATGGTCGCCGCGGAAGGAGAAGGCGTCAGCGCCCTCGGCGAGGACCTGCGTTGCGCCCTGTCCCGTCTCACGCAACCAGAGACGATCGCCGTCACGCCGCAGGGTGAGCACGCGGTTCGGCGCGATCCTGTACCAGCCGACATATTGATCGAGCGACGCGGGATCGACGGCCGCCGTCGGCATCTCGGCGACGCGAACCGCGCGGATATCGCGACCGTTCATGCGCAGCGTCAGCTCGGAGGAGCGGCGCTCCGCATCGAGCGGGAACGTGATCTCGCCGGACGAGGTCGCGTAGGCCGCGGTGCCGTCACTGCCAACCGTCAGGCGCAGCCTGCGCTGTCCGGTGAGCTGGCCGTAAAGGTCGTCGCCCTCGCGGAAGATGGCGAACACCGAGGCAGGACCCATGGCGTAGAAATTGACGAAGGGGCGGTAATGCTGGGCCGGCACCTCGCCGGTATCCGCAGCGACGGGCGCGGGATCCGGGGTGCGATAGGCGATCATGCCGGCGGACACGATCACAGCCGGAATGATCGCGGCCGCGATCCATAGCCGCTTGCGCCAGCCGACCGCGACGGGCATGGCGGCGGCCGCGATGATGCGCTCGACGCGGGCGCGCACGGTCGATACCCGCGCCATCGCGAGCTCCACCGGCCGCGGATTTACGCTGGTTGCGACATCGAGCAGGATTTCGGCATAGGACCACCGGTCGTCGATGACTTCGATCGCCTCGGCGTCGCTGATGATCTCGGCGAGCTCGGCGAGACGCGCGAGCTGCCACCACGAGAACGGACTGAACCAGAACACTGCACGGTTGAGCGAGGCGAGCAGCAGGACGTAGAAATCGCGATTGGCGACATGCGCGCTCTCGTGCGCGAGCACCGCGAGGCGCTTCTTCGCATCCCAGCCGGAGAATTGCGGCGGCACCAGAATGGTCGAGCCGAACGTGACGGGACCGCCGACCTCGCGGCTGACGCGCACGTCGGCGTCGATCAGCTGCGGGCCGCTCATCGGCCTTGCCGCGCGTGCCAGACGCCAGGTCAGGCAGAGACCGATGGCCAGCCGCAGCAGCAACGCGCCGGCGACGCCGGCATAGACGATGGTGGCGACCAGCCACCAATTGATCGATACAGCAGCTTTTGCCGGCGCCACGACAGCCGCGCCCGGCGGAATTGGCAGCGCCGGTTGCGGGGCCTCCAGCATCGAGATGTCGGCCGGCAGGAAATCATCCGGCACGGATACCGGCAGAGGCATCCGGGTGATCGTCAGCGTCGGCCAATGCATCACGAAGGGCATCGCCAGCGATGCCAGCAGCACGACGACCCACGCCGTCATGTGGACGTGCGGATTGCGCACGCGAAACAGGTTGAGACCGAACCAGACGACGCCTCCCAGCACGAAGGAGCGTAGCGCCGCCTCAGCCAGAGTTGCGATCATTCTTTCTTCACTCCCCTCGCCTTCTTCGCCTTGGCCACCTGGTCGGCCAGTGTACGCAGCTGCTGCTGGTCGAGCATCGCATTGTCCACCATGCCGACGAGGACTTCCTCCATCGAGCCGTTGCAGAACCAGTCGACGATACGCTGCACCGCCTTGGCCGCGACCCGCGCGCGCTCTTCCGCAGCGTGGTAGACATAGGTGCGTCCGTCCACGGTGTGCCGAGCATAGCCCTTTTCTTCCAGCCGGCGCAGCACCGTGCGGACCGTGGATTCCTTTAGACGCCGCGACAGCCGCTCGCGCACGACTTCGGCCGTAACGGGACCATGGGCCCAAACCAATTGCATAACCTCGTGCTCGAGGTCGCCCAGTTCGGGCAAACGATCGTCCATGGCATCTGACCTTGCGGATTGAGTTTTCTTGTAACGCTACAGATCGTCGCATATGCGGCCGCGCCGCGCAACGGCGATTCCACCTGAAATGGCGTCGTGGGCCGGCCTGACGAGACGGATAAACTTTCGATTTTGGCCAGCAGCGTGCCTTGCCCCTCACCCGGATCGCTCACGCGATCCGACCTCTCCCCGCTGAAAAAGCGGGGAGAGGTTAAGAAGCGTCACCGCGAACGATCTGGCTGACCATCCGACGTCAGGGACGCACCACTCTCGCGCTCCCTCGCCCCGTTCTTACGGCGAGAGGGTTGGGGTGAGGGGCTGCCCCCACACGTTCGGCTGAAGTTGTGAGCCTCAATACTGCGGCTCGTACATCTGGGACTGGACCAGGCCCTTCACGTCGTTGGGAGCGGGGCCGTCGGCGAGACCGCGCTGGTAGGCGACGTCTGCCACCGCAACGGCGATGCGGGCCGAGACCTCACGGATGCGGGGCAGCGCCGGATAGAGGCTGCCCTGCGCGAGGTCCTCCTTGCCGACGCAATCGGCGAGCGTATGGGCGGCCGCCATGAACATCTCGTCCGTCACCAGGCGCGAACGGCTGGCGATGACGCCGAGGCCGACGCCGGGGAAGATATAGGAGTTGTTGCCCTGGCGCGGCACGAAGGTGCGGCCGTTGAGCGTCACCGGATCATAGGGACTGCCGCAAGCGAACAGTGCGCGGCCCTCGGTATAGCGGTAGGCATCCTCGGCCGAGCATTCGGCCTTCGAGGTCGGGTTGGAGAGCGCGAACACGATGGGCTGCTCGTTGAGCGCGGCCATCGCCTTGAGCACCTCGGGCGTGAAGGCGCCCCCGACCGCGGCGACACCGATGATCGCCGTCGGCTTCAGCGTCTTGATCGCGGTGAGGAAATCGGCGATCGGCGCTTGGCCGGCATGGGCATAGCGCAGCTTGTGGCCAGAGAGGCCATCACGGCCGCCGACGACGAGGCCGCGGGAATCCACCAGCCAGTTGCGCCGGAGAGCTTCCGCCTCGGAAATCCCCTCCGCCATCATGGCGGAGACGACGAGATCGGCGATGCCGGTTGCCGCCTCGCCCGCACCGAGGAACAGGATACGCTGATCCCTGAGCTTGCCGCCATTGACGCGCAGCGCGGAGAACAGGCCGGCGAGCGCCACGGCCGCGGTGCCCTGGATGTCGTCGTTGAAGACGCAGGCCTCGTCCCGATATTTGTGCAGCAGCTTGAACGCCGAGTGATTGGCGAAATCCTCAAACTGGATCAGCACGCCCGGAAACGTCTTTCGCGCAGCCTGCATGAACTCGTCGACGAAGCTGTCATAGGCCTCGCCGGTCAGCCGCCGCTCGCGCAGGCCCAGATAATAGGGATCATTCAAGAGCTCTTCGTTGTTGGTTCCGACGTCGAGCACGATCGGCAGGCAATGCTCGGGATGCACGCCGGCGCAGGCGGAATAGAGCGAGAGCTTTCCGACCGGGATGCCCATGCCGTTGGCGCCGAGATCGCCCAGCCCAAGGATGCGTTCGCCATCGGTCACGACGATCAGCTTGGCCGGATAGGGCCAGTTCTTCAGGATCTCCGCGATCTGGCCGCGATCGCGCGATGAGATGAACATGCCGCGCGGCCGCTGGAAGATCAGACCGTATTTCTGGCAGGCGAGCCCGACCGTCGGGGTGTAGATGATCGGCTGAATCTCGTCGATATTGTCGACGACGACGCGGAAGAACAGCGCC
Organism: Bradyrhizobium sp. LA6.1; assembly: GCF_040547805.1. Lineage (NCBI taxonomy): Bacteria > Pseudomonadati > Pseudomonadota > Alphaproteobacteria > Hyphomicrobiales > Nitrobacteraceae > Bradyrhizobium > Bradyrhizobium sp. LA6.1. Next base: position 209,961 of record NZ_JBEPQK010000012.1, on the reverse strand, counting down.
TCGTTGCGGTCATGCAGCGCATTCAGCGCGACGTATTTCTCCAGATCCGTCGGCAGCGTGCGCAGATTGGTCAGCACGCGCTCGACCTGGGTCTCCATCGTCAGCACGCAGGGCGGCAGCAGGCCGCGCAGGCCGAGCGCATCGCGCTCCGCTTCCGTGAAGGCGGTGCCCTTGTTGAGCAAGGGATCGCGCAGCAGCGTCATGCCGTGAGCGGGGTCGGATGATGTCGATTGGGCGCTGACCCGAGCAGGTCTATTCACGAAATCCCCCAGGGAGTTTCTTATTGAAGGGCAAACATTGTCGGCCAGCGCTCACCTGAGATCAAGGACGTAGAGACTCAAGGCTCGATTGTGATCTCGCACCGCAGCGAGATTTCGTGAAAAGCCGGCATTTGCGCGCGAGAAGAGGTCAACGCAGCAGAACTACTCGGGCTTGATGTCGGCGGCCTTCACGATCGGCCACCATTTCTCGGTCTCCGCCTTCTGGAATGCGCCGAGCGCCGAAGGCGATTGCTGGTCGGCAGGCGGAATCTCCTGCCCCAATTCGGCGAAACGCTGCTTGACAACGGGATCGGCAAGCACCGCGACGATGGCCGCGTTGAGCTTTGTGACGATCTCCTTCGGCGTGTTCTTCGGTGCCCAGATGCCGTGCCAGTAGGAGATGTAGAGACCGGGCAGGCCCGCCTCGTCGACGGTCGGGATATCAGGCGCGGACGCGAGCCGCGTCGGCGACGTCACCGCGAACGCCTTGATCGCGCCGTTCTTGTATTGCGGCAGCGAGTTCGAGGCCTGGTCGAACATGATGTCGATCTGGCCGGCGACGAGATCGATCATGGCGGGTCCGGCGCCGCGATAAGGCACGAACTGGAAATCGGTCCCGGTCTTCTCCTTGAAGAAGACGCCCGCGACGTGTGCGCCCGTGCCGGCACCAGCCGTGCCAGCAGTCGCCTTGCCGGGGCTGGCCTTCAGCCACGCAATCATCTCTTTCAGATTGTTGGCCTCGAGCGACTTCCGGCCAACGATCAGCTGCGTTCCCATCGCGATCGTCGCGACCGGCTCGAAATCGGCGATCACATCATAGGGCAGCTTGAAGATTGCGCCGTTCAGCACATGCGTGCCCCAATGGCCGATGGTGATCGTCGTGCCGTCAGGCGTCGCGCGCGCGACGCGGGCGCCCGCAATGCTGCCGGAGGCACCGGCGACGTTCTCGACCACGACGGTCGTGTGCAGCTGAGCGGCGATCCGCTCGGACAGGATCCGCGCCAGCGTGTCGGTCGGGCCACCCGCCGCGAACGGCACCACGAGGGTGATGGGGCGCGACGGGAACGGCTGGGCGCCCGCCGGTACGGTCCACGCCGCACATCCGATCAACGCGCAAATGACGATCACATGACCGCGTAGTCCGGCCCACAGCCCCTGCATTCCATCCACCCTTTTTCATCGCCCGCATGTTGTCAGCGGGCTGGGGCCGGAGTGAACGCTGCCGGGCGGGCAGAGGCAAGCTGGAAATTATGCCGAGCGCTAACCAGCCGCCCGCCGCGGGGCCAGATTGGTGGCGCCATCAGCCGGCGGCGCGATCTGCATCAGGATAGTCTGGACCGGGGATGCGACCTCGATGCCGTTCTGCTGGAAGCGCAGCTTCATGCGGCGGTTGAATTCGCGCTGGACCGGCCAGCGGCCGGCCTCCGTGCAGCGGATCTGGCCGACGATCGACACCATGGCACCATCGACCTTGTCGATGCCCCACAGATCGAGGTCGCCGCGAATTGCCGCGCGAAACTCCGGCTCGCGGCGCATCTCCTCGACGATGTCCTTGAGGATCTGGCCGGCGCGGTCGGTGTCTTCCTTGTAGGCGACATTGACGCTGACGGATGCATTGCCGGCGCCGCGGCTGGCATTGGTGATGGTCGTCACCGCGCTGAACGGCACGATGTGCACGGCGCCGTCGCCGGCGCGCAGACGAATGGTGCGGATCGAGACGTTCTCGACCACGCCGGACAGCCCCGAGACGCTGACATTATCGCCGACCTGGACCGTGTTCTCCAGCAGCAGGAACAGGCCGGTGATGAGATCCTGCACCAGCTTCTGCGAGCCGAAGCCGATGGCGATGCCGACGATACCGGCGCCGGCCAGCAGCGGCGCGACGTTGACGCCGATCTCGCTCAGCGCCGTGAGGCCGACGACCGTGGCGATCAGGCAGAGCAGCGCCGTCCGCAGCATCGGCTGGAAGGTGCGCAGGCGCGCGGCGCGGGCGTAGTGCCCGTCGCGCGACAGCGTGTTGATCTGGCGGTCCAGCAGCGCGTTGCTGGCTTCCCAGATGGCGGCAGCAATGAGCACGGCGATGCCGATGGTCGCCACCGCCGAAATCAGCCGGCCGCCGATCTGGCCTCCATAGAACCAGACGATGGCGTCGACGCCCCAGACTTCGAGCACGGCCACGAAGCCGATGAACGCGATCACGCTGGATACGATCTTGCGCAGCAACGGCAGATAGCGGTTGGCGCGGATCTCGAGGCCCGGAAAGCGCTGGAGGATCTCCGGCCTGATGCGGAAGCCGCGGTCGATCAGGCTCAGCGTCACCATGATGGCGACGCGCGTGATCAGCGCGACCACGACGGTGCCGACGAAATATTGCAGCAGCAGCGAATAGCCATTGCGGATGTTGAGCGCCCACACCGCCCACAGCGCAAGGTCGAGCGCGATGGCGAGATAGTGCCAGCCGCCGGCAATGCGGTTGCGCAGGCGCGCCGCGATCCCCTGCCGCTCCGCCGGGGCGCGGATGGCTTCGGCGACCTGGCGGCGGCATTGCAGGATGATGACGACGACGAAGAGATGCACGACCAGCAACACCATGCGCAGCAGCGCGGCATAGCCGGCGCGATGCAGGCCGAGCAGCAGCGCCACATTGGCGAAGGCGATGCCGGAGACACCGACGCCGACGATGCGCCGCGCCCAGATCTCGATATAGGCCGCGGTTTCTGCCCGAACCGGAACCAGGCCAAACGGCCCCGCCAGCGCGCGGACGACGCAGATGAGCCCGCGCGAGAACGCATAGGCATTGACGACGGCCAGGATCACGAGGCGGACGGTTGCTGGATCGCCGATCTCCGTGCCGAGCAGTGCGGTTGCGACACCGATGAAAACGAACACGGGAAGCAGCTCGAGCAGGAGACGCCCGAGCACGAAGGGCAGCCGCAGCAGCAATTGCCAGACACGTGCGAGACTGTGGCGGCGCTTGTGCAGTTCGGGCGCGGGCGTGACATCGGCGACCGATGAGGGCGGATCGGCGATGGGCAGCACCTGCGCCGGCAGGCGCGCGGTTTGGGGTACGCGTCCTTCCAGGAAGGCGACCGGTCGCCGGATCGCGCGGAAGATCACCCACTCCGCCGCAATGGCGCAGCCGAGCACCAGCGCGAGCTTCCACGCGATCTCGATCAGGAGGTTGTAGGCGACGGGATCGTTGGCGGTCCGTACGATCCAGTAATAGAAGGCGGGGAAATGCGTCAGCGTCCGCGCCACGTCGGCGATCTCGCGCGATATCTCGCCGATCTCTTCCGACACCGTGAGCAGGAGCTGTGCGCCAAGGCCGTCGGCCGAGAGCGGGATCGGCGATTTCTGCTCGGGCGCGGCGGGCACGGGCTGCTGCTGACCGGGCACATTCGCGATCACGCGCAGCGTATCGATCATCTGCGCACGTTTTTTGTCGTCCTGGAGCGTCTCCAGCGCCCGCTTGGCTTCCTCCGGCGACAGTGCGGCGGCCCTATTGGCGGCCGGCGGCTCGGCGCGAACGGTGGAAAGAGATGAGATCGCGATGAAGAGAGCGGCGAGGAACGCCGGGGCAAGCTTGTGCGACACGAGGATTCCCTGGAAAAGCGCATGCGCCGGCGGAGTCGGGACTGTCGCCGCCGAAGCACTGCGTCATGTCGTATCGACGCTATTCGCCCCGGCGCTGTGTCGGAAGTTGGCCAACGCGGCGACATTCTCTTGGCATTTGCCGCGGTGCAGGAACGGGAACCGTCGGCCCCGTGCGGCCGAACATCAACCGAGTGCGATGCGCACAGCAAAGCTCGTCCGTCATTCCGGGAGTCGGCCCGGAATGACGGCGAGGAGGAGGAGGAGGAGAGAGCAGGATGTCAAAGCGCCTATCGCGGCGGCCGCATCACGGCCATCCGACATGATCGGTGTGATGCAAAATACAGCGCCGGGAAGGTAGGGGCTTTGCCTCACTGATGCAGCCCGCTAAACCTTGACCCGGCGTGCCGTTCGCGGTTTCTGCCGCTATGCGATAGTCCGAACGAGCTCCATCGCACTTAACGCGGCTGGATCTGCGGAGGTGGAGTCATAGACCTCCCCTTGCTCATGAGGTGGACGTTACGCGTCGCGTATTCGCGACCAGCACGATGCTCCTCCCGTGACATAAAACTGTCAAGCAGGATCAATGGTGCCGGTATCACATTTGAGGACGTGTTCCCTCCCACCTCGACAGATTGATCACAGTGGATCAGGGAATAAATTCCCTCCCGCCGCGTTTGTGTCAGAGAGTCCATTCGCCTTCCGCATTCCATCCATTTCCAGAAAGCAAGACATGAAAGCATTACTTTGCATCGCCGCTGTCGCGGCCCTCCTGACTGGATCAGCCTTCGCGCAGACCCCGCCGCAGACCTCGACCAAGAAGGTCGACGGCACCGAGAACGTCTACGTCTTCCGCTATGGCGGTCATCAGTCGATGTTCATCGTGACGCCGCAGGGCGTGATCGCGACCGACCCGATCTCGTATTTGCGTCCGGCAAAGCCCTATATCGACGCCATCAAGGCCGTCACCGACAAGCCGATCAAATACGTCATCTACAGCCACCACCATTACGACCACATCGCCGGCGGCCAGCCCTTCAAGGATCTCGGTGCCACCTTCATTGCGCACCGGCGGACCAAGGAGCGCCTGCTCGAGCTGAAGAAGCAGAATTCGCTGCTCGCCGATGTCGTGATGCCGGACCAGGTGATCGACGACAAGAAGAGCATCACGCTCGGCGGCACCACGCTGGAGCTGAACTATGTCGGCCGCAACCACTCCGACAATTCGCTGGTGATGCGGCTGCCGAAGGAGAAGATCGTCTTCGTCGTCGACTTCGCGCCGATCGAGTCCGTGCAGTTCCGCAACATTCCCGACAACGCCTCGCCGGTCGAGTATATCGCCTCGCTGAAGAAGCTGGCCTCGCTCGACTGGGAGCGGATGACCCCCGGCCATCCCTATGCCGGAGGGCGCTTTGGCACCAAGAAGGACGTCGAGGACGACATCGCGTACATGGAAGATCTGTCCGCGGAGGTGAAGAAGGCCGCCGATGCCGGCAAATGCTTCGACACCGCGATGAAGGAAGTGAAGCTGCCGAAATACGAGAAATGGGCGAATTACGAGACCGCCCTTCCCGCCAATATCGAGCGTTTCTGCTACTGGTGGGGCCGCGGGTATTGAGGGTCGGCTTGCTCAGACGCGACGAGCTTCGCTCGCGCTGAGATCGTAGGGTGGGCAAAGGCGCTCTTGCGCCGTGCTCACCACCTCTCGCCGGATGAAGATTGGTGGGCACGCTTTGCTTTGCCCACCCTAGGGATCGCCGCTAGCGAACGCGCCGCCCTGTCCTCGCCGACGGCGCCTGCGCGAAATACGGATTCGTCAGACATGTCGCCGGACGCCCCTGCGCGCTTGCCTGACACTGGGCGAACGAGGAGAAAATGCAGTCCATCCGCTCGCCCTCCAACTCGCCGAAGACGTGCAGGCAGACCGGCGCATCGCCCCCATAGGTCTGGGCGCGCGCGGAACCGGCGATCGAGAGCGCGGCGAACAGGGAAACGACGACAGCAGGCTTGTACACGACAACCTCGAAATCAGAGAAACATTTCAGTCAAATCAACCGTCGACGAGCTGCCGATCAAGTCGAAGTTTTGCGTCAGCCAGCTTCGCGCGGCCTCGCGCCCCTCGTCACGCAGACGGCACAACAGACTCCATTCGGGATGGAACTGCGTGGCCGTTCCGAGCTGCGACATCAATTGGTCGTTTCCAATCCAGTGCATGAACATGCGGCTGTGCGTGTTGCGATCGAGCTCGCCATTGTCGATCAGCCGGGTCGCGAAGGCAATCGCGCGCATCTCACGCATCAGTGACGAATTGAAGCTGATCTCGTTGATGCGATGGAGAACGTCGGCGGCGCTCGCCGGCAGTTCGTCACGCCGGATCGCGGTCACCTGCACGATGATGACGTCTTGGCTACCTTTTCGATAGATCAGCGGAAAGATCGCGGGATTTCCGAGATAGCCGCCATCCCAATAATGCTCGCCGTCGATCTCGACCGCCTGGAAATATGGCGGCAAACAGGCCGAGGCGAGCACGGTCTCCGCGCTGAGCAGCGGCGTCTGGAACACCTTGATCTTGCCGGTACGGACATTCGTTGCGTTGAGAAAGAGCTGCGGTGCGTCCGGCGATGAATTGAGCCGATCGAAATCGACCACGCGTAGCAGCAACGACCGGAGCGGATTGAAGTGGAGGGGGTTGAGCAGGTTCGGCGGCACCGTGTGCGTCAGCGTGTGGATGAAAGCATGGACAGGGTGATATTCCGGCGGCAGCTTGAGGGCCTGGATCAACTGGTTGAGTGGCGAGAACAGGTCATAGACCTGATCCATCCGCGAGACCTCGTACCAGAACGCATGCAGGTTCTGCCGCGCCGCCTCGGCTCCACCGATGGCCATGCCTGAGGCCAGCACCACCGCATTCATCGCGCCCGCGCTTGTAGCGCTGATCGCCTCGATGGCGAGCCTGCCGTCCTCGAGCACGTGGTCCAGCACGCCCCAGACGAAGGCGCCGTGCGCGCCGCCGCCCTGGAGCGCGAAGTTGACGTTCTTCTGGTTGCTGGTCTCACGGGCGGTCACTTTGCGGGCTTCCGGCCTCCCTTCCCCTCGCGCTCCAGCGCCTTGCGCACCTCGTCGAATTCGCCAAGCGAGGCCTTGTCGGCGCGGGGGAAGCGCAGGTCGAGCTTTTCGAGCGCCGCGACGATCGCCGAGCCGATCACGACGCGCGCGAACCATTTGTGGTCGGCCGGCACGACATACCAGGGCGCGTGCGACGTTGCCGTATGCCGGACGATGTCCTGATAGACCGCCTGGTAGCGCGGCCACAGCGCGCGCTCCTTGATGTCGTCCATCGAGAACTTCCACTGCTTGGCCGGTTCCTCGAGCCGCTCAAGGAAGCGCTCGCGCTGCTCCTCCTTGGATAGATTGAGGAAGAATTTCAGAACCACCGTGCCGTTGCGGCTGAGATGGCGCTCGAAAGCGGAGATGTCCTCGAACCGCTCCTTCCAGATGTTCTTGGTGACGAGCCCTTGCGGCAGCTTCTGCCTGGCAAGAATCTCCGGGTGCACCCGCGTGACCAGGCACTCCTCGTAATGGGAGCGGTTGAAGATGCCGATATGGCCGCGCTCGGGCAGCGCGATCGCGTGGCGCCAGAGGAAATCGTGATCGAGCTCCTTGGTGCTCGGCGCCTTGAAAGCATGGACCTCGCAGCCCTGCGGATTGATGCCCTCGAAGATCGCCTTGATCGCAGAATCCTTGCCGGCGGCGTCCATGGCCTGGAGCACGATCAGCACCGACCAGCGGTCCTGGGCGTAGAGCTTCTCCTGAAACTCGATCATCCGCTTCTTGTTGGCGTCGAGAATCTCCTGCGCCTTCTCCTTGTCGAGATCGCCCTTCTCGTTGGTCTTGTAATCCTTGAGGTGAAACTTGCCCGATCCGTCGTAACGGAACGGCGTGATGTAGCTGTCAAGTTCCTGGGCGAGCGATTTGGACGGCTTCTTGCTCATGAGCGCGGGGCACCTTGCGTTGCGGCTTCAATCGGTCGAGCAGGCTACCAAGGATGCCCTTGGGAAGGAATATGATGAAAAGGACCAGCAGCACGCCATAGACGAGGTTGTCCCAGCCGACCGCCTTGGTGCCGAAGCCGATACGCAGGGTTTCCGCCAGCAGAATGGTGATGACAGCGCCAAAGGTCGGGCCGAGCGAGACGAACAGGCCGCCGACGATGGCCGCGAACACCATCTGGAGAGACACCGCGATGCCGCTGACGGTGTCGGGGGTGATGAACATCTGGTACTGGCAGTACATTGCGCCGGCGAGCGCCGTCATCACCGCACTGAGCAGCGTGATCTTCAGCTTCTCCGCGGTGACATCGACGCCGGCGGCGGCCGCGGCATCCTCGTCCTCCGAGATCGCCTCGAGCGCGTAGCGGGCCATGCTGCGGTCGACCCAGTGCCAGACCACGATGCCGAAAAGCCAGACCCCGAGCGCGATCAGATACCAGGTCGTCTTGTCGTCGAATTGCAGCGCCAGCAGCTTGTTGCCGGAGGCGCGATTCGGCGTATAGCCGAGCGAGCCGCCGGTATAGTCGCGCGTCGCGGTAATGACCTGAAGCACGATGCCTGACAGCGCCAGCGTCACCAGCACGAAATAATGTCCGGTGATACGGAAGCGGAAGCAGGGATAGCCGACGATTAGCGCCAGCGCACCCGCCGCAACCATGCTGATGGGGATGCCGATCCAGGGCGACCAGCCCAGATGATTCCAGAGCAGCGCGGTGACATAGGCGCCGATCCCCATGAAGCCGCCATGGCCGAGCGAGACCAGACCGAACCGTCCCATCATCGACCAGGACGTGTAGGCGAACGACCAGATCAGGATCAGCACCAGAATGTGCAGATGATAGGGGTCGCGATAGAGGAAGGGCAGCGCGATCAATGCTGCAAGCCCGATTGCCCACGCCACAAGCCGGCCCTGCCCCATCATCGGCGCCTCGCAAGCAGGCCCGCGGGCCGGATGAACATCATGACGATGAAGAAGGCGAAGGCGAGCACGTAGCCCCATTCGAGGTCGGAGAACAGGCCGCCGAGCGAGATGATCTCGGCGAACACAAAGGCGGCGATGAAGCCGCCGATGAAATTGCCGAGCCCCCCGAGCACGCAGATCAGGAAGGTGATCGGTCCGAAGGAGAGGCCGACGAAGGGATGCACGTCATATTGCAGCACCAGCAGGCAAGCGGCGAGCCCAGCCAGCGCGCCGCCGAGCGCGGAGGTGATGAGATACATTCTCTTCGTGTCGACGCCCATCAGCGCCATGATCTGCCGATCCTGGGAGATGGCGCGGATCGCGGTGCCGGTGAAGGTGCGGGTCATGAACAGGTACACTGCGACCATGCCGACCAGCGCGGCCAGAAAGGATAGCAGCCGCGCGTAGCTGAAATTCATGTCGCCGAAGGCGAGCACCGGCAGGCGGATGCCGAGATTGCGGAAGTCGATGCCGAAGGCGACGGTGGCAAAGCTCTGGAGCACGAACAGCACCCCGCCTGTCGCAAGCAGCTGGTTGATCGGCGGCGCGGTGAGCAGCGGCGCGATCACGAGGTAGTGCAGCGCGGCGCCGAGGATCGCGACGAGCAAAATGGTGAACGGCGCTGCGATGAAGTAGCTGAGGCCGTAATACTGCACGATGAAATACATGGCGTACATGCCGATCATCACCAGCTCTGCGTAGCAGATCCAGGTCACGTCGATGACGCCAAAGATCAAATTGAGCCCGAGCGCGAGCAGTGCCAGCACGCCGCCGAGCAGGATGCCGTTGATCACGGCCTCCAGCAGATAGATGTCGAAAATGCCCAAAAAAGCTTGCATGCCTGCATGAACCTCATACCCCGAGATACGCTTCCTTGACCGTGTCGCTCGCCAGCATCTCGGCCGAGGTGCCGGACGCCCGGATCGTGCCCGCCTCGATCAGATAGGCGCGATCAACCACTTTCAGCACCTGCTGCACGTTTTGCTCGACGATCAGCACCGTCAGGCCACGGGCGCGGATCCGCTTCACCAGCTCGAACACCTGCTGCACCACGACTGGCGCCAGCCCCGCCGACGGCTCGTCGAGCAGCAGGAGTTTTGGATTCGACATCAGCGCGCGGCCGATCGCGCACATCTGCTGCTCGCCGCCGGACATGGTGCCGGCCATCTGGTGGCGGCGTTCCTTCAGGCGCGGAAACAGGTCGAACACGACATCCAGCCGCTCGGCATAGTGGCCGCGCGCTTCCTTCATGAAGGCGCCCATCTTGAGATTGTCGTCGACCGTGAGCTGCGGAAACAGCCGCCGGTTCTCCGGCACATGGGCGATCCCGAGGCTGACGATCTTGTGCGGCGGCGTCGCCACGACATCGACGCCCTCCATCCTGATCGACCCGCGCGTGGGACGGATCAGGCCGGAGATGACGCGCATCAGGGTGGTCTTGCCGGCGCCGTTCGGACCGATGACGCCGACGGCCTCGCCCGCTTTCACGTCAAGATTGACGTCGAACAGCGCCTGGAACGTGCCGTAACCCGCGCTGACCGAACGAAGCTCCAGCATCGTCTAGCCTCCCGAGCGGCGGCGCGCTTCCGCCGCCGCGGCCTGCGTGGTCTCGGCATCGGTGCCGAGATAGACCTCGATGACGCGCGGGTCGCCGGCAACCGCGCTCGGCAAGCCTTCCGAGATCTTCTCGCCGTGATCGAGCACCATGACGCGGTCGACGACGCGCATCAGCACGCCCATGATGTGCTCGACCCAGATGATCGTGATGCCGAGCTCGTCGCGGATGTTGCGCAGCATGTCCGCCGCCTGGTCCATCTCGGTCTCGTCGAGACCGCCGAGGCTCTCGTCGGCAAGCAGCAGTTTTGGCGCGGTGGCGAGCGCCTTCGCCAATTCGAGCTTCTTCAGGCCGGCTGCGCCCAGGCCATCGACGCTGGCATGGCGATCGGTCGGCAAGCCCACCATCGCAAGTGACCGCTCGGCCGCCTCCTCCGCCCTGGCACGGCTGTGGCGGCCCTGGCCGTAGAAGCCGGCCAGTGCGACATTCTCGAAGATTGTCAGGCGCCGGAACGGCCGCGGAATCTGGAAGGTGCGGCCGATGCCGCTGTTGATGATCCGGTGCGGCGCAAGGCCTGCGATCTCGGCGCCGCCGAACAGGATCGAGCCGGTTGTCGGCGCCAGCGTGCCGGAGAGCATGTTGAAGATCGTGCTCTTGCCCGAGCCGTTGGGGCCGATCAGGCCGAGGATCTCGCCCTGATCGACCCGAAACGACACGTTGTTGACGGCGGTGAAGCCACCAAACCGCTTCACCAGCCCGCTGACTTCCAGCACCGCCCTGCTCCGCCGCTACTGGTTGCTGTAGGTGGTGCCCTTCGGCAGCGGCAGCACGGCCTCGCGCTGCGCCTGACTCTTGGGCCACACCACAGAGGATTTGTCGTCGATGTACTGGATCACGACCGGGAATGAGCGCTCGTTCTGCCCGGCCATCGGCGTGCCCTCGCCGTAGAACTTGACGCCGAAGCCGAGCATCGTGCCGCCTTCGGGGATGTCGGTGTCGAGCGCGGCCTTGCGCAGCGCGTCGGGATCGACGCCGCCATACTTTTTGATCGCGCGCGGCAGCACATCACTCATGAACACGTAAGTGTTGGACGCGCCGATGCCGACATGCGCCGAGCGGATGGCAACGCCGGGCCTGATCTTGTCGAACTCCTCGCCGACCATCTTGATGACGGGCGGGAGCTTGGGATCCATGGTCTTCTGGTTGGCGAGCCAGATCGAGATCGGGTCGGTGTTGAAGATGTAGGTAGCGTCGACCCCCATCCCCTCTTTCAGCTTCTCGTAGACGCCGTAGCCGGCGCCATGGCCCATCAGCGCGCCGAACTTCAGCCCCTGCTCGCGGGCCTGGCGCAGCAACAGCGTTATGTCAGGGTTGTAGCCGGTGTGGAAGATGACATCGGGCTTGGCACGCTTCAGCTTGGTCACCAGCGCGGAGAGATCGGGCGCCGTCGCCGAATAGCCTTCCTTCATCACGACGTTGAAGCCCGCCTTCTTCGCGCCTGCCTCATTGCCCCTGGAGACGTCGACGCCATAGGCGCCATCCTCGTGGATGATGGCGACGCGCAGGTCCTTCGGCTCCTTGTCGAACTTCGCCTTGGCATTCTGCGCGATGAAATCCATCGTCATCATGCCGAACTGGTCGCCGCTCGCCTGCGGGCGGAACACGTATTTGTAGCCCTTGTCGTTGAACACGGCCGACGAGATGCAGGTCGTCATCCACATGAACTTCTTGAGCTGCTCGACGCGGGCGGCGACCGGCACGCATTGCGCCGAGGAGAAGAAGCCGAGCACCATGTCCACCTTCTCCTGCTCGAGCAGGCGGACGGATTCGTTGATGGCGATGTCGGGCTTGCTCTGCGCGTCGGCGTAGACCGCCTCGATCATGTAGCCCTCGACGCCGGTCTTGGCGAAATGGTCGAGAATAATTTTTGCGCCGATATAGCCGAGCTCAGATCCACCGCCCGCGAGAGGCCCGGTCAGGTCGAAAACAACGCCGATCTTGATCTTCTTCTCTTGAGCCTGGGCCGAAGCCATCAAGCCCGTCGCTGATATCGCGACCAACAGCCCACGTACCAAGCGGGCAGCCATGCGCAGGCGCATCAAAACCTCCCTGGACGATTGTGCATTGCAGTCTTCTTGCTTTTGCTTTTTGGCCCATCACATGGGCTGGGGGCAGCGATGTCAAGCCTCGCGCTTCAGCGCGACGCGAACTGCTGCTCGATAAAGGCCGTGACAAATCGCGGCATGGTCGGCGTGAGATCACTCATCCCGCGCACGAGATGAATGGCCGACAACTCCGGTTCGGCTTCGCGGGCGAGGTTGGCCTCGATCCGGGCCCGGGCCACGTCACCCGGCATGTCCAGGTTGATGATTTGAATCATTGCAATCGACGGACCAGTGACGACACAGTGCCAGTCCGGCTGGGTCCGGTAGTCGGCCGCGGTCAAGCCGGTCTCTTCCCCGAGTTCGCGGATGACACTGCCGGGAATGTCGAGCGCGCCGTCACTGACGTCGTCCAGATCGGGCGTGCCCGAGGGGAAATAGATGCGGCCCGCATTGGCGGTGTGCTGCGCCATCTCGCCCATGATGAAGGCGCCGTCGGAGGCGCGCAGCGCGCCCATGCCAAAACCGTTGAACACGGCCCTGTCGGGAAAGCCCCAGTCGCGCCAGGCAAGGAAGCTCGCGAAATCCGTCTCGAAATAGGTCGCGGCGAGATGGCCGTCCGTGAACACGGCATCGCGCCCGAGCAGGACGCGGCCGTTCCACATCTTCGGCCGCTCGCGCTGCTTCTCGGCGAAATGCGCCGCGATCTCGGCGCGGCGTTCCTCCGCGAACGGCCAGGCGATTGGCCGCACGGCAAGATCAAGCGTCGTGACGCGATGAATGACCAATGACGTCATGACAGCTGATTACAATGCCTTCGCGTCAGTTATTTGGCATTCCCCGTGGTCTTCTTGGCCTGATCGACATACTTGTTGGTAAAGGTCTTGCTGACGTCGATCTTGGCGGCGGCCACCTCGGGCGAGCCGACGCTGAACACCGCGAGCACCGCGTCCGCGCCCTTCGGGTCCATCTTGCCGGTTTCGGAGAACATCGGGATCGTGTTCTTCAGCGCGGCGAGATAAAGCTCCTTGTTCTTGCCGACCATCTCGTCCGGCATCTTCGCCATGATCTCCTCCGGCGAATGCGAATGGATCCAGCCGATCGTGGCCAGCATTGCGTTGGTGAGCGCCTGCGTTTCCTTCTCGTGGCCGTTGATCCAGGCCACGGTCGAGTACAGCGCGCCGCCCGGATATTCGCCGCCGAACGTCTCGAGCGTGTCCTTCTGGGTCCGGGTGTCGCTGAGGATGAGCAGATCCTTGTGGCTGCCTTGGAGCACGGTGACGGAGGGATCGAGCATCACGGCGGCGTCAATCTGCCCCTGCTCCATCGCGGCCACGGCGGTGGCGCCGAGGCCGACGCCGATCACGGCGGTGCCGGCGGGATCGAGCCCGTTCTTCTTGAGCAAATATTTGAGGAAGAAGTCGGTCGAGGAGCCGGGCGCGCTGACGCCGACCTTCTTGCCGGCGAGATCCTTGATCGACTTGATTTCGTTCGTGTGCGACGGCGAGACCACCAGCACGAGGCCGGGATAACGGTCATAGACCACGAAGGCTTGAAGCTCCTGCTTCTTGGCGGCGAGGTTGACGCAATGGTCGAAATAGCCGGAGACCACGTCGGCGCTGCCGCCGAGCACGGCCTTCAGCGCGTCCGAGCCGCCCTTGAGGTCCACGAGCTCGACATTGAGGCCCGCCTTCTCGTATTCGCCGAGCTGCTTTGCCAGCACCGTCGGCAGATAGCACAGGCAGGCGCCGCCGCCGATCGCGATGGTGACCTTGCTTTGCGCCGCGGCAAGACCGGTGGTGAGCGTGAGCGCGAGCAGCGCGCCGGCGAGCCTGGCAATCGTGTTCTTCATTGGTTTCCTCCGTTCGGCCGGCGGCACCATAGAGCAGCGGGACTGGCTTGAGAAGCACCGCTTAAGTGGCACTGGCCATTGGCCTTTCGGCGCAATAACATGCTCAGACAAGAACAATTCTTGATGGGGAGGATCATCCATGAATCGCCTTGCAATCGGGCTGTCGATCGCCGCCGCCTTTGCCGCCGGATGCGGCGCAAACCAACTGCTCCGGCCGGCGCTGGCCGCGGAGAACGTCACCGCGCAGATCATCCATACCGGCGAGATGGAAGGCGACGCGCTCGGGCCCGCCAACAATGTCGGCTACCGTTCCAAGATGTTTGCCAGCGCCGACGGCGCCACCATCTCGATCCAGGTCGGCAATGTGCCCAAGCACATGCATCCCAACACCAACGAGATCCAGTACATCCTGGACGGGACCGGGACGATCTGGCTCGGCGACAAGGAGGTGACGGTGAAACCCGGCGACCTCGTCATCATCCCCAAGGGAACGCCGCATGGCGGCACCAAGCCGATCAGCGGTCAAGTCAAGGCCATCGCGATCAAGACGCCTCCGCAGGCGCCCGATGACACCAAGCTGCTGGATTAGGCTCCCCGCAACTCGGGCCGGTTGAACGTTCGGGCTCGCACTGCCGTGCGGGCCCATTTCGTCGGTTTCGAGGCTAGATCGGGCGCGTCTGCTTCCGGATCTCGTTCGCGATCGGCTTGAGGGTGTCTCCCGGAAGCTGGCCGACGAGCGTGTAACCCATGCCGCCATCTGCCCACACGAAGCCCGCGACATCGCCGGTCGATTGCGGCATCATCGGCGTATCCAGGTTGCGGTTGCTCATCGGACGCGTCAGCACGACAAGCCGGTCGCCGCGATCGTCATCGTACATGAACATCGCGGCCGGGCCGTGCGACGTCGCAACCAGGCGACCGCCCATCAACCGATAACCTGAGCCGGAGAGGTCCGGCACCTTGACCGGCTGTTTCAGCCGATTCGATACCCATCGCGTGAGCTCGGCACTGTCGGACGCCCTTATCTCGACCGGCCGCACGCGGTCCGGTGCGTAAACGCCATACGAATAGGCCGCCTCCTGTGCCAGCGCAGACAGTCCGTTCGAGCCCTCCTGCAAGACGCCGCGCATGGTCCATCCGCCGAGACCGCCGATGCCGAGAAGCAACATCGCAGCGATCGCCCACCACGCCCGCATGGGAGACCGCCTCCGGCTTTCGATGATGTGCGACAGATTCAGCTCGGCCGGCAACGGCTCGTCGGCGATCGACGCAAATGCCCCGCGCAGCTGCTCGCGCTGGGTGGCGAAGGCCGCAACGCGCGTGGCGACATCCTGATGATCGTCCAGATAGGATGCGACCTCCGCGCGCCGCTCAGGCTCGAGCGCCTGGTCGACATAGGCGTGGAGATCATCCTCGGTGATCGGCCGGCGGTTCATTTCACGCCCCGCAATGCCACGACGTTCCCTGGAGCCACGCCCTCCATCTCCTGCAATAGCCTCTCCCGCGCGCGCGACAGGCGTGACATCACGGTCCCGACCGGGATCTTCAGCACTCCCGCGGCGTCCGCGTAGGATAGATCCTCAACCGCAACAAGCAACAACACGGCACGCTGCTCTTCCGGCAGTCTCGCAAGCTTTTTCAGGACATCCTGATAGATCAGCCTGTGCTCCTGCGCGGCGGCACTGACAAGCTCACGCTCGCCTGCATCGTCGATCGGCATATGCCTGCCCCGCGCCGTCGCCTGACGGAATTGCGTGACCGCCAGATTGTGGAGGATGCTGAACAGCCAGGCGCGCACGCTGCCGTCGCGCCGCTGATGCCAATGGCTGACGGCACGCTCCAGGCAATCCTGAACCAGATCATCGGCAGCCACGCGATCGCGCAAAAGCGCGCGCGCGTAGCGGCGGAGCGCGGGGATAAGCGGCTCGACCTGAACCAGCATGTCCTTCACGAGCCGCTCCACCTGCCCTTTGCCGACGTCGGACGGCGCGTCATCGCGCCTCGATCTGGACCGCCTCACCAGGCATGGCCGCGTCACCGGCCGCAATCACCAGGTACCGCCTTGCTTCAGCGGCGGACTGGTCGACGATCTGCCGGATCGGACCGGCCACATTGACGATGGCAGATCCAGCCGGATTGGTCATGAACGCCGCCAACGGCTGCAACGGGCCACTGCCGTCGCCATGCTCCGCCAGGGCAAGCACATATTTCTGCTTGGGCTGAAGTCCCGTCACCGAAGCCTGCAAGATCTGAATCAGGCCCTGATCGAACAGCGACACGCTGGTCGGCGCCGTGCCGTCCTTCGCACCGTCCTTCGACGCAAGCGTGAGATGAGCGACTTGGCCGGCAACGCCGAGGGCCTGCAAATTCTGGCGGTCATCAGGGTTAGGCGCAGCATTTGGAACATACGCGATTGCCTGCGGCGCCTGGCCGATCGGAACGTTCCCGACCACCTTATTGGTCGCCGTGTCGATGGCCGCGAGTGCGTCCGCGTTCTCCAGCCCCACATAGATGCGCGTGCCATCGCCGGACGGCCAGACGCCGTGCGGCAGATTGCCGACCGGGATCGTCGCGACCTGCGAGAAATCGTCGGTGCGGAACACTTTTACTTCGTTCAGGCCACCGATGGTGACGTAGGCGAACGTGCCCTTGGCGGTGTGCGCGAAATTGACGTGGTTGGTGATCGGCCCGGTATCGATCGTCTTGATCGCGTTGAACGGTGGCCTGGCGTTGAACACCTGTGTCCGGCCGACGTCCTTCAGCGTGAACCACACCTGGTTTCCATCCGGCGTCGCCGCGATGTTCGGGCAGAATGGGCTCTCCTGCTTCACCGTGGCGATGATCTTGTGCTCGGCCACCGAGACGACGTCGGTCTCGGGATTGAACGACGAGCAGATGTAGCCGTATTTGCCGTCGGGTGAGAAAATCTGCATGCCCGGCCCGTTCGGGGTCGTGATGCGAGTCTTCTCCTTGAAGCTGATCGGATCGATGACGGAGACGTAGTTCTCGCCGCGAACGGTGACCCACACTTCCTTGCCGTCCGGCGTGAAGAACGCCTCGTGCGGCGATCGTCCGACGTAAGTGATATGCTTGACCGCGTTGGTCGCGGTGTCGATGAAGCTCACCGAATTGGAACCGATCGACACCACGGCGAGCGTCTTGTGATCGGGCGAAAAGCCCATACCGTGCACGAGCACCTGCCCCTTGTAGAGCGGGCTGAAATTGCCTGGCTGCGGGTCGCCCAGCCGGATCACGCCAAGCAGCTTGTTATCGACGGGATCGGTGACCGAGACCGTATTCGAGAACTGCTCTGCGGCGTACACACGGTCGTGGTGGCTGATCGGAATATCGGGGCCGGACAGCGCGCCCGGCGCCTGCCCCGCCCTCGCGACCGAACCCGTCGCAAGCATCGTGGCCGCCAGGAAAATGCTCTTCATCATGGTGCTTCGTGACGTGGTCATCTGCGACTCCTACTTCTTCATTCCCGTGGACATATCCATCTGCATGCCCGGATGATGATGGACGGTTGTGTTGGGAGCGGAGGGCGGTTGGGTCGGGGCGGGCGTGGTGTCTGTCGCCGGCTCGCCGATCGCGAGCTTCATGGCCGCGATCTCCTGCATCTGGTCGACGATGATTTCCTGGGCGATGCGCCGCAGCTGCTCGTTCTTGCCATAGCGCAATTCGATGACCGCCATCTCGATCGCGCCCTGATGATGCGGACTCATCATTGCGACGAAGTCGCGATCGATGTCGCCGGTCGGCTTGGCCGCCATGTCGTTCATCATCTTGGTCATCGCCGCTTCGTTTTCTTCCAAAAACGCACGCTCCTCCGTGCTCACCGCGGCCGGCGGGGCGGCCGGATGGGATTCATGCGCGAACACGAGCAGCGGGAGTGCGGACGCGACCAGAATTGGCGCGGCAAGGAACGCCGTACCGAGGCCGGGCCTGGGCCATCGGCATCTGCCTGCGAACACCGCTACGGCGCGGCGGAACTGTGAGGGGGGCATCCTGAACTCCCATGCAGGTGGTTGCATGGGGGTATGACGTATGGCCGGGCGTTCTATTCCGGGCGGTCAATCACATAAACGTCAGCAGCCAAACGAGGCGGACTACCCCCGCCCGTCCACGGTCGGGCGCCAGACCAGCAGCCTGCGCTCAACCAGCGTCACCCCGAAGTCGATCAGGATGACGAAGGCCGACAACACGAACATGCCGGCGAACACACCGGCGACGTCGAAGATGCCTTCGGCCTGCTGGATCAGGTAGCCGAGCCCCGCCGCCGATCCCAGATATTCGCCGACGACTGCGCCGACCACGGCGAAGCCGACCGAGGTGTGCAGCGAGGAGAACATCCACGACAGCGCCGACGGCCAATAGACATGCTGCATCAGCTGCCGCTCGCTCATGCCGAGCATGCGGCCATTGTCGAGCACGGTGCGGCTGACCTCCTTGACGCCCTGATAGACGTTGAAGAACACGATGAAGAACACCAGAGTCACGCCGAGCGCGACCTTGGACCAGATGCCGAGGCCCAGCCACAGCGCGAAGATCGGCGCAAGCACGACGCGGGGCAGCGCGTTGACCATCTTGACGTAAGGATCGAACACCGCGGCAACCAGCGGCTGGCGCGCGAACCAGAAGCCGACCAGCACGCCGCCGAGCGATCCGATCACGAACGCCAGAATCGATTCCGTCAACGTGATGCCGAGATGCTTCCAGATCACGCCGGACGAGAACCATTTGACGATCTGGCTGAACACGTCGACCGGGTTGGAGAAGAAGAACGGTGGCAACAGGATTTTTCCGAACACCGGCACGGTCGCAAAGAGCTGCCACAGTGCAAGGCAGACAACGGCGACCAGGACTTGCAGCGCAAGCAGCGTCACGCGCGACATCAGATCGCCTCCGCCGCTTGGGTCGATTGCGCGTAGCCCTTCATCACCTCGTCCTTGAGCACGCTCCAGATCTCGCGGTGGAGCGCATGGAACTCCTTGTCCAGCCGCACCTCGAAAATATCGCGCGGGCGCGGCAAGCTCACGCGCCAGTCGCCGATGATGCGCGAGGACGGCCCCGCCGACATGATCACGACGCGGTCGGCGAGCGCGATCGCCTCTTCGAGATCATGGGTCACGAACAGCACGGCCTTGCGGTCGGCATTCCAGAGGTCGAGCAGCAGATTGCCCATCACCTGGCGGGTCTGCGCATCGAGCGGCCCGAACGGCTCGTCCATCAGGAGTATCTTTGGGTCGCGGATCAGCACCTGTGCCAGCGCCACGCGCTTGCGCTGGCCGCCCGAGAGCATGTGCGGATAACGGTTGGCGAAGGCGCCGAGGCCGACGGAAGTCAGCCATTTTTGCGCGCGTTGCAGCGCCTCGGCGCGGGGCGTGCCCGCGATCTCGAGCCCGATCGCAACATTGTCGAGCGCGGTCTTCCAGGGGAACAGCGCATCGGCCTGGAACAGGTAGCCGGCGTCCCGGTTCAGCCCCGCAAGCGGCCGGTCGAAAATCTTGATGCTGCCGGCGGCGGGCTTGAGCAGGCCGGCCGCGACGTTGAGCAGGGTCGATTTCCCGCAGCCGGTCGGCCCGACGATGGCGACGAACTCGCCCTGCGCGACCGAAAGATGGGCCTTCTCCACCGCCGTATAGACCCGGTCGTCCCCCAGCCGGAACGCGACTTTGGCGTCTTCCAGCGCCACTGCCGTGGGCGTCGTCATGTGTTCCCTCCGAACTTGGCCCGATGCCTTAGCCGCTCGCGCGGCCAAGTTCAATCGAGCCGCCAAGCGTGCTACGCATGGGGTCCGTCGCCTCCTTCACCCTCCCCTGGAGGGGGAGGGTCGGTGCGCATGAAGCGAAGCGGAATGCGGACCGGGGTGGGGTGACGGTCCCTCCACGTCCAACACCGCCCGTGTTGAGAGATCACCCCACCCCGCCCGCGCTTCGCGCGAGCGACCCTCCCCCTCCAGGGGAGGGTAAGGAAGAGTGAGCCGCGTCGAATGCCTTCCAAACCTGCCATCAGCTATTCCCACGTCAGCAAGAACTTCGGCTCACTCAAGGCCGTCGACGATGTGTCGCTCGATATCGCCGAGGGCGAATTTCTGGCCATCGTCGGCGGCTCCGGCTCCGGCAAGACCACGCTGCTGCGGCTCGCCAACCGGCTGATCGAGGCCGATGCCGGCACGATCACGGTCGAGGGCGAGGATGTGCAGACCGTCGATCCTGTCTCGCTGCGGCGCCGGATCGGCTACGTCTTCCAGAGCGGCGGGCTGTTTCCGCATCTGAGCGTCGCCGACAATATCGGAATCACGCCAAGGCTGCTGGGCGCACCGGCAGCGGACATCACCGCGCGGGTCGACGAGCTGCTCGAGCTCGTGCAACTCGACCGTCGCGCGCATCGCGATCGCCTGCCCGAGGCGCTCTCCGGCGGCCAGCGCCAGCGCGTGGGGGTGGCTCGGGCGCTCGCGGCACGGCCCCGCATCGTGCTGATGGACGAGCCGTTCGGCGCGCTCGATCCCCTCACCCGCGATGCGCTCGGCGAGGATTTTCGCGAACTGCATCGCAAGCTCGGCCTGACCACCGTCATGATCACCCATGACATGACGGAGGCGATCCTGCTCGCCGACCGCATCGCGGTGATGCGCGGCGGACAACTGCTGGCGCAGGGCACGCCCGCGGACCTCTCGACGAGCGGCGACGCCTATGTGCTGGAGCTGCTGCGCACGCCGCGACGCCAGGTCGAGCGGCTGAACGCGCTACTGCCGCCGAGCGGTGCGGCATGAGCCTGTTCGCCGATCCGCGCTGGGGCGAGGCGCTGTCGCATCTCCCCGACTATCTCGGCAACCATGTTCGGGTCAGCCTCGCCGCGCTCGCGCTCGGCCTCGCCGTCAGCCTGCCGCTGGCGATCCTGACCCGCAACCGCCCGGCGCCGCGCGCTATCCTGCTCGCGCTCGCAAGCATCGTGCAGACGGTGCCCGGCTTGGCGCTGCTCGCGCTGTTCTATCCGCTGCTGCTGCTGGCCGCGTCCTTGACACTCGCCTGGTTCGGAATCTCCTTCTCCGCTTTCGGCTTCCTGCCGGCGATGCTGGCGCTCGCGCTCTATTCGATGCTGCCGGTGCTGCGCAACGGCATCACAGGCCTCAACGGCATCGATCCTGCGCTGATCGAAGCCGCCAAAGGCGTCGGCATGACCGCGCGGCAGTCGCTCGTCATGGTCGAGTTGCCGCTGGCGCTGCCGGTGATGATGGCCGGCATCCGCACCGCGGCGGTGTGGGTGATCGGCACCGCGACCCTGTCGACGCCGATCGGGCAGACCAGCCTCGGCAACTACATTTTTGCCGGGCTTCAGACCCAGAACTGGGTGTTCGTGCTGTTCGGCTGCTTTGCCTCGGCCCTGCTCGCGCTCGCCGTCGATCAGCTGCTCGGCCTGATCGAGAGCGGCTTGCGCCACCGCAGCCGCCTGCCTGCCGCGCTCGGCGGCATCGGGATCGCGGCGCTGGTCCTCGCAACGCTGGTGCCGACGATGGGACGCTCGTCGCAGAGCTATGTCGTCGGGGCCAAGACATTCGCCGAGCAATATGTGCTGTCGGCCCTGCTGAGGGACCGCCTCCAGGCCGCCGGTCTCCCCGCGACCGCGCGGTCGGGTCTCGGCTCCAGCGTGATCTTCGAGGCGCTCAAGGCCGGCGACATCGATCTCTATGTCGATTATTCCGGCACGCTGTGGGCCAACCAGCTGCACCGCACGGACATCAAGCCGCGCGCGGAGTTGTTGGCGGAGCTCAAGACGGCGCTCGCAAAGGACCATATCACCCTGCTCGGCGAGCTCGGCTTCGAGAACGCCTATGCGCTGGTGATGCCGAAGAAGCGCGCCGAGGCGCTCGGCATCCGCACCATCGCCGATCTCGCCGCACATGCACCGGCGCTGTCCATCGCCGGCGACTACGAATTCTTCTCGCGCCCCGAATGGGCGGCGCTGCAAAAATCCTATGGCCTCTCGTTCCGCGCCCAGCGCCAGATGCAGCCGGATTTCATGTATGCGGCCGTCGCCAGCGGCGAGGTCGACGTGATCGCCGGCTACACCAGCGACGGGCTGATCGCGAAATACGATCTGGTCGTGCTGGACGATCCCAGGCACGCGATCCCGCCCTACGACGCGATCCTGCTGCTGGCGCCGAAGCGCGCCGGCGATGAGCGACTACAGGCCGCGCTCGAGCCGCTGCTCGGCAAGATCGACATCGCCACGATGCGAGAGGCCAATTTGCGCGCCAGCGGCAACGACGCGAATTCATCGCCGGATGCGATGGCGAAGTGGCTTTGGGAGAAGGTGGGCAAGCGGTAGGCCGACTACAGCCCCCGGATGATCCCGGCATTGATCAGCAGCCGGTTCAACCGCCGCGCCTCGGCGCCGTCCTTGCAGCCGTAGAAGATGCCTTTGCAGCGGAGCATGATCTGCTTCTGCTCGGCGAAGGAGGGATCGAGCGGAATGCCGGCGGCTTCCTGAATCACCAGCGGGAGATAAGGGCCGTCGACCGTGTCCATCACGGCCTCGCTCTTCACCGGCTCGAAATTGATGGCGTCGATCGCGTAATAGGTCGCGTAGAGACGCGGATCGTAGGCGTCGAGCTTCTTGCCGAGCGCGCCCTCGTCGAGCCCGGGCTCGAGGAGGTTCGGCGCAAACTCGGGCTGGTGGTCGCCGTAGCGCACGATCAGGAAGGGCTCGCCGGGAAAATTCTTCTTCAGCCCCGCGACAAACGCTCTGTACTGCTCGGCGCTCATCGCTTGCCGGCGCAGATATTCGTCGATGGACGCCACATTATTGCCCGGCGCGCGCCAGTTCGGCAGCAGGTCGGGGCGGAAGCGCGTCTCCCAGGGGAAATGATTGGCGCCGAGATAGATGAAGGTGAACAGCGGCTTGTTCGGCGGCTGCTGGCCCATCAGTTGGAGCGCCTTGTCGTAGAAGAAGGAGTCCGGCTCGACGTCCTTGGCGCCGAGATCCTTCGAGTCGAGGAAGCGTTCGACGCCGGTCGTCACCTGAAAGCTGCGCGCGCCCATGAAGCCGCCATAGGCGGGATAGAGCGATAGCGTGTCATAGCCGCAGCGGCGCAGCGCCAGCGGCAGGCCGCGCTCGACGCGGTTTGAGGCGATGCGCGTCACGAAATAGGCGAAGCGGCCGAACGAGCGCGAGGAGAGACCAGCGAGCACGTTGTATTCGGTGAACCAGCTCGGCCCGCCATTGCTCTCGGCCAGGAACGTGCGCTGCTTGCCGTCAAAGGACTTGAAATGATCGCCATAGCGCGGCGGCACCTTGATGCCCTGGGCGGCGCGAATGTCGAAGCTCGATTCATCATGGACCATGATGATGTTCGGCCGCCGTCCCGCGGGGTGGCAGGCATCGACCAGCGGCATGTTGAGCCGTTCGCTGGTCGAGGTCGCCGACTCCATGAAGCCGTATTGCGCGAAATCGGAGACCGCGCTGACGCCGGAGCGGAAGAATTTCGAGAGATAGCCGTCGTCGTAATAGCCGCGCCAGGCCTCGTCCGGATGATAGAGCGAATAGCCGACCAGTGCGGCAAGACAGGCGAGCGTGGACGCGAACGCCGGCAGGCGGCGGATGCGAAACGGATCGAGCCACCACAGCGCATACATCAGCGGCAGCGTGACGAGGCCGGCCCCGATCACCGACCAGCGCAGGTTCGGGAAGATCGTGAACAGGAACGCCACGGTGTCGCGGTCGATCATCATCAGGTCGATGAAGTTGACCGTCATCTGCACGACGTCGTGCTTGAGACGCGACAGCAGCACCAGCACGACGACCATGGTCAGCGACAGCGCGCCCGACAATGCCGGCCGCCGCAAGAGCGTGATCCAGAAGAAATTGAGGATGCCCCAGGCGAGCACGAACGAAAGCCGCGAACCCAAATCGGTCTCGGTCTCGTACATGAGCGCGAGGGCGGCAAGATGCGGCGCGGCAACCGCAAGCAGGCGCCAGATGCCGAGCGCGGCAACGCTCGCCAGCACGGCGGTGGTGGCAGAAGGACCTGGATTCGGCGCGGACGCCATCGACGGCACGCAACTTCTGGTCCGGCGCGATGAATACCCAGCCGTCGGGCCGGCCTGCGGCGTTCGGCGCAGCCGGAAGCCTGCACCGTGTCATAAAACTGTAATTGAATGGTCACGGACAAGCAACGCGTGTCGCGGTCCGACCTTCGCTTAATGTTAGCAGGCGGCGAACAGCCGCACGGCCAACTCCATCCCCTCACCCTGAGGAGCCTGCGAAGCAGGCGTCTCGAAGGGCGAGGCCCGAGTGGGCCTGCATGGTTCGAGACGGCGCTACGCGCCTCGTCGCCATGAGGGTCAGTCAGTTCAGGAGCCGCGGCCCGACTTCGCGATCCCCGCGATGAAGAGGTCGATCACCCCTTCCGCCATCCGCTCGGTCTCGCCCTCCTCCACCCCCCAGCGCGGAAAGTGGCCGTCGAGGTTCATCCGGGCAAAGCCATAGACCAGGGCGCGGCCGGCGATCTGGATGCGCTTGAGGTCGGCCGACCGCAGCAGGCCCTGCTCCGCCGCGTCTGCCAGCATCCGTTCGGTCAGAGCGATCAGCTCGGCATTGTCGCGTGTCAGCTCCACGGAGCTGCCATGGGCGAAGTAGCGCCCCGTGGAGATGATCTCGAAATGCGCGGGATTGCGCATCGCCCAGCGCAGGTAGGCGAGCCCGAAGGCGCGGAAGCGGCCGAGCGGGTCGGTGGCCGGCGCCTGGCCCAGCGCCACCTCGATCTCGGCACGAAAGCGCCGCTGCGCCTCCCCGGCCACCGCCGCCATCAGCGCGTCGCGGTTGGGGAAGTGCCGGAACGGCGCCCCCGGCGAAACCGCGGCCCGGCGTGCGGCCTCGCGCACCGAGACTTCGGCACCCTCCGCCGCCAGTTGCAACGCAGCATCGATCAGCACGCGGCGGAGGTCGCCGTGATGATACGGCCGGGCTTCCGGCGTTTGGCGGCGGGTGCGCGGCTTGGACGGCTGTCGGGCGGGCATGGTGCTTCCTAGCATCACCCGAACGTGAATGTAAGCACCGATTACACCGTTGACGATTTCGCCAGCCTGAAATGTAATCGATGCTTACATTAGGGAGGAGACCGCCATGTCACAACGTCAAAACTGGTTTGAGGGCTGGCGGCTGCTCGCCGTTCTCACCCTGAGCCTGATCGCGCTCAGCCTGTGGATCGCGTCGATGCGGCAGTTCGAGGTCGAGGGCGTGCGGATGGTGATCCGTTTCACGGCGCGAAGCTCGCTGCTGCTATTCTGCCTTGCCTTCAGTGCAGCGGCGCTCGCCCGGCTGTGGCCGAACGCCTGGACCCGCTGGCAGCGCCGCAACCGCCGCGATCTGGGCCTGAGCTTTGCGGCCTCCCACGCCATCCACGCAGTTGCGATCGTTGCCTTCGCCAAAATGGACCCGGCCGGCTTTGTGGAGGCCACCTCGGCCGCCTCCTACATCTTCGGCGGCATCGGCTATGCGTTCATCATCGCCATGAGCGCGACCTCGTTCGACCGCACCGCCGCGCTGCTCGGACCGCAGGCCTGGCGCGTGCTGCACCTCGTGGGCGGCTATTACCTCTGGTTCCAGTTCATGGTGTCGTTCGGCAAGCGCGTGCCGGCGATGCCGCTCTATGCCGCCTTCCTCATTCCGCTGCTCGCCGTGATGGCGCTGCGCCTGATCGCGATGGCCGCCCACCCCCGCCGACGGACGGCCGAAGCGAGCTGAACGTCGATCAGCCCTGCGGCAGGAACCCGAGGCGCTTGGCGATGATGCGATCGACCGTCCGTTTCGGCAACAATGCGCCGATCAGATGGCGCAGCGGGTCCGGCGTGATCTGGTAACGCACCTTGGGGCTTGCGGCGGTCAGCGCCTCGAACACGATTTCGGCGATCCGCTCGGCCGGCAGACCCTTCGCACCGAGGTCCATCATGAACGCCATGACCTTGTTCAGCGCCGGCAGATAGGGCGAGTTCTGATAGACGGAGAGATCGATCTCTTCGGCCTTGCTCCAGATCGGCGTCTTCACTGCGCCCGGGGCGACGATGATGACGTCGATCCCGAACAGCATCAGCTCGCGCCGCAGGCTCTCCGACAGGCCTTCGATGGCATGCTTGGAGGTGCAGTAAGGCGCCGACAGCGGATTGCCGTTCTTGCCGGCGACCGAGCTGATCATCACGATCCGCCCCTTCGGCCCCTTCAGCGATGGGTCCGCGCCGAGCAGCGGCCCAAAGGCTTGCGTCGCGATGACCGGGCCGATGACGTTGATGTCCATCTGGCGGCGGAAATCGTCGACCGACAATTCCAGGACCGGCCCCGCGACCGCAATGCCGGCATTGTTGACGAGCCCCGCCAGCGTCTCGCCAGCCAGCGCTTCGCGAACTTGGCGCGCAGCGGCGAGCACGGCGGCCTCGTCGGTAACGTCGAACAGGAGCGGCGTGAAGTTCGCGCCGAACTCACCCCTGAGCCGGTCGGCGTCGGCCTGCTTGCGGACGCTGCCGAAGACGCGGTAGCCGCGCCCGATCAGAAATTTCGCAATGGCCCAGCCGATGCCGGTGGACGCGCCGGTGACGACGACAGATCGCATAGACCCCTCCCCTCAAGTTCCCGCGATCATGGAGAGAAGGATGTGTCAGCGCAATGCCACCCAACGCTCAAAGGGACGTCGCGGGTGTCGATTCTTAAGATGAAGCGGCGCGCGAGCTTCGCGCCATGAGATTGATTGCGCCCTGAAGATGCAGATGAAGATCCGAATCCTCGATCTTGAAGACGCTGGGCTTTTGGCGATCGCGAGCTTCTGGAGAAGTTATGAAAACGACGCGAGACCAAGAATGTGGTTTAAGCGTCAGTTCTTCGCGCCCAGAGGGCATGTCAGCTCGCGAAGAATTTGAATGAAGCCGCAATGCTTCGCGCGAGATGAAAGGAGCGAGACCGCCGTTCGCGACCTCGCTCCGATGTAGTCGAGAAGGTTTAAAATTTGGTTTGGCGAGCGAAGCTTGTGTTTCGCTCGTCATTCCGGGGCGCGACGAAGTCGCGAACCCGGAATGACGGCGCAGCCGTCAGTTCTTGCTCTTGTCGACCAGCGCGCCCTTCTTGATCCAGGGCATCATGTCGCGAAGTTTCGCGCCGACTTCCTCGATCGGGTGCGCGGCGAGCTTGGCGCGGGTCGCCTTGAACGAGGTCTGGTTGACCTTGTTCTCGAGCATCCAGTCGCGGGCGAACTTGCCGCCCTGGATGTCGGCGAGAACGCGCTTCATCTCGGCCTTGGTCTCCGCCGTGACGATGCGAGGACCGGTGACGTACTCGCCATACTCCGCGGTGTTGGAGATCGAGTAGTTCATGTTGGCGATGCCACCTTCATAGATCAGGTCGACGATCAGCTTCACTTCGTGCAGGCACTCGAAATAGGCCATCTCCGGGGCGTAACCGGCTTCGACCAGGGTCTCGTAGCCGGCCTTGATCAGCTCGACCAGGCCGCCGCAGAGCACGACCTGCTCGCCGAACAGGTCGGTCTCGCACTCTTCCTTGAAGGTGGTCTCGATGATGCCGGCACGACCGCCGCCGACGGCGGAGGCGTAGGAGAGGCCGAGGTCATGGGCGTTGCCCGAGACGTCCTTGGCGATCGCGATCAGGCAGGGCACGCCGCCGCCGCGCTGATATTCCGAACGCACCGTGTGGCCGGGGCCCTTCGGCGCGATCATGAGCACGTCGAGGTCGGCGCGCGGGTCGAGCAGGTTGAAGTGGACGTTGAGGCCGTGCGCGAACACGAGGGCGGCGCCCTTCTTCATGTTGTCGTGCAGGTGCTCGCGATAAATGTCGCCCTGGAGCTCGTCCGGGGTCAGCATCATGACGAGGTCGGCCCATTTGGCGGCGTCGGCGACTTCCATCACCTTGAAGCCGGCGGCTTCCGCCTTCTTGACCGAGCCCGAGTCCTTGCGCAGCGCAATGGCGACTTCCTTGACGCCGGAGTCCTTGAGGTTGAGCGCATGGGCGTGGCCCTGGCTGCCATAGCCGACGATGGCGACCTTCTTGCCCTTGATCAGGTTCAGGTCGGCGTCGCGATCGTAATAAACACGCATAGTCGTTTCCTCGTTCAGGGCCAGAATCGGCCAAAGGTCAGTGTCCGAAGGGTGAAATTTGCGGATTTCGGGGGCTGTCTAGAGCATTTTCAGCCCCTAGGGAAACCCGTTTCTGCATGGAAATCCGCGACATCATGCATCCATGAAAACGGGGTAGAGGGAGGCGAGCAGCAGGAGCGCCATCACGATATTGAAGGCGCGGATCAGCCGCTCCGAGGTCAGTACCGGTCGTAGTGCAGTGCCGAACAGGGCCCAGACCACCGTCGAGACCGTGCCGACGAGCAGGCTGATCAGGGTCTGGATCGCGATGTTCAGGGGGAATTGGGCGATGGCCGCATAGGCGGTGATGGTGCCGATCACGATCACCCAGCCCTTGGCGTTGATCCACTGGAACATCGCCGCGCCCCAGAAGGTCATCGGGCCACGGCCGTCCTCCTCGTCCGGCTTGGCCGGCCCCGAGAAGGCGATCACCGCGGCGAGGTAGATCAAGTAGGCGGCGCCGGCATATTTCAGGATGGTCTGGAGGATCGGATAGGCCAGAAACACCGTGCCGAGCCCGAGGCCGACGGCGCCGACCATGAAGGCGAAGCCGATCGTGATGCCGGCGATATGCGGGATGGTGCGGCGGAAGCCGTAAGTCAGTCCCGACGACAGCAGCATGATGTTGTTCGGCCCCGGCGTGAAGAACATCACGAGGGCGAAGATGATGAAGGCATAGAGCAGCGACTGGGACATGCTCACCTCACGCGGTCTTCGGCAGCGGCTGCGGGCGCCTCGCCAGCACCATCACCGCGATGCCCCCGATGACCGTCAGCATCCCGGCCAGCCGCAACGGGCCGAACTTCTCGCCAAACACGAGGCTGGAAGCGGCCGAGCCGACGAACGGCACCAGCAGCGCGAACGGCACCACTTGAGCGGCTGGATAATCACGCAGCAGCCGGCCCCACAGCCAATAGGCGATGCTGGTCGAGATGGCGCCGATCGCCAGCAGGCAGACGAGGCCAGTCGGCGACATATGGATCAGCGACTGGAAGGTCGGCGCCGGCCCGTTGACGACCAGCGCCAGCGCGAACAGCGGCACGGCGGCGGTCAGGCAGAGCCAGGCGAACAGGTCGAACATCGGCGCGCCACGGGCGCCGCGCAGCAGGAGATTGCCGACGGCAAAGCAAATCGGGGCGATCATCAGCACCGCGAAGGCACCAACGCTGAAATCGTAACCGACGGTACCGCAGATCAAGAGCAGTCCGACTGCGGCGACGACGATGCCAAGGGTCTGCACCGGCGTCGGCCGCTCGCCGAATGCGATCGCGGCAAAGCCGATGGTGAACAACGCCTGGCTCTGCACGACGACGCTGGTCAACCCCACCGGAACACCGTGGGCGATGCCATAGGCCTGGCTCAGGAACTGGCCGAGGAACAGCGTGAAGCTGATCGCGATCAGCAGCGACCAGGCGATCTTCGGCTTGGGAATGAACAGGCACGGCACCGCGGCAATGGTGAAGCGCATCGCCGTCATCAGCTCCGGCGAAAGTTCGTCGAGCGCGATCCGGCTCGCCACGAAGGCAAGCCCCCAGATGACCGCCACCAGAATGGCGATGAGGATATCGGCCGGCTTCATTGTTGTTCTCGGTTCTGCTTTGTCGTGCAGCCCTGTTTGTTGTTCTGTTCTAGCCTTGCTCGCCGGCTTTCGCTTTCCGCAGCAGATAAGTGCCGTGCATGGGCGCGTGGTAGTCGACCGAGACCAGCGTGAAGCCGACATCGGTCAGCATCCGCTCCATCACCCAGCCGAAGGTGGAATATTCGTCGCGCATGTGCGTGACGACGCTTTCGCGCGAAAAATCGTGGTTCTTGATATGGAAGTCGGCCCATTGCTCGACGTCGCGCTCGATGGCGTCGGGCATCGAGGCGTAGACGATGTCGCGCAGATAGAAGCTCGCGCCCGGCTTCAATGCACGGTAGATCCGCGACATCGCCACCGCCTTCCAGAAATCCGGCAGATGGTGCAGCGTGAACTCGCTGACGATCAGGTCGTAGGATTCCGGGCGGTAGGCGAAGCTGAGCAAGCCGGCGGACTGCGTGCGCACGGGCGCCTTACGGTCGCGAGCGTAGATCTCGGCGAGCGCCAGCATCGCCGGCGAGATATCGATGGCGTCCACCTCGGCACCCATCAGCGCCGCTTCGGTCGCGAGCACGCCGTTGCCACAGCCGATATCCGCGATGCGCCAGCCGCGCTGCACCCCGAGCATTTTCAGCGCGGCGCGCGCCCGCAGATCGGCATCGTCATGGGCGTCGTAGATCGAGGCCACTGCGGGCTCGATCCCCATCCCGTTGCGCTCGTTGTAGTACCAGTCGCGCGCCAGCATGGCTCACATCCCCTCAGGCCCGCGGCCAATCGCGGCAACGCCGGTGCGCGACACCTCGACAAGGCCGAGCGGGCGCATCAGGTCGATAAACTGGTTGATCTTGTCCGTATTGCCTGTGATCTCGAACACAAAGCTCTCGGTGGTGGCGTCGATCACGCGGGCGCGGAACGCATCCGCCAGCCGCAGCGCCTCGACACGATGCTCGCCCTGCCCGCGCACCTTCACCATCGCAAGCTCGCGCTCGATCGAGCGCTTGGTCAGGGTCATGTCGACGACGCGATAGACCGGGATCATGCGGTCGAGCTGGTGCTTGATCTGCTCGATCACCATCGGCGTTCCCGTGGTGACGATGGTGATGCGCGACAGATGCTTCTGGCTCTCGGTCTCCGAGACGGTGAGACTCTCGATGTTGTAGCCGCGCCCGGAGAACAGGCCGATGACGCGCGCGAGCACGCCCGGCTCGTTCTGGACGAGCACCGAGAGCGTATGCGTCTCGTTGGGATCGTGGCGGTCCTCGATGAAATAGGCGGATGCCGGCTGGTTCATGGTCGTCCCCTCTTGTCTCTCCGTCACGCCATCGCTGGCGCCTCTGCCCCGACCCAACTGCGGAACAGATCGAAATCGATATTGCCGCCGGACAGCACGAGACCGATGCGCTTGCCTGACAGCTTGTTCTTTTCCTGAAGCGCCGCGGCGAGCGAGGCTGCGCCGGCGCCTTCGGCGAGATTGTGCGTGTCGGTCCAGTAGGCGCGGATCGCGGCGGCGACCTCGTCGTCGGAAACCTGCACGATGCGCGCGGCACCCTTGCGGATCAGCGCGAACGCGTCTGCGTCGGGAATGCGCGTTGCCATGCCGTCGGCCAGCGTGTTGCTGGTCTTCGTCGTCACGACCTTGCCGGCCGCGAACGACAGCGCGTAGGACGGCGCTTCGGTCGACTGCACGCCGACGATCTCGGTCTTCAGGCCGAGCAGGTCACGCGCCATGATGCAGCCGGAGATGCCAGAGCCCTGCCCGATCGGCACATAGAGAACATCGAGATCCGGCGCCGTCCGGAACAGTTCGAGCGCATAGGTGGCGACGCCGAGCACGAGATCCGGATGGAACGACGGCACCATGTGCAGGCCGGTAAACTGGGCGCGCCGCTGCGCCTCTTCGGCGGCCGCCTGAAAGTCCTCGCCATGCTCGACGAGCTCGGCGCCAAACGCCTTCATCGCCCGGTTCTTCTCGACCGAGTTGCCGCGCGGCACGTAAATCACTGCCGGCACGCCGTGACGGCTCGCGGCAAAGGCCAGGCTCTGGCCATGATTGCCGCGCGTCGCCGAGATGATGCCGGGTGTGTTCGGCCGCTCGCGCTTCAGCCGTTCGAGATAGACGAGACCGCCGCGCACCTTGAAGGCGCCGATCGGCGTGTGGTTCTCGTGCTTGACGATGACCTGCGTCCCGAGGCGCCCGGCGAGCAACGGCCAGCCGCGTGCCGGCGTCGCCGGCACCGCCTGCCCCACGATCGCATGTGCGCGCTCGAGCTCCGTCAGGTCGAACATGACGTCACACCAGCGCCTTGCCGCCGGCAAACGCCTTTGCCGTGGCCTCGTCGTTCGCCTGCTCGGGCAACAGCATCTCGTTGTGCGCCTTGCCGGAGGGGATCATCGGGAAGCAGTTTTCGAGTGCCGCGACGCGGCAGTCGAACAGCACCGGACGCTTGACCGAGATCATCTCCTGGATGGCGCCGTCGAGATCAGAGGGCTTGTGCACCTGGATGCCGACGCCGCCATAGGCTTCCGCGAGCTTGACGAAATCCGGCAACGCCTCCGAATAGGAATGCGACAACCGGTTGCCGTGCAGCAGCTGCTGCCATTGCCGCACCATGCCCATGTACTGGTTGTTCAGGATGAAGATCTTGATCGGCAATTCGTACTGAACCGCCGTCGACATCTCCTGCATCGTCATCTGCACCGAGGCGTCGCCCGCGATGTCGATGACGAGGCTGTCGGGATGGGCAACCTGCACGCCGACCGCGGCCGGCAGGCCGTAGCCCATGGTGCCGAGACCGCCCGACGTCATCCAGCGATGCGGCTCCTCGAAGCCGAAGAACTGCGCCGCCCACATCTGGTGCTGGCCGACTTCCGTCGTGATGTAAGTGTCCTTGCCGCGCGTCGCCTCGAACAGGCTCTGGATCGCGTGTTGCGGCAGGATCACGTCGTTGCTCTTCTTGTAATAGAGCGAGTTGCGGGCGCGCCACTGCGCGATCTGCTGCCACCAGGCCTTGATGTCGGGCTTCTTCGCTTCCGCCTTGAACACCTGGAGGATATCGCCGAGGATGTTGCCGCAGTCGCCGATGATCGGCACGTCGACACGGATGTTCTTGTTGATCGAGGACGGATCGATGTCGATGTGGATCTTCTTCGAGCCGGGCGAGAACGCGTCGACGCGGCCGGTGATGCGGTCGTCGAAGCGCGCGCCGACGCACAGCATGACGTCGCAATCATGCATGGTCATGTTGGCTTCATAGGTGCCGTGCATGCCGAGCATGCCGAGCCAGTTCTTGCCCGACGCCGGATAGGCACCCAGGCCCATCAGCGTGGAGGTGATCGGGAAGCCGGTGACCTCGACCAGTTCGCGCAGGAGCTTGGTCGCCTCGGGGCCGGAATTGATCACGCCGCCACCGCTGTAGATCACAGGGCGCTTGGCGTTGGCGAGCAGCGACACGGCCTTGCGGATCTGCGTCGCGTCGCCCTTCACGCGCGGCGCGTAGGAGCGGTGCACGTCCGACTTGCGCGGCGGATGATAGGTGCCGGTCGCGAACTGCACGTCCTTGGGCACGTCGACGAGCACCGGGCCGGGACGGCCGGAGGTCGCGACATAGAAGGCCTCGTGCAGCACCTTGGCGAGATCGTTGACGTCGCGCACCAGCCAATTGTGCTTGGTGCAGGGCCGCGTGATGCCGACGGTGTCGCACTCCTGGAACGCGTCGTTGCCGATCAGATGCGTCGGCACCTGGCCGGAGATGCAGACCAGCGGGATCGAGTCCATCAGCGCGTCGGTCAGCGGGGTCACCATGTTGGTGGCACCGGGTCCGGAGGTCACCAGCGCAACGCCCGGCTTGCCGGTCGAGCGCGCATAGCCCTCGGCGGCGTGGCCCGCGCCCTGCTCGTGGCGGACCAGGATGTGCTGGACCTCGCTCTGCTGGAAGATCTCGTCATAGATCGGAAGCACGGCGCCGCCGGGATAGCCGAAAATGTCGGTCACGCCATGATCGATGAGCGCACGGACGATCATCGCGGCGCCGGTCATCTGGTTCGGATCGTGGCTCTTGTCGCTCATTGTCTTGCTCCGGATGCGCTGTTGTCAGCGGCTTCGTTCGTGTCGGGTTCGGGAAATAAAAAAGGCCCCGAAGAGGGCCCATGCACACCGCCTGTCTTGTGGATGGCAGCTAGCCACCCCCGGCGGTGTGCCTGGGTACGACGGCGATAAGGAGTTTGGTAATAATGTTACGCATGGCAGGTGCCCGGCTTCCCAAAGGTTGCGCGAAACATAACGGTCAAAGCCCGGATGTCAAGGCAATGCGACCGTTCCCGCGCGATTTTGGCAATGTAGCGGTGTTCCCAGGGTTCGGCGAGAGGTAAATTCGGGAACCCGGGTACAAAAGCGCGTCAGCCGGGGTCTCGGGCCGCATTCACGATGGCGGCAAGCCACCCCCTCGCCTCCTCCGGCTTCACCCATTCGAACTCGGGCAGTTGATGCCGGAACCAGGTGAATTGCCGCTTGGCGTAGTGGCGGGTGTCGGCACGACCGATCGTGGCGGCATCGTCCAGGCCGATCTCACCGCGCAGATGCCGGATCAGCGCCGGCACGCCATGGGCTTTCATCGCCGGCAGCAGCGGATCGAGATGTCTGGCGGCGAGCCACTCCACCTCCCTCAACGCGCCGGCACCGAGCATGGCATCGAAACGGGCATCGATGCGGGCATAGAGCTCGTCGCGCTCGGGGGCGAGAAACACCGCGCGAAAACTGTCCTTGGGCAGCAGCGGCGGCTGGCCTTCATGGTGCCAGTCGAGCAGCGAACGGCCCGTTGCTTCGACCACTTCGAGCGCGCGCGCGATCCGGGTGCGGTCGCGCAGGTTCAATCGTTCCGCGGCGCGCGGATCACGGCGTGCAAGTTCCGCATGCAGCGCCTCGACGCCGTTCCGCTCCAGCCGCGCGCGCACGTCGTCGCGGACTTCGGCGGGGATCGGCGGCACCACCGAGAGGCCCGCCGTTAGCGCCTTGAAATAAAGGCCCGTGCCGCCGATGAAGATCGGCAGGCGGCCTGCGGCTTTCGCCTCTTCCAGCGCCTTCGTCGCGTCGACCACCCATGCGCCGGCCGAGAAATTCACGGCCGCATCGACGTGGCCGTAGAGACGGTGCGGCGCGCGTCCTTCCTCGCCATGTGTGGGGCGCGCGGTGATGATGCGGAGGTCACGATAGACCTGCATGGAATCGGCATTGATGACGATTCCGCCCGTACTCAGGGCAAGCTCGAGCGCCAGCGCCGACTTGCCGCTGGCGGTCGGGCCTGCGATAAGCACGGCCTTGCCAACATGTCTTCTGCTGACTTGTCCCTCGCTCACGAAAACCTCAAATGTCCCTCGTCGCCACGCTGATCTGCAATCCCGACAATCCCGCGCTCGACAGCACCATCGTCGACGGCGCCCGCGCCGTGCTGCCCCAGGCGCAACCTGCGCACTGGCTGTTCGACGGGGTTGCGGTCGACATTCCCTTCGGCGCGCAGGATAACCTCCAAGGCGACCGTCACGCCATCGAACAGCGGTTGCGCGAGCTTCGCGGCGACCTTCCCATCGACATCGTGGTGCAGCCAGTCGGCTTCCGGCGCAAGAAGCTTTTTCTCGCCGACATGGATTCCACCATGATCGGCCAGGAATGCATCGACGAGCTCGCCGATCTCGTCGGGATGAAGGCCCACGTGGCGGCCATCACGGAACGCGCGATGCGCGGCGAGATCGAGTTCGAGCCGGCGCTGCGCGAGCGCGTCGCGCTGCTGAAGGACCTTCCCGCCAGCGTGGTCGACGAGGTGCTGGCCAAGCGCATCACGTTGACGCCGGGCGGCCGCGAACTGGTCGCGACCATGCGCGCCCACGGCGCCTATGCCTGTCTCGTCTCCGGCGGCTTCACGCTGTTCACGCGCGCGGTCGCCGCAAAAATCGGCTTCCAGGAGAACCGCGCCAACGAGCTCGTCGTCCGCGACGGCAAGTTCACCGGCGAGGTCAAGGAGCCGATTTTGGGCCGCGCGGCAAAACTCGCGACGCTGGTGGACCTGATGGAGTCGTTCGATCTCGACGACATCGACTCGGTCGTGGTCGGCGATGGCGCCAACGATCTCGCGATGATCCAGGCGGCGGGACTGGGCGTGGCGTATCACGCCAAGCCAGCGGTCGCGGCTGCGGCTGCCGCGCGGATCGACCATGGCGATCTCACCGCGCTGCTCTATGCTCAGGGGTATCGGCGGGACGAGTTCGTGGAGGCTTAGCCTCTCCCGTCGTCAGCACTTGCGGCACGCCCAGCGGCCGTAGGGTGGGCAAAGGCGCACTTGCGCCGTGCCCACCACTCTTGTCGCAATGGTGGAAAGATGGTGGGCACGCTTCGCTTTGCCCACCCTACTGGATTGAACCGCGACTACTGCACGCTCAGCGCCACAAACCGCAATTCGCCGTCGGCGTTGGAGACGAGCAGCAGCACGGACTTCTTGCCGTCCTTCTTGAGCTGGTCGACCCGCTTCTGGATGTCG
Source organism: Bradyrhizobium sp. LA6.1 (assembly GCF_040547805.1). NCBI lineage: Bacteria > Pseudomonadati > Pseudomonadota > Alphaproteobacteria > Hyphomicrobiales > Nitrobacteraceae > Bradyrhizobium > Bradyrhizobium sp. LA6.1. The sequence goes on along the minus strand of NZ_JBEPQK010000012.1, from coordinate 173,347 downwards.
GCGCCGCTGGAGACGGCCTCCTGCGCAACCTCGACGATGACGTCGCCGGCGGAGAGGCGCTTCTCGGCAGCGTCCGAATTGGCGTCGACATTGGTGACGACCACGCCCTTGACGCTGTCCTTGATCTTGTAGCGCGTGCGCAAATCCTTGCTGAGCGCGGCAAGATCGAGACCGAGCGCCTTCTGCGTCACCGGCTTCTCGGGCGCCGGCTCGTCGGTCTTGACCGCGGCCTGCACCTTGTCGGGATCCTGGAGACGGCCGAGCGTGACCTTCTTGGTCTCCTCCTGGCCCTTGCGGATGACGACGACATCGACTTCCTTGCCGACCGCCGTGTCGGCGACGACGCGGGAGAGATCCTTGGGATCCTTGACGTCCTTGCCGTCGAACTTGACGACGACGTCGCCGGGCTCGATGCCGGCGGGCTTGGCCGGGCCCTTGTCATCGACGCCGGCGACCAGCGCGCCGCGCGCGGGCTTGATGTTGAGGCTCTCGGCGATCTCGTCGGTGACGCTCTGGATGCGCACGCCGAGCCAGCCGCGGCGCAGTTCGCCGAACTGGCGGAGCTGGTCGACCACGGCGACAACCGTCTTCGATGGCACCGCAAAGCCGATGCCGATCGAACCGCCGGAGGGCGAGATGATCAGCGTGTTGACGCCGATGACGTCGCCATCGAGGTTGAACAGCGGACCGCCGGAATTGCCGCGGTTGATGGAGGCGTCGGTCTGGATATAGCTGTCATACGGCCCCGAGGAGATGTCGCGGTTCTTGGCCGAGACGATACCGGCCGTCACCGTGCCGCCGAGGCTGAACGGATTGCCGATCGCAATCACCCAGTCGCCGAGGCGCAGCTTGTCGGAGTCGCCGAACTTTACTGCCACCAGCGGCTTCGGCGGCTTGATCTTCAGCACGGCGAGGTCGGTCTTCTTGTCGACGCCAACCAGGTCGGCCTTGATCTTGGTGCCGTCGTTGAGGATGACGTTGATCTCGTCGGCGTCCGCGATGACGTGGTTGTTGGTGACGACGACGCCAGCGGTGTCGATGATGAAGCCGGAGCCGAGCGAGTTGGTCTTGCGGGGCGGGTTGTCACCGCGCTCGCCGCCCTTGCTGCCGCCGCCGGGGCCGCGGCGGTTCTTGAAGAAGTCGTCGAAGAACTCCTCGAAGGGCGAGCCGGGCGGCAGTTGCGGCATGGTGTTGCTGCCGCCGCCGCCGCCCTTGGCTTCGACGGTCTGCGAGGTCGAGATGTTGACGACCGCGTCGATCACCTTCTCGGCGACGTCGGCGATCCCGTCCGGGCCACGCGCAAGGGCCGGCGTGCCGAACGCGCTGAATGCACTGACGGCGAGCGCGGCCAGCCCTAAGCGCAAGCGGGTCGGGGCAATGGTGGCAGCGGTCATTGGTATCTCCAGAGAAAAGGATCAGGCGCCAAGGATTCGCCTCCAAGACTGCGCTCGAACGGGGGGACGGCGCAAGCGCGGAGCTTAACGGGCCTCAAGACCCGGATAATACGGCGAAAACCAGTCTCTCGCCTTCACTTTGGCGTTGGCGTGACGCCTAAATCGGACGGCGCATAACCCAGATCAAGACCAGGCCGGCCACGGCCGAACCGATCCCAACCGCCCGCAGGATATTGTCCGGCGTGGCGATGGCGCTTTTCATGGCCTTGCGCATCCAGTTCGGACTTGCCGCGAACATCAAGCCTTCCAGCACGAACAGGATGCCTAAGCCGATGAGGAAGTCGGCGAACGCAATGGACCTCATCGGAATGGAACCTCCCGTAGTGCTGTTCTTGTCTGGACGAAGGGCGGCAGAACTGCCGCCCTCTGTCTGGCTCACGGCTTCGCCGGCGTCTCGGTCGCCGTCTTGCCGGACGGGTTACCAAAGAACCGGAAGAAATCCGAGTCCGGCCGCAGCAGGAAGCGGGTGTCGTTCGCGCGCAGCCCGTTCTCATAGGCTGTCATCGACCGGTAGAAGGCGAAGAAGTCGGCGTCCTTGCCGTAGGCTTCCGCGAACAGGCGGTTGCGCTCGGCGTCGCCGACGCCGCGGATCTGCTCGGCCTGCGATTTGGCTTCCGCCTCGATCACGGTCGCCTCGCGGTCGGCCTTGGAGCGGATCTCCTGTGCCTTCTGGCCGCCCTGCGCACGGAACTCGGCGGCTTCGCGCTCGCGCTCGGTCTTCATGCGCTGGTAGACCGCCTGGCTGTTCTGCTCCGGCAGGTCGGCGCGGCGGATCCGGACGTCGACGACCTGGATACCGTAGCCGTCGGCCTCGCGATCGAGCTGGTCGCGGATGCGCTGCATCAGCTTCTCGCGGTCGTCGCGCACCACGTTGATGAAGGTGACCTCGCCGAGCACGCGGCGCAGCGCCGCGTTCAGGAGCGTGGTGAGCTGGATGTTGGCAGCCTGGATCGAGCCGACGCTCTGGTAGAAGCGCAGCGCGTCCTTGATGCGGTAACGCGCGAAGGCGTCGACCACGAGCCGCTTCTGGTCGGACGCGATCGCTTCCTGCGACGGGTTCTCCAGATCGAGGATCCGCTTGTCGATGTTGATCACCGAATTCCACGGCGCCTTGAAGTGCAGGCCGGGCGCGGTGACGACGTCGACGGGACGGCCGAACTGCAGCACGATGGTCTGCTCGGTCTGTTGCACCGTGAACAGCGACATGTAGCCGACGATCACGACGAGCAGGAGGGCGAGCAGCGTGACGATACCTGTGACCGGAGACCTCATCGGTTGCCTCCGCTCGACTGCTGACCGGTGGTAGGCGGCCGCTTGGTTGTCAACTCACTGAGCGGCAGATAGGGCACGACGCCCTGGCCCGAGGGGCCGCCGTCATAGACGAGCTTGTCGGCGCCGCCGAGCACGCGCTCCATCGTCTCCAGATAGATCCGTTCACGCGTCACGTCGGGCGCCTTCTTGTATTCCTCGTAAACCTTCAGGAAGCGCGAGCTCTGGCCCTTGGCCTCGGCGACCGTCTGCTCCCTGTAGCCTTCGGCGGCCTGCGTGATCTGCGCCGCACGTCCGCGTGCCTGCGGCACGACCTGGTTGGCGTAGGTCTGCGCCTCGTTCTGCAACTGCTCGAGATTGGCGCGCGCCGCCTGGACGTCGCGGAACGCGTCGATCACCTGCGCCGGCGGGTCGACCTTCTGCATCTGCACCTGGCTGATGAGAATACCGGCGCCGTAGCTGTCCAAAGTCCTCTGGATCAGCTCCTGCACGCCCTGTTCGGTGACGTTGCGCGCACCGGTCAGGATCGGCTGGATCTGCGAGCGGCCGATCACCTCGCGCATCGCGCTCTCGGAGACCGCCTTCACGGTGCCTTCGGGATTCTGGATGTTGAAGAGGAAGTCGCCGACGCCGTCCGGCTTGATGCGCCAGAGCACGGTGAAGTCGACGTCGACGATATTCTCGTCGCCGGTCAGCATCAGGCTCTCTTCCGGCACGTCACGAATGGAGCGGCCGCGCCGCGCCGGATCGTCGATCAGCGTCATGCCTATGGAGATCGTGTTGACGCGCAACGCCTTCGGCAGCAGCACGGTTTCGATCGGATAGGGCAGATGATAGTTCAGACCCGGCTGCACGGTGCGGACATGCTTGCCGAAGCGCAGCACGACGCCGAGCTCTTCGGATTGCACCCGGAAGAAGCCCGACAGCAGCCAGAACGCGATGATGAGCAGGACGATCAGCGTGATGCCGATGCCGGAGAAATAGCCGCCCGGCATGATCTGCTGGAGGCGGTCCTGGCCGCGCCGCAGAAGGTCTTCCAGATCCGGCGGCCTTGGCCCGACCGGTTGCGGGCCGTTGCCCCATGGTCCCTTCGGACCCGAGCCCCATGGGCCACCGCCCTGATTCTTCCACGGCATTCGACGCTCTCCTCGGCAGGGTGAAAATCGCCCCCGCCCGCTTTGTCCGGTCCGGCTTTATAGGGGACAGGCAAGTCCCTTACAACGCGGCCCGGGCTGTCCCTCGAGCTATGCTCGGGCACGAAAAAGTCAATGTAAACATTGACGAATGCGGTTAATTGCCCGCCCGCCGACGATATGTCACATAGGAGTAGTCGGCGCTGTCGTCGGGTCCGGCAGGATGCCGGATGCGCTCAACCTCATCCCACTCTGCCTTGTCGATGTCGAAATGCGTGTCGCCTTCGGGGCGCGCATGCACTTCGGTGATTTCGAGGCGATCGGCGCGATCGAGCCATTGCCGGTAGATCTCGGCGCCACCGATCACCGCGATCTCGGCGACCGAACGCCGCAGGGCATCGCCAAGCGCAACCGCGCCCGCATCGGCAGCCGATGTCGTGACGATGGCGCCATTGGCGCGATAATCCGCATCGCGCGTGATGACGATGTTGGTACGGCCAGGAAGCGGCCGGCGCAGGGTTTCGAAGGTCTTGCGGCCCATGATCACGGGCTTGCCGATCGTGAGCGCCTTGAAGCGCGCCATGTCGGATTTCAATCGCCACGGGAACCCGTTGCCGGCGCCGATGACGCCGTTCTCCGCGATCGCTACGACGAAGATGATCTCCATCAGGACGCGCTCCCTGCAAGTCGTGTCAGCGCGGGGCCGGTGACGCGGCACAGCGTCCAGTCGTCCATCATGACGGCGCCGAGCGATTTGTAGAACGCGATCGACGGCGCGTTCCAGTCGAGCACCGCCCATTGCAGCCGCGACCAGCCGTTGTCGACGCACTCCCTGGCGAGATAGACCAGCAGCGCCTTGCCGAGGCCCTTGCCCCGATGCGACGGCCGCACATAGAGATCTTCGAGATAGATGCCGTGACGGCCGCTGAAAGTAGAGAAATTGACGAACCAGACCGCAAAGCCGACGGGCTCGCCGTTCCACTCGGCAATGGCGCAATAGAGCTGCGGACGCTCGCCGAACAGCGCTTCCGCAATCATCGCCTCGGTCGCCTCGACTTCGTGCGAAAGCTTTTCGTATTCGGCAAGCTCGCGGATGAGAGCAAGAACCAGCCCGGCTTCACCGGCGCGCACGCGGCGGATGGTCAACGACATCTGCGTTAGACCGCGACTTCCGCCTTGATGTGCGGATGCGGGTCGTAGCCGACGAGCTCGAAATCCTCGTAGCGGAAGGAGAAGATGTCCTTCACATCGGGATTGATCCGCATCACCGGCAGCGTCCGCGGCGCGCGCGTGAGCTGGAGCCGCGCCTGCTCCAGGTGATTGGAATAGAGATGGGTGTCGCCGAGCGAGTGGACGAAGTCGCCGGGCTTCAATCCCGTGACCTGCGCCACCATCATGGTGAGCAGCGCGTAGGAAGCGATGTTGAAGGGCACGCCGAGGAAGACGTCGGCCGAGCGCTGATAGAGCTGGCACGACAATTTGCCGTTGGCGACATAGAACTGGAACAGCAGGTGGCAGGGCGGCAGCGCCATCTTCTCGACGTCGGCGGGATTCCAGGCGGTGACGATCAGCCGGCGCGAGTCCGGGGTGCGCTTGATCATGTCGATGACATTGGCGATCTGGTCGATGCTGCGCCCGTCGGCCGTGGGCCAGGAACGCCATTGACGGCCGTAGACCGGCCCGAGATCGCCATTGGCATCGGCCCACTCGTCCCAGATGGTGACGCCGTTGTCGCGCAGATATTTGATGTTGGTGTCGCCCTTCAGGAACCACAACAGCTCATGCACGATCGCCTTCAGCGGCAGCCGCTTGGTGGTCAGCATCGGGAAGCCGGCAGACAGGTTGAAGCGCATCTGATGGCCGAACACCGACAGCGTGCCGGTGCCGGTCCGGTCGGTCTTCTCGGCGCCGTCTGAAAGAATCCGCTCGAGCAGGTCCTGATACTGGTGCATGTGCCATTGAGCCTTTGGGGAGGCGGCGAACTTAACGGCGCGCCCCGCGCTACGACAGCAGCGATTCGCTGTTTAAGCCCATTATACCCCGAAAAGTGACTGTTCCCGGTGCAAACAACAAGAGGCGGAACTTGCGTCCCGCCCCTCGCCTATCGGCTTGAAAGTGCTCGTTAAGTTGCCGGCTTGAGCACCGGGGTCCACTTCGCGATCTCGTTCTTGACGAGGGTCGCCAGCGCCTCCGGCGTCCGGTCCTTGGGCCCCGGAATGACGCTGCCGAGCTCGAGCAGGCGCTTCTTCACCGTCTCGTCGTCGAGCGCCTTGATGGCGGCGGCATTCAGGCTCGCGATGATCGCGGGCGAGGTTCCCTTCGGCGCGAACATCGCGTTCCAGGCCTGGGCCTGGAAGGCAGGCAGGCCAGCCTCCGCCGTCGTCGGCACGTTCGGCAGCGACGGATTGCGCTCGGCCGTCGCGATCGCATAGGCCTTGATGGTGCCGGCATTGATCTGCGGCACCGCATTGACGATCTGGTCGCACATGTAATCGACCTGTCCGGCCACCAGCGCATTCATCGCGGGGCCCGTGCCGTTGAAGGGCACGCCGACCGGCTTGACGTCGAGGATCGAGTGCAGGAGCTCGCAGGAGACGTGCGAGACCGAGCCGACGCCGGCATGCGCGGCGTTGACCTTCTCGGCGTTCGCTTTCAAGTAGGCGACGAACTCCTTGAGGTCTTTCGGCGGAAAGTCCTTGCGCGCCAGGATCAGGATCGGCGTGCCCGCGAGCAGCGCGACCGGCTCAAAATCCTTTTCCGGGTGGTAGGCGAGTTTCGGATAGAGCGGCACGGAGGCGGCATGCGTGCCCATATGCCCGGTAATGAGCGTATAGCCGTCATTGGCCGCGCGCGCAGCGCGCGTGGTCGCGGTGGTGCCGCCGGCGCCGACCACGTTCTCGATGATGATGCTCTGTCCGAGCGTCTGCGCCATGTGCCCGGTGACGATGCGCGAAATCACGTCGGTCGGTCCGCCGGCCGCGAACGGCACGATCATGGTGATGCTGCGCGTCGGATAGGTCTGCGCCTCCGCCGGTGCGACAAAGCCGCACAACGATGCGAACGCCGCAGCACATGCGCCCGCAAGCGCGCGAATGGAAGTCATCTCGATCCCCTCGGACGTAAAACAAAAATGCCGGCCACAGGGCCGGCATTTTCATTTCACGAAGCGGTCACACAAGTCGATTGGACTTCCGAATGCGGCGTGCGGACGCAGGGCGCCGCGACGACGCAGGCGCGGTCAGTTCTCGGATTCGGTGAACACCTCATCGCGCTTGGCGCGCAGCACGGGCAGGACCGTGAGGATCAGCAGAAACGCCGCGATCGCCAGCAGCACCGCCGACAACGGACGCGTCAGGAACACGCTCCAGTCGCCGCGCGAGATCAGCAGCGCACGACGCAGGTTCTCTTCCATCAGCGGTCCGAGCACCATGCCGAGCAGCAGCGGCGCCGGCTCGAAATCGTGCTTGATCAGCCAGTAGCCGACCAGACCGAAGACGCCCGCGAGGATGACGTCGACCGGTGCGTTGTTCACCGAGTAGATGCCGATCGCGCAGAAGATCACGATCGAGGGGAACATCAGCCGGTAAGGCACGCGCAGCAGCCGCACCCAGATTCCGACGAGCGGCAGGTTGATGATGATCAGCATCAGATTGCCGATCCACATCGAGGCGATCATGCCCCAGACCAGATCCGGCTGCTTCTGCATGACCTGCGGGCCCGGCACGATGCCATGGATGGTCATCGCGCCGACCATCAACGCCATCACCGCGTTCGGCGGGATGCCGAGCGTCAGCAGCGGAATGAACGATGTCTGCGCCGCAGCGTTGTTGGCGCTTTCCGGCCCCGCCACGCCCTCGATCGCGCCGCGGCCGAACCGCGACGGGTTCTTGGCGAGCTTCTTCTCGAGTGTATAGGCGGCAAACGACGCGATGACCGCGCCGCCGCCCGGCAGAATGCCGAGGATCGAGCCGAGCACCGTGCCGCGCAGGATCGCAGGCGCCGAGTCGGTCAGGTCTTTCCTTGTCGGCATCAGGCCGGTGATCTTCTGCTGCACGAGATCGCGATTCATCTCGGCGCCGGCGTCGAGATTGCGGATGATCTCGGCGAAGCCGAATACACCCATCGCCACCGTCGCGAAGCCGAGGCCGTCGGCGAGCTCCGGAATGTTGAAGGCCATGCGCGAGGCGCCGGTCTCGATGTCCGAGCCGACGATCGAGAGCAGCAGGCCGAACACGATCATCGCGATCGCCTTCAGCACCGAGCCTTTGGCCAGCACCACCGCGAAGATCAGGCCGAGCACCATCAGCGAGAAATACTCGGCCGGACCGAACGCCAGCGCGAGCTTCGTGAGCGGCGCGCCGAGGACGGCGATCAAGACGGTCGCAACGCAGCCGGCGAAGAACGAGCCGATCGCGGCGATCGCCAGCGCCGGGCCGGCGCGGCCCTGCTTGGCCATCTGGTGGCCGTCGATGGCGGTGACGACCGAGGTCGCCTCACCGGGTATGTTGACCAGGATCGACGTGGTCGAGCCGCCATACTGGGCGCCGTAATAGATGCCGGCGAGCATGATCAGCGCGCCGACCGGCGGCAGGCCGAAAGTGATCGGCAGCAGCATCGCGACCGTCGCGATGGTGCCGATGCCCGGCAACACGCCGACCAGCGTGCCCACGAGGGCGCCGATCAGGCACATCAGCAGGTTGATCGGAGAGAACGCGACGGCAAAACCGTGAGCGAGGTTGGCAAAGAGCTCCATTACACCCTCACTGAACCAGGAAACGCGGGAACATCGGCATCGGCAACCCGAGCACGTACGGGAACAGGATTGCGCAGCCGAGCGTCAGGCAGGCGCCGACGATGGCGGCCTCCAGCCAGCGCGTCTCATGCGAGCCCAGCGCTGCAATCATGAAGCTCACGAAGGCCGTGACCACGAGGCCGAGCGGCCGGATCGCCAGCGCGAAAAACAGGATCGCGACCATCACGAACAGCGGCCCGCGCCAGGAATAATGGGCCATCGCCGGCCCATCGGTCAGAAGGCCGGTCAAGGCGATGCCGGCCGACAAGGCCACCAGCAATCCACCGAACATCCGCGGTGCCGTGCCGGCGCCGAAGGAGAAGCCGCGCATGCCCTGCAGATCGCTCGACGCCCACAGCGCGAACAGGGCGAGCGCCATCAGGATGACGCCGCCGACATAATCCTGCGCCGACCGGATCGTCATGAACAGCGTGAGGATCGCCACTGCAAACAGTGGATAGGAATAGATCAGGGCCAGCAGCACATCGGATGATGCCTTCTTGGTGCCGGCACCGAACGATCCGAATATTGCACTGGGCGCGCCGGCGAGCAGCGCCGTCGCATGGCCGGTTACGACCTGCAGTGGGCCGCGCCCGGCACCCCAGCCGAAGATCGTCCCGATCGACCAGATGAATTCGAAAATCTGCGGCGCGATCGCCAGCAGGCAGAAGCCGATCGCCACCGAGGTGTTTCGGGTGGCAGTCGCCGAGTGGCCCATCGTGTCGGCCATGCTTGTCTCCTCCGCGACTCCTAAGTCACGAGCACTGTTGTTCTAATCGGCTGGAAAAGGATCCCCCGCCCGGATCACTGCCTAGCGATTTTCATTACACAATGCCAGCAAAACCAATCAGGCCTCCGGCGAGCAGAAGCCAGAGTGGATTGATGCGCGAGACGGACGCGAGCACTGCAACCGCCGCGGTCAGAAGCAGCGCAGCAAAGGTGCGATCGGTCGACTGGGCCAGGATCAGGGCGCTGGCTGCCATCAATCCAATCGATAGCGGAACCAGTGCAGTCTGAATCAAGGCGGGCCAGCGGGATTGGCTGGGCCGGCTCAGCAGACGGCTGACATAATAGGCAAGCAGCGCCGTTGGCAGGCACATCGCCAGCGTCGCCGCCAGCGCGCCGGGGATGCCGGCGACGGCATAGCCGATTAACGTGACGATAAGCACGTTCGGACCTGGCGAGAGCTGTGCGATCGCATAGGCGTCGGCGAACTGCTTCTCGGTCATCCAGTGATGCACGTCGACCGCGATGCGGTGCATCTCCGGTACCGCCGCCGCAGCGCCGCCGACTGCGAACAGCGACATTAGACCAAAGGTGGAGATCAGCGCCCAGATCGGGTTTTCGCTGTTCATGCTGCTACCTTCCGCCGCACCCAATATGTGACGCCGATACTGATTGGAATCGCGACCAGCAGCACCGCCTGGAGCGGCAGGCGAAGCACGCCGATCGCAACGAACACGCCGAGCATGAGAATGAGCACGACGACGTCCATCCGCTTGAGCAGGGGCATCATCATGCGAAAGACCACCGCGATCAGCAGCCCGACCGCCGCGCAGGAGATGCCCGCGAGGATCCGGCGCAGCACCTCCACATCGCCGAACCGGGCGTAGATGATCGCAAGCACGGTCATGATCACCGTCGGCGGCAGCAACAGCCCGGTAAAGGCGGCAACGCCGCCGGCGATGCCGCGCAGCCGCGACCCGAACACCATCGACAGGTTGACGATGTTGGGCCCGGGCAGGAAATGGCAGAGCGCAAAGGTCTCGTTGAACTCGTCCGCCGTCATCCAGCGGTGCTGATCGACGATGGCGTGGCGGGCAAACACCAGGACCCCGCCGAAGCCGGCCAGCGACATCCGGGCGAAGGCCAGGAACAGCGCGACGAGGCCGGGCGGAGGAGCGTGGGCGGCTGGATGGTCCGGCTCTTGGGCGGCCGGTGCTGAATCCGTGGACATGTCAGGAGCTTAGAACGCTGGCCGTCCCAGGGCCAAGATCATACCGAGGCCCGGCCGGAACCTATCCAAAGGGAACCGTGGGATCGCCGCTCGAAACACCTGTCATTTGAAACCTTTGCCCCCTATATTGGGGGTGCCGGTTCGCCGGCTATGGAAATAAACGGTCGTCGCAATAAACCATTCGGACCCGGGGGCGGTACCCGGCGCCTCCACCAAAGCCCACCAGCGGGCTCACCCAGAGCGGGTTTTGGCGGGGGCGAAATAGGATCGACGAGGGCGTAAAGGGCGTGCTTTTTCCCGGTATTGTTCCGCCGTTATCGGGCTACTGCAATAGTTGCCAACGACAACTTTGCTCCGGTTGCTCAGGCTGCGTAACGCAGTTTGAAAGACCATCTTAAAGTCCTAACGGGTTAAGCTCCGTTAGGCGGGGTTCGGAGGCACCTGGCAACAGAAGCCTCCACTTACCTCTTATTTTTATTTCCTTCCCGGCGGGGACTCCTGCTGACCCGTCAGGCGCGGTACTATTGCGGCTTGGCGAGTCGGGCCGGCAGGGCCCAACTCCTGGAATGCAACAGGACCACCATGGCGACCGATCATATCCGATACGATGTGCTGGCCCGCGACGCGCTGCGCGGCGTGCTGCGGAAGGTGCTGACCGATGCCGCGTCCCATGGACTGCCGGGCGAGCACCATTTCTTCATCACCTTCGTGTCGAAGGCCGAGGGCGTGAAGCTGTCGTCGCGGCTCCTGGCGCAATACCCGGAAGAGATGACGATCATCCTCCAGCACCAGTTCTGGGATCTGACCGTGCTCGAGGACCGTTTCGAGGTCGGCCTGTCCTTCGGCGGCATTCCGGAGCGGCTGATCGTGCCGTTCAGCGCGATCAAGAGCTTCCTCGATCCGTCCGTGAAGTTCGGCCTCCAGTTCGACACCTCCGATGTCGCCGAGGTCTCATCCGAGACATTGCCGGCCGCTCCCGCGCCGTCGGCCGTCGCAGTGCCCGCGCCTGCCAGTGAGCCGGCCGAAAGTGCCGAGGAGCCGACCGCCCCGAACCAGGGCGGCGCCGAGGTGGTGCGGCTCGATCGTTTCCGCAAGAAATGATCTAGGTTGGGCGCGAAACGGTCGCGCCCGGCCAAACTGCCGATATAGAAGAGCACATGAAGAGGCTGCACGGCATTCCGTGCCGCAGAATGGATGTGCTCATGGCCAAGACTGCTCGCTCGAAGACTGCTCGCTCGAAGACTGCCCGCCCCGCCAGCCGCACCGAGACCGACAGTTTCGGTCCCATCGAGGTCCCCGCCGATCGCTATTGGGGGGCGCAGACCGAACGCTCGCGCCAGAATTTCCGCATCGGCATCGACCGCATGCCGATCGAGCTCGTGCATGCGCTCGGCATCGTCAAGCTCGCCGCCGCACAATCCAACCTCGCGCTCGGCCTGCTCGACCAGCGCCGGGCCAACGCCATCATCCGCGCCGCGCGCGAGGTGATCGAGGGCAAGCTGGACGATCATTTCCCGCTTGTCGTGTGGCAGACCGGCTCGGGCACGCAGAGCAACATGAATCTCAACGAGGTCATCGCCAACCGCGCCAATGAGCTGCTCGGTGGCGAGCTCGGCGCCAAGAAGCCGGTGCATCCCAACGATCACGTCAACATGAGCCAGTCGTCGAACGACTCGTTCCCGACCGCGATGCACATCGCGGCCGCAAGCCGCATCAATGCCGATCTCGTCCCTGCCCTCGGCGAGCTGCTGCGCGCGCTCCGCAAGAAGGAGAAGGAGTTCGCAAAAATCGTCAAGATCGGGCGGACACACACCCAGGACGCCACGCCGCTGACGCTCGGCCAGGAATTTTCCGGCTACGCCGCGCAGGTCGAAAGCGGCATCGCCCGCCTCAAGGTCGCGGTGAAGGACCTCTATCCGCTGGCCCAGGGCGGCACCGCCGTCGGCACCGGCCTCAACTCCAAGCCGCGCTTCGCAAGACTGTTCGCAAAGCACGTTACTGGGATTACGAAGCTGCCCTTCACCAGCGCCGCCAACAAATTCGAGGCGCTGGCCTCGAACGACGCCTATGTGCTGGCGCACGGCGCCATCAATTCCGTCGCGACAGGCCTGTTCAAGATCGCCAACGACATCCGCCTGCTCGGATCGGGCCCGCGCTCGGGCCTCGGCGAGCTGATCCTGCCGGAGAACGAGCCGGGCTCCTCGATCATGCCCGGCAAGGTCAACCCGACGCAGTGCGAGGCGATGACGATGGTGTGCTGCCAGGTGTTCGGCAATCACACTGCGATCACAGTCGCCGGCAGCCAGGGCCATTTCGAGCTCAACGTCTACAAGCCCGTACTCGCCTACAACATGCTGCACTCGATCCGGCTGATGGCGGACGCCGCGCGCTCCTTCACCGAACATTGCGTCAGCGGCATCCGCGCCGACGAAAAGCGCATCAGGGAGCTGATGCAGCGCTCGCTCATGCTGGTGACCGCGCTCGCCCCGAAGATCGGCTATGACAACGCCGCCAAGGTGGCGAAGACCGCGCATGCCAACGGCACCACGCTGAAGGAGGAGGCGCTGCGGCTCGGCTTCGTCTCGGCCGACGAGTTCGACCGGCTGGTGCAGCCGGAGAAAATGACGCGGCCTGGATGAATTCCGAATTCCGATAGTCATCCGTAATGATACGGTGCCCTGGGGCTCATAAATATAAGGCCTAAGGGCCGGGATTTGATTACCGTCAATGTTGTGGCGAGGCGGCGTGCTACGCAGGCCTCTCTGCCCTTTGACGGGGCTAATTCATCGTTTGATGGCCCGAGGGGCCAATTGACGAGGACGAGCGAATGGCGATCAAGTCTCATAGGGCGCAACACGGCACCCAGTTTCTGAATGTTTCATCCTGCCAGAAGAGGAGCGGATGATGGAGACGCGGCATGGGGAACGTCATCAACCTGAATCGTTTCAGGAAGCGCGCCGAGCGGGAAGCCACGGCGAAGCAGGCGGACGTCAACCGGGCGAAGTTCGGCCGCACGAAGGCGGAGCGGTCGGCGGAGGAGACGCGCGCGGACAAGGCGAAGGCGCGTCTGGACCAGCATCAGATCGATCGCGAGGATCAGTCATGAAGTCGCCCGTGGTGAAACGGTCGATCGTGGTCGCCGGCCACAAGACCAGCGTCAGCCTGGAAGAGGCGTTCTGGAACGGCATGAAGGAGATCTCGGGCCTGCGCAACATGACGCTGTCCGAGCTGGTCGGCGAGATCGACGGCAACCGCCAGCAGGGCAATCTGTCCTCGGCGATCCGCCTGTTCGTCCTCGACTACTTCAAGAGCCGCGCCATGGCCGCCATCCAGCCGGAAAAGGTCCCGGCCCAGTAGGCGTTGGGCGCCCCTCCAACGGCGCCTCCCGGTTCTGCACTTTAAAATCACTCTAAGGTGCAGTTTCAGCCGACCCGCGCGCTTGACCTCACTGCCCTGCGTTGAAAATACAGGGCATGACCGACACCAATGACACGCGTTCGCGGATGCCGCTGGGCCTGGCCCAGCGCGGCTATATCGGCGTCATCCAACACCTTTCCGCCGGAGATGCGGGCTCCGCGCTCTCGGACATCGAGCTCGAGAGCCGCCTGATCGAACTCGGCTTCGTCGAGGGCGCCCGGGTCGAGGTCCTGCATGAGGGCCTGGTTGGGCGCGACCCGATCGCCGTCCGTGTCGACAACATCACGATCGCGGTCCGCCGTCGTGAAGCCATGGCCATCATTGTCGCCTAGATAGCGACCGGAAATCTGATCCCATGGAAGCTCCTCTGCTGCATCTCGCCCTGGTGGGCACGCCGAACAGCGGCAAGACGTCGCTGTTCAACGCGCTGACCGGCAGCCGACAGAAGGTCGCGAACTATCCCGGCGTCACCGTCGAGCGCAAGGAGGGCTTCTTCGTCACGCCCCTGGGACGCCAGGTCTCGGTGGTCGACCTGCCCGGCACCTACTCGCTGCGCGGCCGCAGCCCGGACGAGGAGATCACCCGCGACTTCGTGCTCGGCAAGGCGTCCGGCGAAACCGTGCCCGACCTCGTGCTGTGCGTGGCCGACTCGACCAATCTGCGCCTGACCATCCGCCTGCTGCTGGAGCTGAAGCGCACCGGCCGGCCGATGATCCTCGTGCTCAACATGTTCGACATCGCGAGCCGTCGCGGCATCACCGTCGACGTGGAGCGGCTCGCCAAGGAGCTCGGCGTGCCCGTGGTCACCTCGATCGCGGTGCGCAAGAGCGGCACGGCCGACCTGTTGGCGCTGACCGACGAGATCTCGGCGAAACTCGCCGCGGAGCCGCGGGAGAACAGCTGGAGCGCGCTCAGCGTCGCCGAGCTGCGCGCCACCCAGCGCGAGGCCGACCGCATCATCGCCGACTGCGTCAGCCTGCCTGCTAGACCCGACACCTGGACCGCGCGGATCGATGCGGTCGTGCTGCATCCGGTCGGCGGCCTGATCGTGCTCGCGGCGATCCTGTTCGTGATGTTCCAGGCGGTGTTCGCCTGGGCACAGCCGCTGATGGACCTGCTCAACAACGGCTTCGACGCGCTCGGCGAATTCGTGCACGCCACCCTGCCCGCCGGCCTGCTGCAGAGCTTCCTTCAGAACGGCGTGATATCAGGCGTCGGCAGCGTCATCGTGTTCCTGCCGCAGATCATCATCATCTTCCTGTTCATCCTGTTGCTGGAAGACTTCGGCTACATGGCGCGCGCCGCATTCCTGATGGACCGCATCATGGGCGGCGCCGGCCTGCACGGCCGCGCCTTCATTCCGCTGCTGTCGAGCTTTGCCTGCGCCATTCCCGGCATCATGGCGACGCGCGTGATCGACAACAAGCGCGACCGGCTGACCACGATCCTGATCGCGCCGCTGATGACCTGCTCGGCGCGCATTCCCGTCTACACGCTGATCATCTCTGCCTTCATTCCGGCCAGGGACGTCTGGGGCTTCATCAACCTCCAGGGCCTCGTGATGTTCGGCCTCTACGCCGCCGGCATCACCAGCGCGCTGTTCGTCTCGTTCCTGATCAAATTCTTCATGCTGCGCGACTATGCGCCGGCGCCGTTCATGCTGGAGCTGCCGGACTACAAGATGCCGCGGCTGAAATCGATCGCGATCGGCGTCTACACGCGGGCGAAAATGTTCCTGCACCGCGCCGGCACCACGATCTTCTCGATGATGGTGCTGATCTGGTTTCTGGCCTCGTTCCCGCAGCCGCCCGCTGGCGCCACCGAGCCGGCGATCGACTTCAGCCTCGCCGCGATCATCGGCAAGGCGCTCGAGCCGCTGCTCGCCCCCGTCGGCTTCAACTGGCAGATCGCGGTCGCGCTGATCCCGGGCATGGCGGCGCGCGAGGTCGCGGTCGCAGCGCTCGGCACCGTCTACGCGATCGAAGGCGGCAAGGAAGCGGCCGAGCAGATCGGCCAGGTGCTGGCGACGAAATGGTCGCTCGCCACCGCGCTGTCGATGCTGGCCTGGTACATCTTCGCTCCGCAATGCGCATCCACGCTCGCCGTGATCCGGCGCGAGACCGGAAGCTGGACCTGGATGGCCGTGACCTTCTTCTACATGCTGGTGCTGGCTTATGCCGCGAGCCTTCTGACCTACAACGTCGCGGTCGCACTCGGCGCGGGCTAGCGCCCTCTCCAAACTAAAATTGCGAAAACAACCCCATGCACAGTAGACGGAAGCTGTGAGATCAATGGGTTACGCATATGCGAAATCATCTGACCATAGCCCGGATGGACCGAAGCGAGATCCGGGGGTCTTGCGCGACGCTTCACCGGCCCCCGGATTATGCTTCGCTCCATCCGGGCTACGAACTGCCGGTTGACCCGTCGGGCAAAACAGGAGCATGATGGCAACTTCGGAAAATCACCATATTGTCGCACCATCCGACATTGGGGCTCGGTGGATCGTCACATAAAATATAACTTTCAGCAGCATATCTAACGTGAATTGAACGCAATCGATGTCGTCGCGCCAGGGTTGACGCGCCCAAATCATTGCCGGTGCGGCTTCTTTCGCGCCTCGCGCGTGGAGACCTGTTGGGACTTTTCCTCGATGCGAATGAAGCGGCTTGCGAGCAGTTTTGTTGGACTGTTCACGACACTGATCGGCACCGCCAATGTGATCGCAGAGCCGGCCGTCAGCGCCGCCTATTCGCAGGAGCAAACCACATATCAAACCAAGGGTGCGCCTTTCGACAGCAGGGAGCTGCGCCGTTGGGCTGGCGCGAGTTACTGGGAGCAAAAGATCGGGGAAGCCTTCGAAATGGGCTTCGATCCCCGCGTGCAAGCCAACGCAGAGGAACGTGACGCCGTGCTTGCAACGGTCTGGCAAGTCAAGCCTGAGACCGTCAACGCCGAAACAAAGATCGTTGCGATCATTCCCAAGCGGCCGGCGAAACCACGATCGACCGACCTCGCATATCAGATCGTCTTCATCCCGCGAATGAGCGCCCGCGATAAGGACAGGGTTGAAACCCGGTTCATCGCGGAAGGGCTCAGCGCCAAACCGGCCGTGGCAACCGCGGCTGGAGCAATTCCGCGGCTGCCGTCGACCTACGCATACGCAGGCTTTCCCCAGAACAACAACATCGTCAGTTACTGGGCCGGGCATCCCGGCGAGCTGAGGAGCATTTTGGCCTGGATTGCCGCCAGCCCCAATCCGGGTTTCGATCAGGTTCTGACGACCGGCCCCGCTGAAGGTGCCGCCGGTCGCCAGGCCAGCTTCCTCGTCGCGGGAACGAAGGTCCCTTCGGGCCCTATCCTGACGTTGCGTATCACGTTCCTCAGCGACACGGCACCCGTGAGTGCGGGCGTGCCAGCGTGGTACGACGCCAGGGATTTTGCGGACTTGCAGATTGAAAAAGCGCAGAATCAAGCCGCGGAACAGAGTAGGCTCGGCGACATCACGGGACTGGCCGGACTTGCTGCCGAGGAGCAGCTTCCAGCCAAATTTGTGATCTTGCAGTACTTCGGCAACGGGACACGCGACGCAGAAATCGATGCCATCGTTCCCATTCCAAACGTCGAAAAGCGGGTCCTGCTGACCATCCGGTTCGGGCCAAACAACAGCGTCAGCATCCAGCGGATCGGCGAAGACCGGAAGGGTTCGACACTCGAACGTCCTGGTGAATTGCGCCGGGTGAACGGTTTCAGCGCCAATTCAGGCGACGCTGCCGCATTGATGGCGTGGCTGAAAAAGCGATACCCCGGCGTGAAGCCGCGAGGGACGACCGTTGCCGAGTTGGAGAACAGTGTCACCGCCGAAATCCAGACGAGGGGCGGCACGCCGGCCTGGTTTAGGGAGAACTATGGAATTGAAATACTCGCCGCCTCGGAGGCACAAAGCCAGCTCGCCCGGCTGTTCCAATACAGCGCGCAACAGCTCACGGGCTTGCAGGAATTCACGCCGAACGAGCTGCAAATGCTTGAGGTCACCTTGGAGCGGATGAGCGATCAACTCGCAGCGAAATTCAAGGGGCTGCGAATCGCCCGCCAGAAAATCGCAGTCGAACTGATTGGCGTCACCGCAACCAAATTCGCGATCAACAACCGATTGGAGGCAGGACTGGCGCTTCTGCGCGGTAACGACCGGATGGTCATCGTCTTCGATTCCTCGAACATGAACTCTGACGCGCTTTTCATCGGAGGATCCGGTGTCGGCGGCCAGCCCGAGATCGCGGGCGAAACATTCGTGACTTTTGCGCACGAACTCGGTCATGTCGTAGCGGCGACGCCGGGTCTGAAGGATTCCTTCCAGGCACTCGTCAAAGCAAAAAAGATCAAGCCGGTGACCTGGTATGCAGCCTCGAAGCCGGCAGACGAATTCTTTCCGGAAGCGTTTACGCTTTACATCGGCGACCCCGAATGGGCTGAGGGCCAATCGACCGGACCTGTTCAGATGGTTCGAGACGATCGCGAGCGGAGAGCAAAGAACCGGGATGCGGTGATGCGGGACGCCGCACATGCTGCCGGGATAACGACCGATGGATGCAGTGAAACCATTAATGCTTCCAAGGAAATGGACGTAGCCCGGATGGAGTGAAGCGAGGTCCGGGATTCTTGCGCAACGTATCACTGGGCCCGGATTGCGCTGCGCTCCATCCGGACTACGGCGTAACGGTTGCGCCGTCGGGCAAAACAGGAGCATGATGGCATCCTCCCGGGATTGCCATCTCGACTGCGCCACCACAAGAGTGGACGCGTTCGGTCCGAACCAAATCAACAAATCAAATGGAGGCGGCGCGAGGCCGCCTCCGGTTTCGAACAAGCTCGGCATCTTCGGCTTCATCGACAACAACCAGCGTCACGTCGTCCTGCTCGACACGAAGCAGCTCTCCGCGCTCGACCGCAGGAATTGATGCCGGACATCCGCGCGTTTGCTTTCGCTCCCCATGAAAAAGGCCCCGGTCGATGCCGGGGCCTGAGTTCACTGGGAGGACTTTGGATCAATAGCGCGGCGCGCCGTAACCGCCGAAGCGATAGTTCACGCGAACCGTGACCATGTCGATATCCTGGGTGACTCCGCTGCCGGTGAGGGTGAACCCACCGGGTGTGACCACGCCTGCGAAGGAGGTGTTGTCACGCCCCATCCAGAGGTGGTCGTATTCGACACCGACCGTCCAGTTCGGGGTGAAGCCATACTCCCAGCCGACACCCAGAGCACCGCCCCAGCGCGTGTGACCCGCCGAGGCGAGGCCGACGCCGGTGACATTGTTGAAGATATCAAAGCGATTGCGCGTCACGGCGGCGCCGCCCTTCACGTAGAGCAGTGAGGCGTTCCATGCCCAACCGAGCTGAGCCGTGAACAGCCCGATCGCATCGGTCTTGCCCGTGGTCGAGATCAACGGATCGATCAAACTGACGCGCGTGTTCTTGATCTCGGCCCAATCACCCTGGGCTTCCAGGCCGAGCACGAACTGATTGGTCTGCCAGCGATACCCGATCTGTCCACCGACGAGGCCTCCGGAGCGATCGGCGCAACCACTTGCGACGTTGCCTGCGGGCGTTATCAAATCGACGCAACCGTGGCTCTGTCCCCAGCCTCCGTTGGCGCCGATGTAAAATCCGGTCCAATTGTAAACCGCCATCACCGGTGCCGGCGGCGGCGCCTTGACGGCCATATCGGCCGCCATGGCCGGAGCCGCCATGCTCAGCGCCGCGAAGCCGATCGCCGCGATCGAAAGCTTTTTCATCGTTTCGTCCCCTTTGCTCAAATTTCTTTCGTCAGAAGCGAGCCCTAATGCAGGCTGGCGTGCATAAAGCTTGCGAACATCCTGAAGTTTACGCGCGAGGGGATTTTGGGCTCGTATCAAAATGGCAACACCCAAGCGCCATCGCTGTGCACAGAAGAGTGCTTAGTCAGTCTTTGAAGTGCCGTGCGCTCCAGCACCGTCCTGTTCGTCAGCAAGCCACGCGCCGATGCCGGAGGATGGGATCACCCGCTTCGGCAGGTGCGGGTTGATCGTGCCTGCAAAGACGGAAAGTCCCTCATCGCGCTTAGCGCGCGCAAACAGCTTGGCTTCATGTTCAGTCGCGAAGGTCTTCGTCTCGCGCGGACTTCGTTGTCTCGGCAGAACGCCTCGCCGTTGCACTTCGAAGGTGACGTACCAGGTCGGACTCATTGCGCACACCAACATGTCACCAGTCCCTGGAGTCGCGTTATGGTGCGGCTGTCATCCGCCTGTTTGATTCAGATCAAGCAGCGACTTGACTGCGAACGCTTGACGCGCCGGGCTGCGAACTGAGGATCGGTTGACCCGTCGGGCAACGCAGGAGCACGATGGCATCGTCGGCTTCAGTGACATCCGGCTCGCGACCTTCTCCGTCCTGCGAGTGGCGGTGCGGTACCGTCTTCGGGCTGGATCGGCGTCGTGATCAGGGCCGACCGCCACCCCATCAGCAGGGAACCCGGCGCCGATCTGAGAGTTCGTTCCAAGGCCGTTCGGCCTTAACCGAGTGCGAGCCCCGGAGCTCGTGCAGGGGCGGTGGCGCCCTTCTCTCGAAGCGTCAAGGGAAACCAATGAGCAGTCCATCCAGCACTGTTGCGGACAGTGCGCCCCGAGAGCTGTCCAGAATATCGACCGGCAGCGCCGGCCTGGACGACATCCTGGGAGGCGGCTTCGACGCCAACCGGATGTATCTCTACGAGGGGCAGCCCGGCACGGGCAAAACCACCATCGCGCTTCAGTTCCTGCTGAGGGGGGTGCGGGACGGAGAGCGCGTGCTCTACATTTCGCTGTCCGAAACCAAGCGCGAGCTGGACGTCGTGGCACAGCGGCACGGCTGGACGCTGGACGGCATCGACATCTTCGAACTGGTTCCGCCGGAGACGACGCTCGATCCGGAGCGCGAGCTCACGGTGTTTCATCCCGCCGAAATGGAGCTGAGCGAGACGACCGGCCTGATCTTTAGGGAAGTCGAGCGGGTCAATCCCAACCGCGTCGTGCTCGACAGCCTGTCCGAACTGCGCCTGCTTGCCCAGAACCCGCTTCGTTACAGGCGCCAAGTGCTGGCCCTGAAACATTTTTTCACCAACCGCAATTGCACAGTGGTCCTGCTCGACGATCTTTCGTCATCTCAGGACGATTTGCAGCTCCATTCCATTGCGCACGGCGTGGTGATGCTCGAACAGGTCGCGATCGATTACGGCGCCGAGCGGCGCCGGCTCCGCGTGATCAAGATGCGCGGCATCCGGTTTCGCGGCGGGTTTCACGATTTCACGATCGAGCGAGGCGGCCTGCAGATATTCCCCCGCCTGGTGGCGGCCGAACATCACAAGACCTTCGTCGGCGACTTCACCCCGAGCGGCAACGCCGAGCTCGACCAGCTCCTGGGAGGCGGCCTCGAGCGCGGCACCAATGCGCTGCTCATCGGCGCCGCCGGCGTGGGCAAATCATCGGTTGCGCTCACCTACGCGATCGCGGCGGCCGAACGTGGCGAGCACGCGGTGTTCTTCGCGTTCGATGAAGGCCGCGGCACGGTCGAAGCGCGCGCCCGGACACTTGGCCTGCACCTGCAAGAACACGTCGATTCGGGGCTTGTCCGGTTTCAGCAGATCGATCCCGCCGAGCTGTCGCCGGGTGAGTTCGCCGCAAACGTGCGAAAGAGCGTCGAGGCCGACAATGCCCGCCTCGTCATCATCGACAGTCTGAACGGCTATCTGGCCGCGATGCCCGACGAGCGATTTCTCATCCTGCAGATGCACGAACTCTTGAGCTACCTGGGGCAGCAGGGTGTGCTGACCATCCTGGTCCTCGCCCAGCATGGCCTCGTCGGTCCGATGGATACGCCTCTCGACATCAGCTATCTCAGCGATTCCGTGGTCATGCTGCGCTATTTCGAGGTCGGCGGAACGGTGCGGCGCGCTCTGTCTGTCGTCAAGAAGCGCAGCGGCCGACACGAGCATACCATCCGGGAATTTCGGCTTAGCAGCGCCGGCATCACGCTCGGCCCGCCCCTGAGGGAGTTCAGCGGCATCTTTTCCGGCAATCCGCATTATACCGGGGCACCTAAGCCCGAAGGGTCGGTTGAATGAGCGTTGAGCGAGATCACCATGTTCTCGTCTTTGCTCCGATCGGGCGCGACGGGCTTGCCTCCGTCGAGCTGTTCCGGAGTTCGCACCTGGAAGCGACCAGCTGCCGCAGTCTGCCCGAACTCGTCAGCGAGATGGCAGCCGGCGTCGGCGCCGTTTTCGTTGCCGAGGAAGCTCTGTTCGGGAAAGACACCTCGCCGCTGGCACAATGGATCGAAAGCCAGCCGCCCTGGTCCGACCTGCCCTTCGTCGTCCTGACCAGCGATCGCGAGCAGCCGGCCGTCCTTGCCTGGCGCCGCAGCATTGTCGCGCTTCTCCGTAACGTCTCGCTGCTCGAGCGGCCGGTTCAGCCAATGACGCTGACCAGCGCCGTTCAATCGGCACTGCGCGCGCGGCGGCGCCAATACGAAATCCGGGCTCTGTTCGCGGCGCGCGAACAGGCGGCTCAGGAGCTCGAGACGCTGGTGGTCGAGCGCACGCGGGCCCTTGCGGAAGCCGTCGAGCAATTGCGCGTCGAGATGGACGAGCGTGCCCGGGTCGAGGAGACGCTTCGGCAAGCCCAGAAGATCGAAGCCATCGGACAGCTGACCGGCGGGGTGGCGCACGACTTCAACAATCTGCTGATGGTGATCTCCGGCGGCCTCGACATGCTCGACCGCCAGACCGATCCGGACCGTCGCCGCCGGCTCATGGACGGGATGGTCCAGGCCGCCCAGCGCGGGGCCAGCCTGACCAGACAGCTTCTCGCGTTCTCCCGCCGGCAGACGCTCCGGCCGGAGCCCGTCGACGTCGCCTCGCAGATGGGCGGCATGCGCGAACTGCTCGATCGAAGCCTGAGAGGCGACGTCCATGTCGAGTTCGATTTCCCGGACACGCTCTGGCCGGTGGAGGTCGATCCCGGCGAGCTCGAACTCGTGATCCTCAACCTCGCCGTCAACGCCCGCGACGCCATGCCCAATGGCGGCACGATTCTCGTGCGCGGGGAAAATCTGCCCGATCTGAATGACGAGCAGATCGCCGGAGACTACGTGCGCCTGTCCGTCGTCGATACCGGTGTCGGCATGAGTCCGGAGATCCTGTCACGCGTTTTCGAGCCGTTCTTCACGACCAAGGAGGTCGGAAAGGGCTCGGGGCTCGGGCTTGCCCAGGTCCATGGATTCGCGACGCAGTCACGGGGTACGGTCCGCATTCGATCGGAAGTCGGCCGAGGCACCAGCATCGAACTCTATTTGCCGCGATCGCTCAGCATTCCTTCCAGGGAGCGACACCTGATCGATCTCAACATGGTGCGGCCGAAGAGGAACAATCATGGCCGCATCCTCCTGGTCGAGGACGATGACGAGGTTGCCGCACTGGTGAGCGAGATGCTGGGCCAGCTCGGTTACGAGGTCACGCACGCGGCGAGTGGCGCGGCCGCGCTCGGTGCCCTGGCCGACGGCCGCGCCGTCGACCTCGTCTTTTCCGATGTCATGATGCCCGGTGGCATGAATGGGGTCGAGCTGGCGCGGGAAATCAAACGAAGGCGAAGCGACATCCCCGTGCTCCTGACCAGCGGATACTCCGAAGCCGCGGTTCACGACGCCGAATTGGCGGGTCTTCAGATTCTGCCGAAACCCTACCATATCGACGAGCTGGCCGCGGCGCTCAGCGCGGCAAAGGCAGAAACCGGGCGCGACATGGAGTCCAAGCGGTCCAGCCGCAGCTGATGGCGTGCGGTGTCGCATCGCGAAAAGCGATCGACGACCGGCCGCCAAAGCGGCTATCAGTCTCCATGGACCGCTTCAGCACCGACAGATTGACCGCCGAGAGGCTTCGCGAAGACCACCTCGACGACCTCGTCACGCTGCATCTCGATGCCGAGGTGTCCCGCTATCTCGGCGGCGTGCGTGCACCCGAGGTCACCAAGACCTATCTCGCGACCAACATGGCGCATTGGGACCAGCACGGTTTTGGGCTGTGGGTGCTGCGAACGAAGGACGGCGCCTTCGCCGGGCGAGCGGGCATCCGGCACATCCTCGTGGACGACATCGACGAGATCGAGATTGCCTACGCATTCAAGCGCGAGTTCTGGGGCCGCGGATTTGCGAGCGAGGTCGCAATCGCGCTGACGGACATTGGGCTGTCGCACCACGAACTGCCGTCTCTCATCGGCCTTGTCTATGTCAGCAACGGCGCATCCCGCCGCGTGCTGGAGAAGGCCAATTACATCCTCGAGAAGAGCACGACGCGTCATGGCAATGATGTCGTGATTTACCGCGCTCGGCGGTGAGATGCGTCTCGCAGGATGGGTAGAGCGAAGCGAAACCCATCCTTGCTTCCGGGCGCGTTGAAACGTGATGGGTTTCGCTGTGCTCTACCCATCCTACGGGCTATCGCAAAGCCGCTTTAGGCTCCGCCGGTGCGGAGCCGGACAACCGATTGCGGCAACGAGGCGAGAAACAACACCGCGCAAACACACAGCAGGACGATGTCCTTGAACAGGAACTCGCCGGCCAGATTCCACGCCATCGGATCGGTTGACAGGCTCCATGTGACGACGCCCGGCGTCGTAAAGAAGAACGACCACGTGATCGCGAAGGTCACCATGCCCATGAACGAACCCAGTGCCGACAAGACCGGACTGAAGCTGCCTGCCATGAGCAGCGCCGCGATCACGAATTCGGCGACACCGAGAACATAGGCCTCTCCCCTCAGGCCGAATACCGACAGCCAGGAGATGAACGGGCTGTGGCTGATGAACTGCGCGATACCCTGTGCGGATTGCAGTGTGAATTTCTGCATTCCAAACGATACGAATATGACCACCATGACCCAGCGCAGAATGGCGAGCGGACGATAAGAGCCTCCACCATTCTCCGCGACGTTGAATCCCATCATGCGACGATTTCTCCCCGGATTGCGCATCCATCTATTGGCGAACGAAGCGTCCGCTACGGGCTATTCGGAGGGGAGCGTCTGTCGTTACATCCGCGGCGGGGTTCCACGATCACAGCTGCGTGCAACGCGCGTGTTCGCGCCGCGGTCGAGACTCGCGCATTTCGGATCGACAGGCTCTAGCCGTCGCCGCAATTGCGGTGACAGTGCATTCAATTGATGCGCACGGGGTCCCCTGCTTCGAGTTAAGTGCACTGTCACCGGCTACCCGGGTGCCGGGCCGACAAGGCCTGACCGGCAGGTAAGGCCCGCAGATGACGAAAGCAGACAAGGCGGTTTATGCGGCCGTTGAGTTTTCTAGTCCTCGCGGCGAGCGAGAACTCTGTCAGCAGATCCGCACATTCACGGACAAATCAGTACGGGAGTTTTCGCCTGCGCCAGCACCTTGTTTGTCACGCTACCGATGAGAAGCATGGAGAGTCCGCTGCGGCCATGGGATGACATCACGATGAGATCGCAACCTTTATTCTCGGCTGCTGCGATGATGGCTTGATGGGGTTGCCCGTTCTCCACTTGAATCGGTTCGCAGGAAACGCCGGCCTCCTTGGCCGCATTTGCCGCGCGATCCAACGTGCTCGTGGCCTGTTCCTTGCGCAGCTCGGCATATGTTGCGACTGCTTCACGGAACCGCCCTGTCATTTCTGAAAACGGCTCCACAACGAAGATTAGAGATACCTTGGCTCCAAGGGATTTCGCCAGCGCCAACCCATGCGCCACGCCGTGCTCCGCTAGCTCCGACCCATCTGTCGGAATGAGAATATGCCGGTACATGCTTCACCTCCCGTCTGTCTGGACGTATCGCTGCCTTCCGAATGTAAGCTGGGCCCGCGTTTCGGATACGGTCTTGAGATAGATCAATCTCTCGGCCTAACTCGCAGGATGGGTAGAGCGGAGCGAAACCCATCACGCCTCAACACGCTTGGAGGGAGCGATGGGTTTCGCTGCGCTCTACGGGCCGCGAGCTACCGCTCGCCCGGCCACATCGCCATGGCCGCCTTCGCTACGCCTCTCAACTCCTCAGGCGTCGCGTCGTCCTTGGCCTGGATCGCCATGCCTTCGAAGACGCTGAGGTAGAACCGGCTCAGCGCATCGATGTCGGTTGCGGCAGGCAGTTCGCCGCTCGCGACCGCGGCCTCCAGCCGCCCGCGCAAATTGCCGAGCATGTCGAGCCGGGCCTTCTTGATCTCGCGGGCAATCGTTGCCGGCCATTCGTCGCTGACGGCGCCCAGCACGGCCATGCAGCCGGCCGGCGCTCTCCGGGATTTCGGCAGGGTCTCGGCCGCGCCGATCAGCAGATTCTCGATGCCGGCGCGCGCGGTCGCGCCTTCCGCAAGCCGGTCCCAGACCGGCTGGCCCTGGGTCTCGACGTAGTGCTCGATCGCGGCAAGGTAGAGTGCCTCCTTGCTTTCGAAGGCCGCATAGAGGCTGGGCGAGCTGACGCCCATGGCGTCGCAAAGGTCGTGCATCGAGGCTGCCGCAAAGCCCTTGCGCCAAAACAGCAGCATGGCGGCCTCCAACGCCGCGTCGCGATCAAATTCCCGTGGCCGACCTGCCATCGCCCGCCTTTCTGTAATGATCAACACATAATTCACTTGACCGCGGCAATCAAGACTCCACATATTCTGTGTCGATCATTACAGAATTGGAGAGATCACATGACGCTGGCAGGAAAACGGGCCCTGGTGACGGGCGCAAGCAGGGGTATCGGTGCGGCCATCGCGAAGGCGCTCGCCGCGGAAGGTGCCGATGTCGCGGTTACTTACGAGAAGTCGGCGGAGAGCGCCGCCAAGGTCGTGGACGCGATCAAGGCGACGGGCCGGAAAGCCGTAGCGATCCAGGCCGACAGCGCCGATGTCGCTGCCGTTCAGGCTTCGGTCGACAAGACCGTCAAGGAGCTGGGCGGGCTCGACATCCTGGTCAACAATGCCGGCATTCTGCGATTGGGCGGCCTCAACGACATCTCGCTCGCCGACATCGACGCGATGCTGAACGTCAACGTGCGTTCGCCGATCGCCGCGAGCAAGGCGGCGCTGCCGCACCTTGGCAAGGGCGGCCGCATCATCACCATCGGCAGCTATTTCGCGGACCGCGTGCCCTCGCCGGCGCTCGGCGTGTACGCGGCGTCGAAGTCGGCGCTAACCGCATTCACGAAGGCGCTGGCGCGGGAGCTTGGCCCGAGGGACGTCACGGTCAACCTCGTGGCACCGGGCTCGATCGACACCGACATGAATCCCGCGCACGGCCCGACCGCGGAGACGCTGAAACAGTTCATGGCGCTCGGCCGGTACGGCGCGACGGATGACATCGCGAATGCCGTGGCATTCCTGGCGAGCGCGAAGGCAAAATACATCACCGGCTCGACCTTGACCGTCGACGGCGGCGCGAACGCCTAGACATTCTGGCGCTTCGCGTTCGTCCAACAGGAGGTTGAGAAGCTGGCCATGACTGCGATCGAGCTTCCGCCGACGCGGAAAGGCGCGAGCTTCAAACGCGATGCCGCCAAGGCGAGGATCAAGTCGGCCACGACGGCGATGGCAAAATAAGATGATGTTCGCGATCATCATGGCGGGCGGCCGATGCCTCGGCCGCCCCCGAGCGTTAGATGGGGCGTGTCGCGTGCTTCGTCTCTCGTCCAGCTTCGAGCATGACAGCACGACTGTCACTTTGGCTTGAACGTCAAAATGCCGTTTGCACTCATCGTTCGCACCCGTCATTGTTTCGCAACGCCGCCCGGATATTGAGCGGGTTCCGGTGATCAAACGGGAGGCCTTGCCATGCAAGACGTCGAGAAGCGTGTCATTGGCAAGGTTATGTGGCGGCTTATACCGTTCCTGATCGTCTGCTATTTCGTGGCCTATCTTGACCGCGTCAATGTCGGCTTTGCCAAGCTGCACATGAACCAGGCGCTGGGTTTAAGTGAAGCAGCGTTCGGACTGGGCGCGGGCTTGTTCTTCGTCGGGTATTTCCTGTTTGAAGTCCCCTCCAACATCTTCCTGGAACGAGTCGGCGCGCGCGTCTGGATCGCCCGCATCATGATTACATGGGGAATCGTCTCGGCGGCCTTCGCATTCATCCCATCGATATCGGCAGCAACGGGAATACCGACGACGGGCGTCTTCTACTCTCTTCGGTTGCTACTCGGCGCCTGCGAGGCGGGATTCTTTCCGGGCATCATCTTCTATCTGACCCTGTGGTTCCCGGCGGTTTACCGGGCTCGGGTCATCAGCCTGTTCATGCTGGCGATCCCGATTTCGTCCATCATCGGGTCGCCCATCTCCGGGCTTCTGCTCGGCGTGACCGGTTGGGGATTGGAAGGCTGGCAGTGGCTGTTCATTCTCGAGGCGCTGCCGTCGGTCGTGGTAGGCATCTGCGTCCTGCTCTATCTGACCGATTTTCCGCGCCAGGCCCGCTGGCTGCAACAAGACGAGATTGCCTGGCTGGAAGACGTGCAGGCCACCGAGAAGCGAAACAAGGAGAAAGTCGAACACCTGTCATTGGGTCAGGCGCTCACCGATTACCGCATTTTGTTGTGCGCTCTGGTGTACTTCTGCCTGAATGCTGCAAGTTACGGCGTGGCGTTCTTCCTGCCGACCATCATCAAGGGTTTTGGCGTCAGTGATACCCAGACCGGCTTGCTCGCAGCGCTGCCCTTTATTTTCGGGGCCGCGGGCATGGTGCTGCTTGGTCGTCATTCCGATCGGACCATGGAGCGAAAGGGTCACGTTGCCGCGGCACTGTTGATGGCGGCGGTGGGAATCGGAGTGGCAGGTCTCGTTTCCAACTCCGTCCTTGTCATGGCATTGCTTTGCTTCGCGCAGATCGGCGTCTCCGCGGTCCCCCCGATGTTTTGGCCGCTGCCGGCGAGCTTTCTAACGGGAGCATCGGCTGCCGCCGGCATCGCCGCGATCAACTCGCTTGGAAATCTTTCCGGTTTCGCCGGTCCTTACGCAATGGGCTACCTGAAGGATTTAACCGGCAGTTTTACCGCAGGTCTTCTGTTGCTGGCGGGTTGCGCGCTGGTGGGCGCAGTCGTAGTCGTGCTGCTACGCATCGATGCAAGGCGCGAGCAAGTGTCCGGCGAAATCGCGATGGCGCACTAGACGCGGGTGATCGTCGCTACCTGAAATAACCGAGCACGAGATCGATATCCGCGCTGCCGGCAACCGTGCCGTTGAGCTCGGCGTCGATGACGCGGCGGCAGGCCGCGATCGCGGCGTGATCGCCGAGATCGTTGGCGGCTTCGAGCACGAGCCAGGCGGCGTCGACGGAAGCCTTCTCGGGAGCCGAACCGCCGGCATCGACGGGCAGGCTCTTGTTCTTGCGAATTGCGGTGCCGAATTGAGGCAACATTGCAAATACTCCCCTCTGGCTCAGTGCACCTGGAGTTCGGGCTGACGGCCCGTATCGGCACCCGCGCCGGTCTTGCGCGACTGGTAGAACTTCAGAATGCTGCGCGACGTCTCGATCTTGAGCTTGCCGAACTCGCGCTCGCTGTCATGGAGCTCGCGCGCCGTGATCAGATGATCCTTGGCGCCGAGGAACAGCAGCGACATGGTCGTGTCCCACGAGAAGTCGAGCGCCTTGCACAGCACCAGAAGTATCTCGCGATTGCGGTCCATCATCGCGCGCTCGATCACGTCGACCGGAAGCGACGACAACAGCGACAGGCCGATCTGCACCTCGTCGAAACGGTGCTGGCGCGCATAGTTCGAGATCGAGTCCTGGTTGAGGTTGCCCTGGCGGTACTGCGTCGTCACCACGCGCTTGGCGACGAAATAGCTGCGCGAGGACGGACCGAACTTGGACTGCAGATCGCCGGTGACGTCGGTCACCGAGCTCTGGATCTGCGCCATCATCTCGGGCCGCTCGTGCTCGAGGCGGCGGCGGACGTCTTCCGACGCCTTGGAAATGAGCTGCTGGAAGATGTGGCGCGGCACGTCCTTGCGCAGGCCGAGCTGCTCGGCGAGGATCGAGTCGCCCTCCGCGCGCCGGACCATGTGCAGCAGGCCCGAGCCCGAGAAGCGCGCGCCCTCGTTCCTTGCGACGGAGGTCACGACCGCCTGGTCGCCGCGCTTGACCAGCACGTCGGTGACGGCTTCGCCGATCGACTTGCGCTGGGCGATCGCAAGCAGATGCGCCTGGCCCTTGGTCATGGCGCTCTGGACCAGCATCTTCTCGTCGATACGGCTGGAGTCGCGCAGCACGGGACCGGCCACGTCGATCTCGTCGTCGAGGGCGAGCTTTTCGATGACATTGAGCGGAGCGTGGTCGCAGGCCGACATCAGCTCGGAGAGCTGCGCCCGCGCGGCGACCTCGATCTCGTCGGCGAGCCGCCCGATGACCTCGCCGAACATGCTGATCTCGTCGTCGCTGTAGCGGCCGGTGATCAGGATGTCGGTCGCATGCCACAACGCCTTCGCCCGGCTCTCGTCGGTGCCGCGCGCGATCGCGTCGTCCAGATCCTGCAGAAGCGATTTCGCCCCGTTCATCTCGTTACCCCAGTTCTTGGTTAGCCATCCTGCTTGTGCTGGCAGGACGCCGAATTCCTCTGGGAACCGACACTAGAGATCAAACGCGAGAATCCAGTAAAGTCGGCAGATCAGTTTTGCCGAGCAAAATTCGTTAAAATGCGCGGGAATGGGTTTACCGGCGGGCAAGGGCCAGCGCTTGCCGAACAGGCTGCCGCGTTCACGGATTCGACGGCGTCAGCACCAGCGGTGGCTTCGGCTTGGGTTTTGCGGGCGGCGGGCCCGGCGCCGGCCTCACCTCGATCGGCGGCGGCAGCGGGGCGATCTGCTGGCTCGCGAGCGGCGGGCTTGTGAGTGGAGGACTTGGCGCTGCAGGGGCGGCCAGCGGCGCCTTCGGCGTCGGCGCGGCCTTTGGCTTCGGCGGCGCGCGGCGCGGATCGCGGCCGGGCAACGGCACGTCGGTCAGCGACGGCTCGGGCACCGGATCGGGCGAGACCAGCGTCGGCAGCGCCGCAGTCGCCGGCGGCGGCTCGCCACGCTCGATCGCGTCCAGCCGGCGCGTCTCGCGATCGATCGTGCGCACCGCGAGCCAGGACGACAGCGGCGCGAGATCGACGGTGCGGTTGAGCCTGTCGGGGGGACCCGCCGCGAACAACTGGATCTCCGGCGGCGCGCCCGAAAGTCCGGTCATGATCGGCGTCAGGCTGGCGCGGATGTCGGCCTGGTCGGCGGGAATATCGTAGCCGCCGGAGACGATGGCCCGCGCGTTCTTGGCTTCCAGCGGTGTCGCGCCGACGCGCAGGCGCCCGTCGCGGATCGTGAACGGGATCTGCGCCGAGGCGACCGCGATCGGACCTGCCGACAGCGCGGGTTCGACGAGCTGCCGCAGCCTGTTGTCGTCGGCAACCTGGCCGCCGTCGCTGGCACGAATGGCGATCTCGAAGGCACGCGGATTGAGGCCGCTGATTTCCGCGGCCTCGAGCGTCACCGTGCCATTGCCGGCGAGCGCACCGGTCAACGCCGCAACGCTGCGGCCCTGGCTGGTCAGGGCCATCTGCACCGAGGCGCGTCCCTTGGGCAGTGCGAGATCGCGGTAGCGCAGCGCCGCCGCATCGACATTGCGCAGCTCGATACGTGCATTCAGCGCAACGCCATTGGCGCCATTGCGCGCATCGAAGCTCGCCGACATCTCACCGCCGCCCACACCGCCCTTGAGCGCGTCGAGCGCGAGCGACTGGCCGTCGCTCCGGATCGTGCCGCCGACGGGGCGCAGCTCGATGCCGTCAGGCAAGGTGCCGCGCAAGGCCTGGAAGGCAATGCGGCCGCGCCAGCCGCCGAGCAGCCCCGCACTCAGGGGATCGCCGGCATCATGTCCGGCGGCGCCGATGGCCATTGCGAACGCGGGCGCAAGATCGAGCGCGTCGAGGCCGATTTCGCCATCGACGCTCTTCTCCTGATCCAGCGTCACCGCGAGATGCCCGCGCAGATGCGAGCCGGCCGCGCTGCTGTCGAGATCGTCGAAGGTCAGGCGGTTGCCGGAGAGGCCGACGCGCGAGGACAGGTTGACGCTCTGCACCGATCTGTCGGTTGGACTGGTCCCGAACAGCGGCGCCAGATTGGCATTACGCACGCGCAAATTCACGCTGGCCTTCGGCTGAGACGAATTGGGGTCCGACAATTCGATGCTGCCTTGCGCATCCGCATCCAGCCCGCCGCCACTGAGCTTTGCGTTCAACTGCAACGGCCGGCGCCACGCGCCGCTCAACCGGCCTTCGAACTGCGAGGCGCCCTCGCCCGCGGCGGCGACGCGATCGAGGCCCAGCAGCGCCAGCAATGCGCCGGCCTTCGGCGTCGAGATTTTCGAGTCCAGCGTGAAGTCGCTGTTGCGCAAGCGGTCGATGTCGATGCCGTTGACCGCCGCCACCGGCGTCTGCCCGGCCAGCGTCGCGGTGGCCTTGAGCTGCGGCGCATCGAGATCGAGCACGGCGCGCGCGTCGTTGCGATCGGCATGGTCGGCGTTCTTGTCGAGGCTGAGGTCGAGCTTCAGCCGCGTCGCGCCGGGCAATGACGGGATGGCGTCGAACCGCGCGCGCACCGAAGGCGCAATCGGCTCGAGCAGCGCGGTGAGCTCACGCAGCGAATTGGCCGAGGATTTCAGCGCGAGCTTGCCGGTGGCATGAACGCGGTCGAAGCTGCCGCTCGCTTCGGTGGTCACCCCGCTCGCCTGACCGAACCGCAACTGCTCCAGCGACAGCGCCGCGGGGCCGTAGCCGAGTTTTGCCGTGAACGGCCGCAGCTCCTGTCCGGCCGACATCGCGCGGCCGACGTCGAGCGCGAGCTTGGCTTCCTCCGGCCATTCGCCCTGCGGCCCCGCGAGCGCGCGCACGAAGCTTGCGGCGGCATCGAGGTCGAGACGGTCGGCCTTGAGCTCGGCGTCGATCCGCGAGCCCTTGCTCGCGCCGGTCTGGACGAAGGCGATGCGGCCCTCCACCGCGCCGCCCTCGATCTCGGCCTTCAGCCTGTCGACGGCGAGATGATTGGCGGCGATGGTCACGTCGCCGGCAAGACGCAGCGGCCGCGTGCTGCGGCGGTTGATCTCGCTGCGGCCCTGGAGCCACGCCACCAGCGTATCGGGATCGGACGACTCGACGCTGAGCCGGCCGCTAAAGCTGTCGGCGCCGGGCGTTGCGCCGTTGAGCGAGAGCTGCGTCATGCCGGGTGCGCGCAGCTCGAGCCGCTGGAAAGTCCAGGACCTTCCGTCGGTCTGAAGCTCCGCCGTGATGTTCTGGAGCGGACGCCCGCCCAGCATGATCTGG
This sequence comes from Bradyrhizobium sp. LA6.1, assembly GCF_040547805.1. Taxonomy (NCBI): domain Bacteria; kingdom Pseudomonadati; phylum Pseudomonadota; class Alphaproteobacteria; order Hyphomicrobiales; family Nitrobacteraceae; genus Bradyrhizobium; species Bradyrhizobium sp. LA6.1. The sequence goes on along the minus strand of NZ_JBEPQK010000012.1, from coordinate 139,976 downwards.
TCGGAGTTGAACTCGATCTGCGCCGGTATCGGCGCCTGCGGGATCGCCGCAAGGCCCGCGCGTAGGGCCGGCAGGACGCGCTGCGGCTCGGCATCGTCCTTGCCCGCCAGCTTGTCGGCATCGACCTGGCGCGCCGACAGCACCGCGCGCAGCAGCGGCGAGGCGCCGAACCTGACATCGCCGACACCACCAAACTTGAGCGCATTGTCCTCGGCGCCGAAGCTCGCGTCGATCTGATCGAATTTGGCGCCGGCCGGATCGGCCTTGAGCTTTGCCGTGAGCTTCCAGGGTGTCGGCCCCGCCGTGCCCGCCTTCTTGACAGGGGGCACAGCGAGCGTCAGTGCGCCGTCGAATTTCGGCAGGCGGTTGTCGAAGGCGAGCACGCCTTCGAGATCGGCCAAGATCGCGCGCTCGCCGGGATCGATGTTGAGGTGGAGACGGGTGGCGCTGCCGTCGGCGCTCGGGCCGGAGGAGACGCGGAACGGATAGCGCACCCCGGTGGCGGTGAAACTGCCGTCGCCGCGGACCGAGCCGGCCAGCGAGCGCACGTCGCCCGAAAAGGTGATGTCGTTCAATTCCAGCGTCGAGCGGCTGGCGGCATCGTGCAGGGCGATGCGGCCGGTGAGGTTCAGCCGTTCGATCGCAAGCGAGGCCAGATTGAAGGTGCCGCTCGCGGTGGACGGCAAATCGACCCGTCCCTTGGCATCCAGGCCGAGATCCACCGCCATGCCGTTGACGGTCAGCTCGGTGGCGCGCCATTCGCCGCGCATCAGCGAGCTCAGGCTGAACTCGACGTCGAGCTTGTCGGCGCGCAGGCGGCCGAGATCGTTGTTGCCGCCGAAGGTCACCGAGCGCAGCCGCAGCGTCGGCGCCGGCAGCAGCCGTGCATCCAGCTCGCCCGCCACCCGCACCGGCACGCCCATGATCGTGCCCGCCTCCGCCTCGAACTGGGGCCTGAACTGGTTCCAGTCGATGAAGTAAGGCCCGATCAGCGCGGTCAGCAGCGCAATGATGAAGGCAATCGCCAATCCGAGCAGCGTCGTCTGCACGGGTCTCCCCTCGGCCAAACCGGCCCGGGCCGAACCTGAGGGCCTCAGGCGCGCCGGAACAGCCCCTTATATAAAGGGAAGTGTGGCGAAGTCACAGCGACTGTTGCGCGCGGAGGTTAACGGCGCCGGCCATCACCAGCTTGCCGGCAGGCGTTTCAGGCCGCGCAGCACGAAGGTCGGGCGCCATTCCGGGTTCTCGACGTCGTCGATGCGCAGATCCGGCAGCCGCCGCAACAGCGTCGCAATGGCGATTTCGGCCTCGATACGCGCCAATTGGGCGCCCAGGCAGAAATGGATGCCGCCGCCGAACGACAGCGGCTTGACGTTGGGCCGGGTGACGTCGAGCCGGTCGGGGCGATCAGGGTAGACCGCCGGATCGCGGTTGGCCGAGCCGAGCAGGCACAGCACGGTCTCTCCCTTCGGGATGCTCTTGCCGCCGAGATCGGCGATGTCCTCCAGCGCCACGCGTCCGGTCATCTGCACCGAGGAATCGTAGCGCAGGAATTCCTCGATCGCGTTGACCATCAACTCGGGCCGCGCCTTCAGGAGCGCGAGCTGATCCGGATTGCGATGCAGCGCGAGCAGGCCGTTTCCGATCAGATTGACGGTGGTCTCGTGGCCGGCGCCGAACAGCAGGATGATGTTGGCGGTCAATTCCTCGTTGGTGAGCTTGTGGCCGTCTTCCTCGGCCTGCACCAGCTGGGTGGTGAGATCGTCGCCGGGATTGCGGCGGCGCAGCTCGAACAGCTGCTGGAAATACATCTGCGCCATCATGTTGCCGGCGTTGCCCTTCGCGATCTCTTCCGGCGTGAGCGGCACGGGGTCAAGCAGCCGCCCGCCATCGCGCGAGCTGTTGTAGAAGGTCTCGCGATGATCCTCGGGGATTCCGAGCATGTCGCAGATGATGGTGACCGGCAGGCGGAAGGCGAAATCCTCGATCAGGTCCATGTGGCCGCGCTCGATCACGGCATCGATGGCCTGGTCGACGATCGCCTGGATCCGCGGCCGCATGTCCTCGACGCGGCGGGCGGTGAAGGCCTTCACGACGAGGCCGCGCAGGCGGGTGTGGTCGGGCGGATCGGATTGCAGCATCCAGTGGCTCATGCTGCGGAACACCGGCTCGTCCATGATGGCAGGGCTATAGCGGCGCTTGGAGCGCTCGACAAAGTCCTTGCCGAAGCGCTTGTCGCGCATCACGAAGCTGACGTCGGCATGGCGGCTGGCGACGAACTGGCCGAACGGCGTCACATGGATCGGCTCGATCGTGCGCAGCCGGTCATAGTGCGGGTAGGGATCGCGGATGAAGTCCGGCGACAGCGGGTTGAACAGCGGTCCGCCTGCGGGTTGCACTTGCTCGTTCATGGTGACCTCAATCGGTTGCCGCATGACACGAATACGCCGGCAGCCCCTTGTGCGCGCGGCGTAACCATCCCCAAGATTATAAACTCGATACATTGTTGTATCGAGTTGCATTCTGCCCTAACCTGCGCCGATGTCAAGGGTGAGAACCAGGCCGACCAGGGACGACACGCGCGACAAACTGTTCGAGGCGGCCGCGCGCGTGTTCGAGGCGGACGGCATCGGCGGCGCCAGCATCGAGGCGATCGCGGCCGCCGCGGGCTTCACCCGCGGCGCGTTCTATTCCAACTTCAAGAGCAAGGACGAATTGATCATCGCCATGCTTGAGGATCATGTCGAGCAGTCGATCCGGCGCAACCTCGACATCCTCGCGCAGCACGACAATCTCGACGATTTCATCGCGGCGCTGAAGACGATGGATCGCAGCCGGCAAGACCCGCTCGGCCGCTCGCCCCTTCTGCACATGGAGATGATCCTGTTCGTCGCGCGCGCCGAGAAGCGCCGCCCGGAGCTTGCCAAGCGGCTACGCGCGCGCCGCAAGCTGGTCGCCGACATCGTCGAGGCCACGTTGAAGAGCAACGGCAGGAACGACACGCTGAATCCGCCGTGGATGGCCTCCGTCGTGCTGGCGCTGGAAGACGGCTTTCGCCTGCACCGCCTGATCGATCCGGAGACAACGCCGGCCGACAGTTTTCTGCGCGCGATCACGGATCTCAGGCGCAGGACGGGATTGTCGTCGAACTAGCCTGGACCGCCGATATCAATCGCACGACCGGACCGTCATCCGACCGGCGCTCGATTCCTCGACAACTCGTCGTCCGCCGCCCATCGTGCGTTTGTGAAAACGCACGCCTGCTTGCAGCAGAATCGGACAAGGCACGGCCGCTTCGGGAAATACGCCGGGCCTCCGCGCCGCTAACCGGCTAGGCGCCGGGCGATTGGCGCAGGCGCGTGGGTTAGCAGCAATCTCTCGACAGGGACGGCAATCGCTCTGGCGCAGTCGACGATCCGGTTGGCTAAACATCGCAACGTCACATCATGGGGACGGAGACAAACGATGGACAGGAAACGGCTTGCAATCGCGCCACGACGGAAGGCCGTCTCGACGGCGGTCATGTACGGGCTTTCACTGACCGTGCGTTTCACCTCGCCGACGGCCGATGAGGCGCCGCCACAGATCGCACAAGACGCCAAGGTCTCGACGTCGATCCTGATCGATCGGGGCTGGACCAACAAACCTGCGCTGCCGGTCGCCCTGCGCGGCTGGCCATCGGGCGCGCGAAGCTGCCGCGCAGGATGTGAAGGCCCTGCGCTGCTGTCCTCGCTGCCCAACTGCACCGCGCCGTAAGGACCAGGCGGTCTCCGTCTCACCTCTTCGCGTCATCATCGCTCGCAACAGGCACTGCTCGCATCGAGCGGCGGCGATGGCGCGCGTTTCGAACCAACAGACCCAGAACCAAATCAAGGAGTCAACCACATGCGACTGCTCATCATTGGCGCCGGCTTCGCCGGCATGTACGCCGCCCTCTCCGCCGCCCGCCTGCGCGACATTCAGGGCGTCTCGCCGGAAGAGCTCGAGATCGCGCTCATCGCACCCGAGCCGACGCTGGTGGTCCGCCCTCGGCTCTATGAGCCGAGGCCGGAAACCCTGACGGCACCGCTGCTCGATGTCCTCAAGGCGATCGACGTCGACTACATCCAGGGGAGCGCCGAGACTGTCAACACCGAGGCGCTGACGGTGCAGATCTCGACTCCCAAAGGCACGCGCAAGACCCTGTCCTATGACCGCCTGGTGATCGCCACCGGCAGCCGCCTCTTCCGACCCAATATTCCCGGCCTTGCCGAGCACGGCTTCAGCGTCGACTCGCTCGACGATGCGGTTGCCCTCGACAAGCATCTGCATGGCCTCGCCGACCGGCCAGCCGTCAATGGACGTGACACGGTCGTGGTCGCCGGCGGCGGCTTCACCGGCATCGAGGCGGCGACCGAGCTGCCCGCGCGCCTGCGCGCCATCTTCGGCCAAAACGCCAGAACGCGCGTGATCATCGTCGAGCGTAACGGAGCAATCGCTCCCGACATGGGCGAAGGCTCCCGCCCGGTCATCGAGCAAGCGCTGCGCAAGCTCGGCGTGGAGACAAGGCTCGGCACCGGCGTTGCCTCGCTCGACAAATCCGGCGTGACGCTGTCGACCGGCGAACACATCGAAACCGAGACGGTGGTCTGGGCAGCCGGCATTCGCGCTGCGCCGTTGACAGCGCAGATTCCCGCCGAGCGCGACAATTTCGGCCGGCTGCTGGTGGACCGCGATCTGCGCGTGCCCGGCATCGCCGGTGTCTTCGCCACCGGCGATGCCGCGCGAGCCGCATGCGACGACGAGGGCAATTACGCGCTGATGTCTTGCCAGCACGCCACGCGGATGGGCGCCTTTGCTGGCAACAATGCCGCCGCTGAACTCCTGCGCGTCCCGACCAGGCCGTATCACCAGAAGGCCTACGTCACCTGCCTCGATCTCGGCGAAGCCGGCGCGCTGTTCACGCGCGGCTGGGAGCGCAAGGTCGAGATGGTCGGCGACGTCGCCAAGAAGACCAAGCAGGAGATCAACACGGTCTGGATCTACCCGCCCCGCGCCGAGCGTGCCGCAGCGCTCGCCTCGGCCGATCCGGAGCGTGTGACGAGCCTCTAGAAGCACGAAACGATCACGGCCGCACCTCCCTGGCTGCGCGGCCTGTTCAACCAAGACCAGCTGGGAGCCCTACCTTGAAACAGGAGACCAACATGAACCTGCACAACACCTCATACCCCGCGACATCGAAGCCGGAAGAGCTCGTTCCATCGCGCTACGCGCTGAAGGTCGGCGAGATCGACGTCCTGGTGGTCAGCGACGGCGTGCTGCCGCTGCCAACCACGATGCTGGCGCACAATGCCGACCCGGCCGTCCGGGCGACCTGGCTGCACGACATGTTCCTGCCGCAGGACGCTTTCGACTGGGCGCTGAATGCGGTCGTGGTCCGCAGCGGCGGCAAGACCATCCTGATCGATGCTGGACTGGGGTCAGACCCGGATCTGCACTTGCCGCGCGCCGGCCAGTTGATCAAGCGACTGGAAGCCGCCGGCATCGATCTTTCGTCCGTGACCGATCTGGTGCTGACCCACTTGCACATGGATCACATTGGCGGACTGCTCGTCGACGGGGTGAAGGAGCGGCTGCGTAAAGACCTGCGGATCCACGTGGCGGCCGCCGAGGTCAAATTCTGGGAGGCGCCCGATTTCTCCCACACCGCCATGCCGCCGGGCTTCCCGGACGCGCTTCGGGCGACCGCCAAGCGGTTCGTCAAGGAGTACGGAAGTCAATTGCGGAAGTTCGATGAGCAGCACGAGGTTGCGCCGGGCGTCGTCGTTCGTCGCACCGGCGGTCACACCCCCGGACACAGCGTGGTTCGCGTAGCATCCGGCGGCGACGGGCTGACGTTCGCCGGCGACGCCGTGTTTGCTGTCGGGTTCGATCAACCCGACTGGCACAACGGTTTCGAACACGACCCCGAGGAGGCGGCGCGCGTTCGGGTCGGTCTGTTGCGAGAGATTGCCGCGAGCGGCGAGATGCTGGTGGCGACGCACATGCCGTTCCCGTCCGTCGGCCATGTGGCGGTCACCGGCGACGCCTTCCGCTGGGTGCCGGTGTTCTGGGACTACTGATCGCTCGCTGAGCCAACGTGAGACCAGGGCGCGCATTCATGGCGGGCCCTGGTTTTGATGCGGCAAACCGAGTCAGCGCGGCGCGCCGCCGATATCAGATCCGATCGTTGATCAGGACGCCGGACAACGACGGATCGTTCGCATTGGTCGTATCGCCTGCTTTCGTCGCGCTATAGGTCGAGTCCGCAAGCGAGCTTTTCAGCTGCTGGAGAAACTGTTGCAGCAGCTCCGCCGTCGAATTGCCGCTTGACGAGTCGTCCGTGCCGTTGACCGAGGGAGGCTCGCCGGATGGCGGTGGCCCGTCCGGCGGCGGTCCACCCGCTCCGTGCGGTCCGTGCGAGAGCGCCGCCTTGAAAATTCCTTGCAGCTCGGTGGCCTGCTCGTCCGTCAACTTGCCGGCCGACACTTGCTGCTGGATGAGGCCATTAATCTTCGACGCGAAGGCGTCGGGCGAAGATGTCCCGCCGCCGGATTGATCGCTGGCGCCGGTTGACTGCAACGCGGAGCCGATGCTGCTGAGCGCGGCCGACAGCGCCGACTGATCCGACGCATCGATCGCGCCGGAACCGACTTCCGCTTGCAGCTCGTCTTGTAATTGTTGCAACGGTGATGAGCGGTGGTGATTGGAGGAGAGCGCAGAAATCGAGGTCATGGTGGCTTTCCGTGCTTTTGGCGGACCCGAGGTGACATTGCCCCGAGTCCCATCCAGTCCTGAGTTCGCCCTGGCAGTTGGATTTGCCCGGTTGCGCGGTGGTAGGAACGGGAGCTGGCGCGGAGCATTTGGCAGAGCGCCGCTCCGGTTGCTCGATATTGCCGATCGGCAATTGGAAATATCCAGAAACAAAAATCCGACCAGCCGATCATCAGCTGGGGCTGGGGCTACCCGTTGAAAGGGATGACTGCCGGGTTGTGTGCGAACGCCCTGGAGCCGACTATGCCGACCGCTTCACCACGTCGCGACCGGCCGGCGTAACATCGAGCCGCCCCAGCATTGCGCTCGCCTGCTCGGCGCAGTGCTCGATCAGCCAGCGTTCGAATGCGACCGGCGGCAGCGCGGGCGCGTAGAGGAAGCCCTGGACGACGTCGCAGCCGAGCTCGGCCAGCGTCCTGCGCTGGCCTTCGGTCTCGACGCCTTCGGCGACGACGGTCATGCCGAGGCCCTGTCCGACGCGCACCACGGCGGTAGCGACCGCGAGCGCGCCCGCGTCTCTCTCGATGTCGCGCATGAAACTGCGGTCGATCTTCAGCTCGCGGATCGGCAGATGCGCGAGCCGGCTGAGGCTGGAATAGCCGGTGCCGAAATCGTCTACGGAAAGCCCGACGCCGAGCTCGCGGATCGCGTTCATCGTCTCCAGCGCGGCGACGCTGTCCCGCATGAACGTGCCCTCGGTGATCTCGAGCATCAGCGCATCCGGCGGCAGATCGTATTCGGCGAGGATGTCCTTGAGCCGCGCCGCCAGCGTGACGTTGCGGAAATTGATCGGCGACAGGTTCACCGACACGCTGGGAATGCTGAGCCCGGCGCGGCGCCAGTCCGCCATCTGCCGGCAGGCCTCACGCACCGACCACAGGCCGATCTGCTCGATCAGGCCGCACTCCTCGGCGAGCGGGATGAATTTCGCCGGCGAGACGTCGCCGAGCACGGCATCATGCCAGCGCGCCAATGCCTCGACGCCGTGGACGGCACCGTCGCAACTGCGGATCTGCGGCTGGTAGCTGAGGGTCAGCGCGCCCTCGGCGATGGCGCGGCGCAGCGCTGCAATCAGCGCCAGGCGCTGCTCGGTGAGCCCGTTCATTTCGGCGCTGAAGATGCGATGGGTGGAGCGGCCGGCCTGCTTGGCCATGTACATGGCCGCGTCCGCCTGCTGCATCAAGGTGTCGATGTCGGTCGCATGGTCGGGATAGAGGCTGATGCCGATGCTCGCCGACATCTGCAGCTGCCTGGAGCCAAGCCGCAGCGGCGCGGCGAGCGCCTCCATGACCCCGGCGGCGACGCGCTCGGCGCTCTCGGCGTTGCGCTGCGGCAGCAGGATGACGAACTCATCGCCGCCGAGCCGTCCCAGCATGTCCTCGGAGCCAATCTGCTCGCGCAGGCGTTGCGCGAGCTGGATCAGCAGCTCATCGCCGGCGGCGTGGCCGAACGTGTCGTTGACGTCCTTGAAATGATCGACGTCGAGGAAAGCCAGCGCGACGTGGCTGCCGGTCGGGCAGGCATCGATGGCCGTGGTGATCAGGTGCCGCAGCTGCGCGCGATTCGGCAGCCCGGTGAGAATGTCGTGATAGGCGAGCCGCGCGATCTCGGCCCGCGCTTCCTTGCGCTCGATCGCGAAGGCGCCGAGATCGACGCAGGCGTTGACGATGCGACGGTGCCAGTTGCTGGGCGCGCGCGGTTCACGGAAATAGAAGGCGAAGGTGGCGATGACCCGGCCGTCCTTGGCCTTGATCGGTGTCGACCAGCAGGCGCGCAGGCCCACTTCGAGCGGACGCGACTTGTAGGGCTGCCAGCGCGGATCGGTGTCGAGATCTTCGGCCAGCACCGGCTCACCGTAGAAGGCCGCGGTGCCGCAGGATCCGACATTCGGACCGATCGCGATGCCGTCCAGCGCACGCGAATAGTCCTCGGGCAGGCTGGGGCCGCCGAGCGGATGGACGAGGCCTGCGGCATCGACGTGAAGCAGCGAGCAAACCACGTCGGGCGCGATCTCCTCGACCCGGCGGCACAGCCTGTCGGCGATATCGGTGATCGGAACCTCGTCGGCCAGCGCACTCATGATGAGCTGCTGGAGCGAGCGCAGTTGCCTGGTCTCGGTGATGTCCTCGAGCAGCGCGAAGATATGCCTGGCACGGCCCTTCTTGTCGCGGAAGACGTCGATACGGGCGCAGACCCAGATCTCCTCGCCGTCCTTGTTGTAGACCAGCGTCTCGATTTCGCCGCGGCGGCCGCCGGTCATCAGGCGCTTGACGAGCTTCGCGACGGCCTTCCGATCGGTGTGGCGGCCGGCGATCAGCGCGCCTGCGCGGCGGCCCTCGGCCTCCTCGCTGGTGTAGCCAAACAGCGTCGCGAAGGTCGAATTGACGTAGACGATGTTCTGCTCGGTGTCGGTGATGAGCACCGCGCGGTTGGTCTGGTCGGAGACGGCGTGGAGAAGCCCGATTCTGACGCGGCGCTCGGCCTCCGCGGTGACATCACGCGCGAACACGACGTGATGGTTGACGCCGCCACGCGTGACGGATGACAGCGAGATGGCCGCCCGGATCCGGGTGCCGTCGCGCCGCACGAGGCTGATCTCGTCGCGGAACTCCGCGACCGGATCGGCCTGAAGGCATTTGAGCGTGAGAAGTTCGGCGTCGCGGCCGAGCGCCTCGGCGCGCGCGAGTTTCCAGATCCGCTCTGCACCGGCATTGAAATGCGTGATGCGACGCGCGCTGTCGACGATGACGATGCCGCCGTCGGCGCATTCGAGCGCAGCCAGCAGCACGTCCGGAATTTCTGTCATGGGACAATCGGCGGCAGACATCGTTGGACCCGGATGCATCGGGAAGATGGCAAGGGGGGCCGAGGCTAGCGCCGCGATGGTGTCCAAGACGTTTTTGCAACCGGGTCGCGTCCGGCCAAGACGCGACATGATTAACGGCTCGCGAAAGCTGCGAAGACAATCCGATGCATTCGGAACCTATTCGGCCGCGCTTGTGGGCTTGAGCTTGTGCAGCCGGCCGGCCACCGCCCGCACCTTGCGGGGAGCGGCCTGCCAGACCGAGAGCGCCGACAGTCCACTCACGACCATGGCGATGGCGAAGGCGAGCGTGTAGTCGCCGGTGCGATCATAGAGAAAACCCGTGAGCCAGGGACCCGCCGCGCCGCCGGCCAGGGCCGCCAGCATGATCGTTCCAAAAATGCTGCCCTGGTGCCTGCCCTGGAAGATCTCGAACACCACCGCGCCCATGATCGAGGTGAGGCCGTAGCCGAGCGCGCCTTGCGCGAACACCATGACATAGACCAGCCACAGCGACGGCTGGAATTTCAGCGCCATCAGCGCCGCGAAACAGATCGCAAAGCCTGCGCAGCTGATCGCCCACACCCATTCCCGCCCGATCCGGTCGGAGACGTGGCCGAGCAGGATCTGGCCGGGAATGCCGAGCAGGCTGACGATGCCGAGCGCCCATACCGCGACACCGGGGCTGAAGCCGATGTCGAGCAGGAATTTGGTCTGGTGCACCTGCACCGCGTACCAGATGTACAAGCCGCTGAAATAGCCGAGCGCGATCCACCAGAAGCGCGCGGTCGCAACCGCCCGCTTGAGCGTCCAGTCGGTGCCGACCCAGACGGGATCGACGATGTTGGAGACCGGTGTCGCCGCACCCGCCGCCGGCGTGGCATCGCCGTCCGGCTGGAGGCCGATGTCTTCGGGCCGCTTGTGCAGGAACAGATTGATCGGCGCCAGCACGACGAGGATGAGCAGTCCCATCGCGGTACAGGCGGTGCGCCAGCCGGTCTCTTCGATCATGTGCTGCACCCAGGGCAGCAGCGTCACCGAGCCGATGCCGACGCCGGCAAAGGCAACCCCGATGGCGAAGCCGCGCTTGCGGATGAACCAGTTCGGCAGGAACAGCGATTGGCCGGAATAGCCGAGACACACCGAGCCGGCGCCGACCATGACGCCGATGGTCACGTAGAGATGCCAGGGCGTGCTGGTGAGCGGCGCGAGCAGCAGTCCGCCGCCCATCAGCACGACACCGAGCTCCATCACCGCGCGCGGGCCGGCGCGATCCATCAGGCGGCCGATCAGCGGGCTGACGATGCCCGACACGACGAAGCCGAAGGAGAACGCGCCGGCAGTGACGCCGCGTTCCCAGCCGAATTCCGAGATGATGGGAGGAAAGAACAGCGAAAACGCGGTGCGCGCGTTGACGCCGATCGCCATGGTCACGAAGGTCACCGCGACCACGACCCAGCCGTAGAAGAACGGAAGCCGCATGGTGTGCTTATTTCATCCCTAGATGGTGCTACCGACCATCCAGGGCCGTCCGGGTCAAGCGATTTTCGCGAATGTGTTTCTTGGCGGGTCGCAGAAGTTGCCACATCGTCATGGCCGGGCTTGTCCCGGCCATCCACGTCTTCGCTACGCGGAACAAAGAACGTGGATGCTCGGGACAAGCCCGGGCATGACGACCTCTCGTATATGTTCAAATGTTGCGAGGCCCGCGCTCAGGCCGCGTCGCGCTGCGAAGCCCGGACGGGCGCGTCGAACTCGATCTGGTCGACCGGCTGCGGGCGTCCGAACAGATAGCCTTGCGCAAAATTTACGCCGAGCGCCGTCAGCCGCTCGAACTCTTCGCGTGTCTCGACGCCTTCGGCCGTAACCGACATATCGAGGCCGCGTGCGAGCGTCACGATCGAGGCGATGATCGCGGAGCTGCGCGGCTGATGCGTGAGGTTGCGGATGAAGGACTTGTCGATCTTGATCTTGTCGAACGGGAACGTGGTTAGATAGCTCAGCGAGGAATAGCCGGTGCCGAAATCGTCGAGCGCCAGCTCGATGCCGATGTGCTTCAGCCGCTCCATGAAGGCAAGGTTCTCGACGCCGCGTTCCAGCAGCACGGATTCGGTGATCTCGATTTCCAGCCGCTGCGGCGCCAGGCCGGAATCTGCCAGCGCCGCGCAGATCGTCTCGAACAGCTCGGCTTCCTTGAACTGGATCGGCGACAGGTTCACCGCAACCATGAGATCGCATGGCCAGGCGGCGGCGTCCGCACAGGCGCGCCGCAGCACGAATTCGCCGAGCGGCACGATCAGCCCGGTTTCCTCGGCAAGCCCGATGAACTGGTCCGGCGGGATCAGGCCGCGGCTCGGATGCCGCCAGCGCACCAGCGCCTCGAAGCCGCGACGGCCACCGCTGGCGACGTCCATAAAGGGCTGATAGTGCACTTCGAGCTGGCACTGCGCGATGGCATCGCGCAAATCGCCTTCCAGCGTATTGCGAGCCTCGAGCTCGGCCGACATCGCCTCGTCGTAGACGGTGAAGCAGTTGCGGCCGGCCGATTTCGAGCGGTAGAGCGCGAGGTCCGCCTTCTTCAGCAGCTGCTCCTGGTCGCTGCCGTGGTCCGGTGCGATCGCGATGCCGATGCTGGTGCCGATCTCGACGCGATGGCCGGGCAGCAGGAACGGTTCGGCGACCAGCTTCGCGATCCGCGCGGCGAGCTCGGTCGCGCAGGTCCGCTGATCGTCGCAAGCCTCCTGGATGATGGCGAACTCGTCGCCGCCGAGCCGCGCCAGCACGTCGGTGGCGCGCAGCGCAGATCTCAGCCGCAGCGCCACCTGGCGCAGCAGCGCATCGCCCGCACCGTGGCCGAGCGAGTCGTTGACGTTCTTGAAGCGGTCGAGATCGAGCATCAGGATCGCGAACGGCAGGCCCCGCACGCTCAACTGGCTGTTCATCATGTCGAGCCGGGTCAGGAAGAAGGCGCGGTTCGGCAGCCCGGTCAGGATGTCGGTCTGGGCGAGCTCCAGCACCCGCCGGTTCGCCAGCGACAGCCGCCGCGAGTTGCGGCTTGCGAGCATGAGATAGGTTGCGAGCGACAGCGTCAGCAGCATGCCGACGACGATGACGGCAACCGCGCGGTCGTAGGCCGTCTCCAGCGAACCTCCGGCCGTCGGCATGGCGCGCACCTGCCAGTCGGTATCCCCGATCTTGAGGCTGCCCGACCAGTACAGCGCCCGGGCGACGTCCCGCATCGACTGCGGCGACGTGGCGGCCGACGAATAGTCCGGCAGGGTTTGTTCGAGGCTGACGATCTGCCCTGTGAAGGGCGGATAGACGTTCACGCTGACCGCGGGGCTTGCTCCCGTGGTCACGCGAATGGACTGGATCAGCAGCGGCAGGTCGAAGACGCCGACGACGAAGCCCGCCAGATTGCGGCGCCGGTCCGCCACCGCCTCGCGCGAGGTTCCCTTGGCGTAGACGGGAATGGCAACGAGCACGTCGGGCTGCCGGCCACCCTCCTTCGGCTCGTAGAGCCGCGTGCGAATGGCGGCGACGCGATCGTTGTCGCGCGCGCGCTCGAGGGCTGCGCGGCGCTCTGGAACGGTCGCGTAATCCATGCCGTAGACCGACGACGTCTTCGGCTGGGTCGAGTAGAACACCGGGAAATATTCATCGGCTTGCGGCGCGGTCGCGAAGGTCTCGCCCTGGAGCGACTTGATGCGATAGCCGGACACGCCGTCCGTGGCCGCGGCGGCCTCGTATTCGGCGCGCTCCTTGCGGTTGACGCGCGGCAGCCAGGAGATGCGCAGCATGCCGGGATGACGTTCGAACAGCCGGGAGCTGAAGGTCTCGAATTCGCTGCGGGTGATTTCCTCGTTGGTCGATTCGAACAGCGTACGCAGCGCGACGAGCCTGGAGATGTACTCGCTCATGCCGTTCTGCATGACGATGGCTTCGGTTTCGGCGGCGTTCTCGAACTCGATCTTGTTGACGCGGTTTTCCCATCGCGCCACGGCGGCGGCGCCCACGAGCGAGAACAGGAGACCGACGCCGACTGCGACGAGCGCAGGACGATAGAGTCCGAGCAGCGGCGCCGCGCGCCACCATCCGGTCCTACGTCCCCGATCCTGATCGTTCTGACCCCGACCGCCCATCTTGATCCCGCAAGTCCCCCTCGGCGCGGCAGCCCACTTCTGGTTGAGCTGCCGGAACTGCTATCGGACAAGGATCGGGGTTAAGAACCGCACAATTTCAGAACCGGGTCGTCGCAGATTGCGCGGCTTAGTTAACGATTGGCCTGCAAGCAGGGCCCATTGTGGAAGTAATTTGCCGCTTTTCCCCGGACTCTTACGGAGCACCGTTACATCGGGGGTTAGCGAGCTGTTCAGGGCGACGGGACTATCGTTTCCGGCAGGTATTCCCTTATCCGGCAAACATCCTCATGACACGATCGCGATCAGCGGCCTGCGTCGCTCTGGCCGTCGCGCTACTCGCCGCGGCCAATCCTGCAGCGAAAGGCGACGAGGTCGGCGTCAGCGACGAAACAATCCTGTTCGGCCAGGCCGCCGCGCTCGAAGGCCCCTCCTCCGCGCTCGGACAGCGGATGCGGCAAGGCATCGTCGCGGCATTCACCGAGATCAACGAAAAGGGCGGCGTCCACGGCCGCAGGCTCCAGCTCATCAGCCGCGATGACGGCTACGATCCCGACCGCTCGGTGGCGCAGACGCTGCGGCTGATCGAGGACGACAAGGTGTTCGCGCTGATCGGCGCGGTGGGCACGCCGACCGCGGTGGCGACGATACCGATCACTAGTACCAGGAACATCCCCTTCATCGGCCCCTTCACCGGCGCTGAATTCCTGCGCGACCTCGAGCTTGCGAACGTCGTCAACATTCGCGCAAGCTATGGCGCTGAAGCGGAGGCCTGGGTCAAGCACCTCACCGAGGATCGCCACTTCACCCGCATCGGCATCTTCTACCAGGACGATTCCTTCGGCCGCGACGGTCTCGCCGGCGTAAAGCGCGCACTCGCCAGGCGCGGCCTCGAGCTCGCCGCCGAAGGCACCTTCGAGCGCAACACCCGCGCGGTCGGCGCGGCCTGGCGCATGATCAAGCGCGCCGAGCCCGAAGCCGTCGTCATGGTCGGGACCTACGGCCCTTGCGCGGAGTTCATTAAGCTCGCGCATCGCAGCGGCTTCCATCCGACCTTCGTCAACATCTCCTTCGTCGGCGCCAATGCGCTCGCCAGAGAGCTCGGCCCCGACGGCGAAGGCGTCATCGTCTCGCAGGTCGTGCCGTTTCCCTGGGATCGCTCGCAAAAGCTCGTCGCCGACTACCAGGCGGCGCAGAACGCGTTCGACCCGACGCTGACACCGGACTTCGTGTCGCTCGAAGGCTATCTCTCCGGCCGCCTCGCGGCCGCGGCGCTGGAGAAGGCGGGGCCGCAACCGACCCGCGCGAGCCTCCTGCGCACCATCAACGACGTCGGACGCTTCGACATCAGCGGCAGCATCGTCACCGTCGGCGCGCGCATGACCGACGCGCCGCCGAAGGTGTTTTTGACCGTGATCCAGAAGGACGGGACGTTCAGGGCGGTGGATCGGCTGTAGCTGCAGCAGGAGGTCGTCATGCCCGGGCTCGTCCCGGGCATCCACATTCTTGGCATCGCAGGCAAAGGCGTGGATGGCCGGGTCAAGCCCGGCCATGACGATGCGGAAGCTTTGGTGCGCGCAGCGACTGTATAACTTGCGTTAGCTCCGCAGCCTCAAGGCCGCCGCGTCCAGCGCTCGGCGTTGACGGCGCCTTGCGGGACCTCGCCTTTGACGATCGCCTCGACCTGCCGCACCGTTTCGAGCGACTGGTATTCGATCGCCTGTGGTGTCAGCCCGCCGACATGTGGCGTCGCGATAACGTTGGGAAGAATCGCCAGCTCCGGGCTTGGCATCTGGTCGGGCGCGCGGCCGACGTCCATCGCCGCGCCGGCGATGCGGTTCTCGCGCAGCGCGCGTGCCAGTGCGGCCTCATCGACGAGATTGCCGCGCGAGAGATTGATGAAGACAGCATGCTTCTGCATGCGCGCCAGCGCCGCCTCGCCGATCAGATTCTCGGTCTGCTCGTTGGCGATCGCGAGGCAGACGACGTAGTCGGAGGCACCAAGAAGCTCGTCGAGACTGACCTGCCGGACGGCACCGTCGCTGACGGTCGCGAAGGGATCGGAGACCAGCACCTCCATGCGCATCACCTTGGCGATTTCGGCGAGATAGCGCCCGATGCTGCCATAACCGATGATGCCGATCCGGCTGCCGGCGAGCTGGCGGCCCATCCGCGCCTCGACCTTGCGACCGGCCTGGTAATCCGCCGTCGCCCGCGACACGCCGCGGGAGAGATCGACCATGTAGCCGAGCGCGAGCTCGGCCACCGCCTGCACGAAGCCGGGACCGGCCCGCGTCACGAGCACGCCGGCGTTCGAGGCCGCATCGACATTGACGTTGCGGATGTCGACGGCACAGCGGACGAAGGCACGCAAGCGCGGCAGTCGCGCAAAGATCTCGCCGCGCCCTTCGGTCATGCGATCGGCGACGATGATGTCGGCATCTTTCGCCGCACGCACGAGGGTAACCGCGTCCAGCGCATCGTCGCTCTCGTGCAGGATGACCTCGGCGGCTGCCCGCAGGCCGTTCAGGCTGCGGTCGCCGTAGTAATTGCGGCGCATCTCCGGCGTATGGGCGAGCAGGACTTTCACGAGAGAACTCCGTCAGTAGCCGAATGCCCGCGGCAGCGCGGTCGAGAGCCATGGCACGAAGGCGATGACGAGCAGGCAGAGGAACAACAGGCCGAGATAGCCCATGATCGGCTTCACCGTCTGCTCAATTGGCACGTTGCCGATCAGGCAGGCGCCGTAGAGTCCGAGCCCGAGCGGCGGCGCGAACAGGCCGATGCCCATCGCGATGACCAGCACGACGCCGAAATGCAGGGGATCGACACCGAGCTGCACGGCCACCGGCAGCAGCAGCGGCCCGAAGATGATGAGCGCGGCCGCGCCTTCCAGCACCGAGCCCATCACGATCAGCACGCCGATCGCGAGCAGGATGAACAGCCACGTCCCTGATGTCTTGGACAATCCCAACATGAAGTCGCCGACCGCGTGCGGAACCTGCTGCAGGGTCAGCGTGAACGCCAGCGACTGCGCGGCGGCGACAATGAACAGCACGAGCCCCGCACGCGTCGCGCCCTGCACGAAGCTGTGTGCGGCCGACTTAAACGTGAGCTCGCGGAACACGACGCTGCCGACGACGAGCGCATAGGCCACGGCAAACGCGGAGATCTCCGTCGCCGTCGCAAATCCGCTCTTGAAGCCGAAGAAGATCATGAAGATCAGGCCGAACGAGGCGATCGCGCCGCTCCAAAGGCCAGACACCGGCATCTGCGGCGCAACGTCCTCGGTATCCGCCGGCCGCTTGCCGAAGATGATGGACACCGCGATCAGGACCAGCGCCATCAGCGCCGCCGGCAGGAGGCCAGCGACGAACAGGCCGCCGATCGACAGGTTCGCGACGAAACCCAGGATGATCAAATTGATGCAGGGCGGAATGGTTTCCGCCATCACCGCGGATGCGGCAAGCAACGCCACCGCGCCGCCCGGATTCTGCTTCGAGCGGCGTGCGGCCGGGATCAGCACCGAGCCGACCGCGGCGACGTCGGCCATCTTCGAACCGGATATGCCTGAGAACAGCACCATCGACGCCACCATCACGACGTTGAGCCCGCCGCGCATACGGCCGACACCGCGCTGTAGCAACTCTATCAGCCGCACCGACATGCCGTTGGCTTCCATGAGGTAGCCGACGAGGATGAAGAAGGGAATCGCAAGCAGCACGAAATTGTCGATGCCGCGCGCCATCTGCTGGGCGAAGATCACGCCGGGCAGCGCGCCCTCGACCCAGATGAAGATCAGCGCGGCCAGCGCCAGCGCAAAGCCGATCGGCAATCCGCCGAACAGGGTTGCGAAGAAGCCGATAAACATCAGCGTGCCCGCCGACGGCACGGTGGACGGCGACAGATAATCCCAGGCGAGATAGAGGCCGCTGACGATGACGACCGCAACGAGGCCCCTGACGATGTCAGGCAGCGGCCGCGCGCAGAGCTGGTCGATCGCGAACACCGTCATGAACAGCGCGCCGATGCCCATCGGGTAGAAGGTCAGCTCCAGCGGCAGGCCGGATCCGGTGGTCTGCCCTGAAGTCAACGATCCCAGCTTGATCGCGTTGTAGGCGACATAGCCGGAGATCAGCACGATCAGAAGCGCACTCGCGGCATCGACCAGCGTGCGCAGCCGCACCGGCAGCAGATCGCGGAAGAAGGACACGCCGACATTCTCGCCACGCGCCAGCGCGCTCGCCGCGCCGAAGAAGGCCGAGCCGACCATCAGGCCGCGCGCGACGTCATCAGACCATTCGACCGGCGCATTGAAGCAGAAGCGCAACAGCACCGACGCGCAGACGACCACGAGATCGGCAGCCAGGAGGATGGCCGCAATCGCGTCGCTGAGGCGAAGCAGCAGCGTAATGCTCCCGTGGCGGCCGCCCGAGAGAGGCACGGCGGCTGTCAACGCCATCTCAGACTTGGTCATCTCAAGCTTGCGTCGCGCGGATGATGTCGATGACCGGCTTGGACTCCGGCCGCGCCTTGATGAAGTTCTCGTGCTGCGGCGCGACGCGCTTCTTGAAGGCTTCGCGGTCGCATTCGGCCACGGTCACGCCCTTCTCGGTCAAAGCCGTCAGCGCCTCCTTCTCGACCGCAAGCCCGTGGGCGCGCGTGTCGGCCGCGGCCTTCTTGGCGGCATCGAGGAAACCCTCGCGCAGCTTCGGATCCATGCGGTTGTAGGTCACGTCGCTGAAGTAGATCGCAAGCGGCGAGAAATTGTGCTGCGTCAGCGAGTAGAATTTTGCCGTTTCGAAGAACTTGCTGGCCAGGATCGTCGGCGGATCGTGCTCCAGCCCGTCGAGCACGCCGGCCTGGAGCGCCGTGTAGATCTCGCCGAAGGCCAGGGGCGTCGCGGCGGCGCCCATCAGGCGCAGGCATTCCGTGATCACCGGATTCGGCAGCGTCCTGATCTTGAGGCCGGCGAGATCCTCCGGCGTCTTCACCGGCTTCCTCGCGAGCACGCTGCGTGAGCCGAAATTATAGGCCCAGGCGATGATGCGGATGTTGCCACTCTTGAGCAGCGCGTCCTCGATCGGCTTGGCGGCGCCGGAATCGAACGCCTTGGTCTGCTGCGGGAAGCTCGAGAACAGAAAGCCGAGGTCGAAGGTGCCGACCAGCGGCACCAGGTTGGCGGAGATCGACGAGCCCGACACCATGAGGTCGATGACGCCGAGCTTCACCGAATTGATGACATCGATCTCCTGCCCGAGCTGGTTGTCCGGGAAGAAGGCGACCTCGACCTGCTCGCCGAGCCCGTTGCCCTTCAGGTTCTTGACGAGGTTGTCGTAGTAGACGCGGCCGTTGGCGTATTTCGGATCGTTCGGCAGCGAGGAGGAGCATTTCAGCTTCAGCGTCGCCGCTTCGGCGCGACCGATGATGGCGGGAGAAAGAACGAGGCCGGCGGTAACCGCCGTCGACGACTTGATGAACGTGCGACGGCTCACGGGCACGATGGTCATGGCGCGGTCTCTCCCCGAATATTCTTGTTTACGGCCGAGATCGCTGCCGCGGCCTGTTGCGCGGACTGTATGGCCAAAGCGACGGGGCAGGCAAGGGTTGCAGCCGGCCGTCGCAAAGCGGCGGGTTGCGAACATCGACGGCATCGGCGCCGTCAAAACAACCATGTTTGTCCGGGATTCTCGATCGGATCGGCCTCGGGGCCGATGTGCGACAGGACGCTTCGCGCAGCAGCACGGATCAATCCAATTGGTGCATGGATCAATGCGCAATTCACATGGATGCCGCCCGAGCGATGCCCCGGCGGCTCCGGCAGACGCCCTGCCCCATTTTGCCGCAGCTTGCAGCGTGATCCAGTGCACAGACAGACGCGTGGCTGCGACCTAGAAAAGGTGACATCATCGTGCGCATTGCCGATGGAGGTGACACCATGCGCCGTCCAGTCCTTCGCAATTTGTTTCTTGCCTCCAGCCTTGTCGCGCTCACGCAATTGATGACGCCGACCGACGCCGACGCCGAGGCGCGGCTCGCACTCGTGATCGGTCAATCCGCCTATCGCACCGTGCCGGAGCTGCCCAACGCCGCCAACGACGCCAATGGCATGACGGAGCTGCTCGGCAATGCCGGCTTCACCGTCACCACGGCGGCCAATTTGGCGCAGAACGAGATGCGCGCTGCGATCTCCGATTTCGCCGGCAAGGTCAGCGCCAGCGGCGCCGACACCGTCGCACTGGTGTTCTATGCCGGCCACGGCCTCCAGATCGACGGCGAGAACTATCTGGTGCCGGTCGATCTCGATCCCAAGCGCGAGGCCGACATTCCGCTCCAGGGCGTGCGGCTAAACGATCTGCTCAACACGCTCGGCGCGCTGCCGACGCGGGCACGCATCTTCATGCTCGACGCCTGCCGCAACAATCCGTTCCCTGCGCTCAGCGGCGCCGGCCACGGGCTTGCAATCGTCGACACCAAGGCCGGTGCACCCGGCTCCTTCATCTCCTATTCGACCTCGCCCGGCGCCGAAGCCGAGGACGGCTCCGGCATCGACAGCCCCTACACCACGGCCGCGCTGACCGTCGCCAAGCAGCCAAACCTGCCGATCGAGGAAGTTTTCAAGCGCATCCGCATCGCCGTGGCGCAATCGACCGACGGGCGTCAGATCCCCTGGGAGAGCTCGTCGCTGACGACCGACTTCAAGTTCTTCGGCGGCGAGAGCAGCGGTCAGCAACCGTCCCTTCCGGGCGCATCGTCGATGGCGCTCGCCAGCGGCACGCGCAGTGTCGAGGACTGGCGCAGGGATTTGCAGGGCAAGGACGCCAGGGCCGCCTATGAGCTCGTGATCGCGGACGACACCGTGCCCGCGTATCAGGCCTATGTCGAATTGTACGCGCAGGCGTCCTTCACGCCGCGCCTGCGCACGATCCTGGAGCGTCGGCGCCAGATGCTGGCCTGGGAGCGCGCGACCGCGATCAACACCCGCGCCTCGTTCGAGGCCTATCTGGCGAATTGGGACAACAGCGACCTCGCCGCAACCGCGCGCCGGCTGCTGCTCCGCGTGCAGAACCGCAACTATGCCTTGCCGGTCGCGGCCGCAGCGGCCCCTGCTCCGGTCGCGGTCGCAATGGCCCCGACCTGCCCGTGCTCGGCGCCGTCGACACCGGCAACGCCGGTCAATCCGGCGGTGGCGCCCGTCATCAAGAAGCGCGTCGACGACACCCCGCCGAAGCGAAAGGTGGTCGAGACGCCACCGAAGCCGCGCCGGCCGCCGCCCGACGAAGTGATCTACGAGCGCGCGCCGCCACCTGGCCCGCCACCTGAAGCCGTTGGCGTCGGAATCGGTGTCGGGATTGGTCTCGGCATGGGCATGGGCGGCCGTGGCGGAGGCGGCTACGGACGCGGCGACTACAACCGCGGCAGGTACTGAGCCCCAGTTCACCAAGCGAATGGATGTCCGCAGGCCCTGCCTGCGGACATTTCTGTTGATGGTGGGCGGCCAGCAACTCTCGTGCCCCGGACGCAGCGTAGCGCTCCCGGCGATGCGAAGCATCGTCCGGTGCGGTGCGCTGCAGAGCCGGGGCCCACGCGGCAGCAATCGGCGTAGCACGATGGGTCCCGGCTCTGCGGCGCAGCACTGCGTGCTGCGCCGCGTCCGAGACACGCAGATCGTGGACATTCGCGAAATGCTGTAGTCTGAGCGACGCCAGCCTTTCCGGGGATTCCATATCGATGCCGCACGACGCGCCCGCCAAGAACTCATGGCCGCTGTTCCGGTCACTCGCGTCCTATTCCCTGCCCGGCGACCTCATGGCGGGCCTGACGCTGGCGGCGATTGCGATCCCCGAGCAGATGGCCACGGCGCGGCTCGGCGGTTTTGCGCCGCAGATCGGCTTCTTCGCGTTCATGGCCGGCTCGTTCGGCTTCGCATTGCTCGGCGGCAATCGCTTCCTGTCCTGCGGCGCGGATTCCACGATCACGCCGATCTTCGCCGGCGGACTTGCCGCGCTCGCGGCCACCGGCTCGCCTGAGTATCAGGGGCTTGCGATCGCGCTGGCGCTGATGGTCGGCGCGATGATGCTGGCCAGCGGCGCTTTCCGCCTCGGCGGCATCGCCAATCTTTTGTCCGTGCCGGTGATGGTCGGCTTCCTCGCCGGCATCTCCGTCCACATCATCGTCTCGCAACTGCCGGGCGTGCTCGGGCTTCGATCACCAAGCGGGCCGACACTCGAACGCATCGGCGTGCTCGCGACCGAACTTGGCCGCACCAACCCATTTACGCTCTGCATCGGGCTCGGTGTGCTCGCCGTGGTCTTCATCGCCGAGAGGGTCAGCGCGAAAATTCCGGGTGCGCTGATCGGGCTCGTCGCCGCGACATTGGCCACAATCGCGCTCGGCCTCGAAAGCAAGGGCGTCAGCGTCGTCGGCGCGGTGCCGGGCACGCTGCCACGGCCGACCTTGCCTGACCTGGCGCCGGAGCTGTGGGTGCGCCTAGTGCCGCTCGCCTTCGTCATCACCGTCGTCGTAATGGTGCAGACCGCGGCGACGACGCGGTCGTTCCCGTCCGATCCCGACAAGCCTGCCGATGTCGACCGCGACTTCCTCGGTGCGGGCGCCGGCAGCGTGCTGTCCGGCCTGTTCGGCGCGTTTCCGGTCAATGCCAGCCCGCCGCGAACCGGGATCGTTGCCGAGACCGGCGGACAATCGCAGCTCGCGGGCCTTGCGGCCGCGGCAATCGTGCTGGCGTTGCTCGCATTCGGAACGGGGCTGCTGCAGCACGTTCCGGACGCCGCGCTCGGCGGCATCCTGCTGTTCGTGGCGCTGCGGATCATCCGGGTGAAGCAGATCGCCACGATCTACCGGCAATCGTTCAGCGAGTTCCTGCTGATCGTCGCCACTGCCGCGCTGATCATCGTGCTGCCGATCCAGCAGGGCGCTTTCCTCGGCATCGTGCTGTCGCTGCTGCACGGCATCTGGAGCACCACGCGCGCGCGGCTCGTCGAGTTCGAGCGCGTGCCGGGCACCACGATCTGGTGGCCGGCGCATCCGCACATCACCGGCGAGCGCATCGCCGGCGTCGCCGTGATCGGGCTCCAGGCGCCGCTGTCCTTCCTCAACGCGCCGGGTTTTCGCAGCGACGTGGCCAAAGTGCTCGGCACCTCGACGCCGCAACTGCTGGTGCTGGAGGCGAGCGGCATGGTCGAGATCGACTTCACCGCCGCGCAGATACTGCTCGACGTCTTCAAGGCGTGCAGCGAACAGGGCGTCACCGTCGCACTGGCGCGGCTGGAATCGGTGCGCGCGCAGAACGCGTTCGAACGTTTCAGACTGTTCGACGCCCTGCCCCGCGAACACGTCTTCCACAGCGTCGATGAAGCCGTGCGCAAGCTGGCGAAATAACCACCGCCTTCACTCGGTCCGCCGCCCCAAAGGGAGCGATACTTTTGGTCGCCGGCCAGTTCGCGGAGTAAGACCATGGCCGCCGCGTCAAAGCTAGCACTTGATTTCCTGCTGCGACGGGCGACAATGATGTCGCGCCAGCTTCCGGTACCGAACTTCATATAAGACGGGGAAAACCCGCTTGGCCGCGGCTATACCGTCGCTGCGCGGGAGGGATCGTTATGACGGTAGGGTTCAAGCGCTGGCTGCAGCGCCGACATGATCCAGGCCGCCGATCGTACCGCCGTTACGATTGGGTGCGATGCAATCGCGCCGCTGCTCCGCGAAGAACGCCCCCTGGTTCGCGGCGAACTCGCCACCCCGGCGCTGCAAGTGGAACGCCACCAAATGATCATCGAGCCAATACATTGCGCACGTTGTCGCGTGCGCATGCGTTGAGCCACGGAGGCGCGATAGACTGAAAGGCACTCCAGGCCGGCGTTAGACTGGCCAAAGGATATTAGCTCAGACACACCGAGGGAGGAATGCATGACGACGGTAACCCGACGTAACATCCTCAAGGGCGGCACGGCGCTTGTGGGCGGCATGGCCGGCATCCTGGCCACTGGCAGGGCTCCCGTTTTTGCACAGGGCACCACGGTACACTGGCTGCGTTGGAATGACTTCGTGCCAGCTTCCGATCAGCTATTGCGCAAGGAGCTGCTGCCTGCTGCCGAGAAGGCGCTGGGAATCAAGATCAATCTTGAGACTGTGAATGGCAACGACCTGCAGCCGCGCATCACCTCGGCGATCCAGTCGGGCTCAGGTCCCGACATCATCATGCTCTTCAATAACCACCCGCAGATCTATTCGGAGAGCGTCATCGACCTGTCCGACATCGCAGGTCGTGTGAGCGAGGCCGAAGATGGCTATTATGATCTGTGCAAGTCCAACTCCGCCGACGGCCAAAAATGGATCTCTTTGCCGTGGACCATCGTCGGCGCCATGATCGCCTACCGAAAATCCTGGTTCGATGAGATCGGCTCATCGACCTTCCCGGACACTTGGGAGAAGTATCGCGAGGTTGGCAAGAAGCTCAAGGCCCAGGGCCGGCCGATCGGTCAGACGCTCGGCCACACGTTCGGTGACGCGCCGACGTTCAGTTACCCGTACATGTGGTCGTGGGGCGGCACCGAGGTCGAGAAGGACGGCAAGACTGTCAACATCAACAAGAAAGAGGTCATCGAGTCCGTCAAATTCATGACGGCTTTCTGGAAGGAAGCCCACGACGAGGGCGGGCTTGCCTGGGATGACACCAACAACAACCGTGCGTTCCTGTCGCAAACCATCTGCGCCACCCTCAACGGCGCTTCGATCTACATCGAATCGCTGCGCAACCCCGACAAATATATTACTGAAAAAAGCGCACAGCTGAAGACCGACATCCAGCACTCGCCGTTGCCCAAAGGCCCGGCCGGCCAATTCGCCATGCACACCTATTTCTCTCACGTCATTCCGAACTATTCGAAGAATCAGGACGGTGCGAAGGCGTTGTTGAAGTGGGTCCATACCAAGGCGAACTACGAGCCGTGGTTCGTCTCCCAGAAAGGTTTCGCGACACCGCCGACCCACGAATGGGAGAAACACAAGTTGTGGGAAGAGGACAAGGTCATGGCGCCCTTCAAGATCGCCGGCCTCCTGGGTCAGACGCCCGGGTACCCTCTGCCCTCATCAGGCAAGAAGGCTGCCGAAGTGCTCACCAAATACATCATCACAGATATGTACGCCAAAGCGATCCAGGGCGCTCCGGCGGAGGATTCCGTGAAATGGGCGGAAGTCGAACTCAAGAAGGTCTATTCTTGAAAGTACGTGCGCAGCACGTCGCACGGCTGCGAAGTGGCTGCCGCGCGCCCCGCGTCTCGGACTTGTACGGTGCGCCGTCTCTCTGTGAGGCGGCGCGATCAAAGTTTCGCATGACGCGTCTGTTGGCGTGCGCTTAGAGGTGAAGCGAGATGGCGATCGCCGAGACCCAAGTCTACATGCCGCAGGCGCCGCGGCCCAGAATCCGGCTGCTTGAGGACGAGCGTTGGCTCGCATTCGTGCTGCTGGTGCCGACCCTGGCGCTGCTCGGTACGTTCATCGCCTATCCGTTCTTGCGCGGCATCTTGTTGTCGGTGACCAACTCGCGCGTCGGCGTTCCAGGCGAGTTCGTCGGCCTCGCCAACTTCTACAAGATCTTCAATGACGGGATCTTTCGCACCTCCGTCTACAACACGTTTCTTTATACGGGCGTAACCACCGTCTTCAAGCTGGCGCTCGGGCTGTGGCTGGCCATGCTGCTCAACCGGAATTTCCGCGGCAAGGCTTTCACCCGTGCTTTCATCCTGCTGCCCTTCATCATCCCGACCGTGCTCTCGACTTTCGCCTGGAAGTGGATGTTCGACCCGACATTTAGCGTCCTCAATTGGCTCCTCTACCATCTCGGTTTGATCAGCGGTCGGATCAACTGGCTGGGCGATCCAGACCTCGCCATGATCTCGATCATCATCGTCAACATCTGGCGCGGAGTGCCATTCTTCGCCATCAGCCTGCTCGCCGGCCTGCAGACCATCAGTCCCGAACTTAGCGAGGCCGCCGCCATAGACGGTGCCAGGCCGTGGCAGCGGTTCTGGCACATCACCTGGCCCCTGCTGCTGCCCGTGACCATGGTCGTGGTGCTGTTCTCGGTGATTCAGACGTTCGCCGACTTCCAGATCGTCTATGTGATGACAGGCGGCGGACCAGCCAATGCAACGCACCTGTTCGCCACCTACGCCTATCAGATCGGCATCGGCACCGGCCTCCTAAGCGAGGGCGCTGCCATCTCGCTCGCCATGTTTCCGGTCCTGTTTCTGGTCGTTATCATCCAACTTCTCTACATCCGCCGCGTGGAGGTCCGCTGAGCCATGATCGAGGGCGCAAGGTGGCGAAAGTGGGCGTTCTTCTACGTCCCCATGGCGATGTTCCTGCTTTTCCTGCTGTTCCCGTTCTACTGGATGGTGATCACTTCGGTCCGGCCGGACGGCGAGCTTTACCGACCCTGGAATTCGATCAACTACAATCCGTTCTGGACCTGGAACCCGACCTGGGACCATGTCAGGTACCTGTTCGAGGAGACGCTGTTTGCATCGTGGCTGTGGAACACGACGTTCATCGCGCTCGCGTCAACCGCCATCTCGCTCGTGTGCGGCGTGTTCGCCGGCTATGCTCTGTCGCGGCTGAACTTTCCATTTGCAGGCAGCCTGGGCACCGGCATCTTCATCACCTATCTGGTGCCTCAAACGCTGCTCTTCATTCCGCTGGCAGAGATCATCCGCAACTATCGGCTGGGTGACACGCCCTGGTCATTGATCCTGACCTATCCGACCTTTCTCATTCCGTTCTGCACCTGGCTCATGATGGGCTACTTCAAGGCGGTGCCCAAGGAGCTCGAGGAATGCGCGCGCATTGACGGCGCCTCGCGCTGGCAGGCGATGCTCTACATCGTCATCCCGGTGGCGATCCCGGGCATCCTCTCGGCCGGCATCTTCGCTTTCACCCTGTCGTGGAACGAGTTCATCTACGCACTTGTCTTCCTGTCCTCGCCTGGACAGAAGACCGTGCCGGTCGGCGTCACATCGGAGCTGATCCGCGGCGATGTATTCTTCTGGGGACCGCTGATGGCTGGCGCCCTGCTCGGATCGATCCCGGTTGCTATCGCCTATTCGTTTTTCGTCGAGCACTACGTCGCAGGACTGACTGGATCGGTGAAGGGCTGACAGCACCCCGGATCATCAGGAAAGTGGGCATGCGGAAGGCGGGTGGAGCGAATGGGCCAGGTCGTCCTCAAGGGGATCAACAAGTTCTACGACAGCGTGCACGCTGTCAAAGACGTCAATCTGCAGATCCGCGACAAGGAGTTCGTGGTGTTCGTCGGACCGTCCGGCTGCGGCAAGACCACGACGCTGAGAATGATCGCCGGGCTTGAAGCGATCAGTTCCGGCGACATTTCCATCGACGGAAACGTGGTCAATGAATTGGCGCCGATGGACCGCGACATCGCCATGGTGTTCCAGAACTACGCCCTGTACCCGCACATGAGCGTGCACGACAACATGGCGTTTGGCCTGAAGATGCGCAAATTCGAAAAGCCCGAGATTGACAAGCGCGTGCGGGAGGCGGCCGACATCCTCGGCATCGGTGAATTGCTAACGCGCAAGCCGCGCCAGCTGTCCGGCGGCCAGCGCCAGCGCGTGGCGTTGGGTCGTGCCATTGTGCGTCACCCCCGCGTGTTCCTGTTCGACGAGCCGCTGTCGAACCTCGATGCCAAGCTGCGGGTACAGATGCGCGTTGAACTCAAGAAACTGCATCTCCGTCTCGGCACCACCGCCATTTACGTTACCCACGATCAGGTCGAGGCCATGACGCTGGGTGACCGGGTCGTCGTCATGAAAGACGGCGTGGTCCAGCAAGTGGGGGAGCCGCTCGAACTGTACAATCAGCCCGCCAACAAGTTCGTCGCCGGCTTCATCGGCTCCCCGGCCATGAATTTCGCCGCCGTTACGGTGACCGAGGCGAACGGATCGCTGATTGCCGAGAACTCCGGCCTGCGCATCAAGCTGCCGGACGAGACCGCGCAGCGGCTGCGCGGCCATATCGGACGCGAGGTCATGCTCGGCGTGCGGCCGGAGGACCTTACCGTGGCGGGTAGCGCTGATCTCGGCCACTCATGCTTCGATGCTGTGATTGAGGTGGTCGAGCAACTCGGCTCGGAAATCCTGCTCGATATGAAGGTCGGCGAGAGTATCATGGTGGCGAGCGTCGAGCCGACCGCGAGGGTGAGGGTGGGCGACAGGCTGCGCGTTGCCATGCGGCCTTCCAGGCTTCATGTTTTCGACGCGCAGACCGAGGCGGCCATCTAACGCCGGCAGAGGATCAATTCCACCGGTGAGCGGGAATTCGCCTTCTTGTCACCAGCTTCGATGACGCCCGGAGAGCGCGATGGCACTTGGCTCGTTGCCGGGCACACCGGATTTACGAGTACACGCCTCTAGGCCAGGGTCGGATGATCCCGCTGCACCGTCTCCCGGATCCAGCTGGCATGGATCGCGCGAAACAGGATTTGCGCGGTCTTGAGGTCGTTCGCCTTCATGCAGAGATCGACGATGCGATGGACTGCGTCATCGCGCATCAGCCCGTCGGAGATCTTCATCGCGATTTCCATCGCCACCTTGGCCGCGCGTTCATAGCGCTCACCTTCTCGCGTGTCGTTGCGCGCCGAACCGGCCGCGCTCGCGGCTGCGGCGTCACAGATCGCGCGGATGCGCTCGGCGGCCTCGATATCGCCGAGCGGTCCTTCGATCGTCTCGTCCCAGATGTCCGCCGGGTTTTGCTTCGCGAACCACTTCATCGCCCCGTCACCAATGGTCTTCCAGCCGCCGTAGTTCCGCGCTCCCGCCTCGCCCAGCATAGAGAGGCCGATCGAGATCGGCGAGGCGATTTTTCCGCCACGCATTATCGATATGCAGTCAGGACGTCCGACGTGGTCCGATGGCCTCGAACTGCGCCTTCTGCTCGTCATTCAGCGTGGCGTAGAAATCCTCCAGCGCCGCGCGAACCGACTTGACGCCGTCGAGCATCGTGTCGAGCCGCTTGCGAACCGCCGCCATTCGCGCCGGCGGCGTCATCACGTCGCTGGGCTCGCAGGCCGCCTTGAGCGATGCGCTGACCTTGGCGCTCGTATCCTGGAGCACCTGTAGCGCAGCACGCTGGGTGTCGTTGGGATGAAGCCTCGCCTCGATGTCAGTGCTGGGCCAATCGAGCGCAGCAGGCGTCGCGCAATTCTGGACCAGCGATGCCCCGGTGTTGCTGGAAGCCGTCGCACGACGCTGATCCTCGGCCAGCGCATTGAAGCGCGCCTTCTGCTCGTCGGTGAGCGCGCCGTAGAATCTATCGAGGGCGGGCTGAACGAGATCGACGGCTTTCTCCATCGCCTCGATGCGCTGCTGCATCGCCGTCAGCCGACCTGGCGCTGTCGCCGCGACCTGCGACGGGCAGGACGCGCGGATCATCTCGGACGCCTGGATCGAGGCATTGCCGAGTTCGTCGAGGCTTGCGCCTTGCGCCTCGGTCGGCTGCACAGCGGCGGCGATCTGGTCGATCGGCAGACCGACGATTTCGCGGCGGTCGCTGCCGCAAAGCCGATCCAGCGGGACGCCCCGCGCCTGGCGCCGTCCCTGCGGCCGCTGCGGCAGATAGGCCGAGAGACCGTCATAGCCGTAGGGCCCGAAGATGCCGGCATAGATGTCCGGATAGCCGTAGCCCCAGAAGCCGAGACCATCGCCCCAGATCGTGTAATCGTAGAGATCGTTGTAGGCGAACGGCCAGAACAGCGGTCCGACCCAGCCATAACCGCCGCCCGCATGTTGCCACCACCCGCTGCTGGCGCCGTGCCAGCCGGCCAGTGCGGCCGCCGCTGCGATCTGGGCTCGCGCGGCCGGATTGCTGATCAGACGGCCGTTGCGGAAGGCGCTGGAATGCACGTTGAGGGCGTTGCGAAAATTCGCAGGACGGACGGCCGCATTGCGGATCTGGCCGAAGTTCGGGCCGCGATGTCGCGCGCCAGTTGCGAAGCGGGGCCCGCCATGATGCCCGCCGCCATGCGCGTGCCCGAAGCCATGACCACCAAAATGGCCGCCTCCATGATGACCACCACCATGATGACCGCCGCCGTGATGGCCACCGCCATGCCCGCCTCCGTGCCCACCACCATGGCCGCCACCGTGCCCGCCCTTGCCCAGAGCCGTGCCCGCCAGCATGCAGGCAAGCGCCATCACGGCAATTCCAATGACAGGTCGCAACATCGCATCCTCCCGCAGAGCCGCGCCATCGAGGCATCGGAAATTGACGGGATTGGAACCGGCCTGACTGCCGAAAGTTCCGCGACCGCGTCGCAGCCGGCCGCGCGCTATGCCTCCGGCACGATCTTGCCGGGATTGAAGATATTCAGCGGATCGAGCGCCTTTTTCAGCGCCCGCATCGCGTCGAGCGCTTCGGGGCCGAGTTCCGCCTTGAGATATTTCTGCTTGCCCTGGCCGATGCCGTGCTCACCGGTGCAGGTGCCGTCCATCGCCTGCGCGCGCTCGACCAGGCGATGCATGAACTCCTCGCCGCGCGCCATCTCGTCGGCATCGTTGGTGTCGCAGACCAGCGAGCAGTGGAAATTGCCGTCACCGACATGGCCGACGATCGGCGACAGCAGGTTGAGCCGCTTGAGATCTTCTTCGGTCTCGCCGACGCAATCGGCAAGCCGCGAGATCGGCACGCAGACGTCGGTTGCAACCACGCCGATGCTGTCGCCGGGACGCAGCGCCTTCACCGACCAATAGGCGTCGTGCCGCGCCTGCCACAGTTTTGTGCGATCTTCCGGCTTGGTGGTCCAGGAGAAATCGCCACCGCCGCAATCCTTTGCGATCTCACCGAAAGCCTTGGACTGCTCGCCGACCTCGACCTCGCTGCCGTGGAATTCCATCAGCAGCAGCGGCGTTTCCGGCAGCGTCAGCTTCGAATAGGCATTGCAGGCCTTCACCTGCGCGGCGTTGAGCAGCTCGATGCGCGCCACGGGAATGCCGGTCTGGATCGCCAGGATCACCGCCTGACAGGCCCCGTGCACGGTCTCGAACGACACCGCGCCGGCCGCGATCGTGTCAGGGATGCCGCGCAGGCGAATGGTCAGCTCGGAGATGATGCCGAGCGTGCCTTCGGCGCCGACGAACAGATGCGTCAGGTCGTAGCCGGCGGAGGATTTCTTGGCGCGCGTGCCTGTCGTGATGATCTCGCCGTCGCCGCGCACGACCTTCAAAGCGAGCACGCTGTCCCGCATGGTGCCGTAGCGCACCGCGTTGGTGCCGGAGGCGCGGGTCGAGGCCATGCCGCCGAGCGAAGCATCCGCGCCGGGGTCGATGGGGAAGAACAGGCCCTGGTCGCGCAGATGCTCGTTCAACGCCTTACGGGTGACGCCGGGCTGGATCACGCAGTCGAGGTCCTCGGCATGCACCGCGAGCACCTTGTTCATGTCGCGCAGGTCGATCGAGATGCCGCCGGCGGGCGCGTTGACCTGGCCCTCGAGCGAGGTGCCGGTGCCGAAGGCGATGACGGGCACGCGGTTCCTGGCGCAGATCCGCACCACGTCCTGGATGTCGGCGGTCTCCTGCGCCATCACCACGCCGTCCGGCGGCTGGTTGACGATCCACGTGGTGGTATGGCCGTGCTGCTCGCGAACGGCCTGCGAGGTGATGAGGCGGTTGCCGAACCGCGCGGCAAGCTGCTCCAGGGCGCTTGCGAGGGCTTTCGGCTCGACCCGCGGCGGATTATTGGTGATGGTCGTACCCACGGACATTCCTCCCGACAGAAGAACCGTGGCAAAGGACATCTGACCGGTCAAGTCAAGCGACCGCGCGCATAGCAGGAAAGACACATGCCGGAGACCGCCGCTGCCGAGCCGTTCCGCTCGTCGATCATGCAGATCGAGCCGCAATGGATCGACTATAACGGCCATCTCAACATGGCCTATTACAACGTGATGTTCGACCGCGCGATCGACCAGATGTGGTTACAGCTCGGGATCGGGCCAGGCTACATGAAGGAGCGAGGCGGCTCGACCTTCACTGCCGAATGCCATGTGCGGTATCTGCGCGAAATCCATCTCGGCGATCCCGTGCAGGTGTCGGTCTGGCTGCTCGAAGCCGACGACAAGCGGCTGCATACGTTCCAGGAGTTGCGGCACGCGACCGAAGGCTGGCTGTCGGCGACCTCCGAAAACATGTCGCTCCACATCGACATGGGCTCGCGAAAGGTGGCGGCCTTTCCGCCCGATATCCGGCAGCGCATCGCAGCCGTCGTCGGCGCCCACGGCGCCCTGCCGCGGCCCGAGGGCATCGGCCGGAACGTGGCGATGCCCTCGAAGCGGTAGCTGAACAGCTCGCTCTAACCCCTCATCCTGAGGAGCCCGCGAAGCGGGCGTCTCGAAGGATGCAAGGCCACAGTCGGGCCTTCATGGTTCGAGACGCGCGTTCCGCGCTCCTCACCATGAGGATCACACCTATATCCTTCGTCCGCGCGCTAGTCCCACCACGGCCGAGACCAGGAACAGCACGACCGCGATGAAGAAGATGATCTTGGCGATCTCGATCGAGGCGCCGGCGATGCCGCCGAAGCCCAGGATGCCGGCGATCAGTGCGATAACCAGAAACGTCACAACCCAGCCTAGCATGGTCAAACCCTCGTCTTGATGTCTCTCTGCGTCGGCGCGGCTGGCCGCGCCACCTGTCCAGACAATCTCGACGCGGGAACGATGGTTCCGGCCCACGCAAGCTGGAAATTCGCCCTCGCCGAGGGAACAAATCGGCCCGCCGCGCACGTGGAAAACCTCGCCCCGGCGCCCCATATAGGGACCAATCCCTGTTAAGAAGGCTCCCTTCCACCACCCCGCGGTGCCATCGTGGGGCCAATGATTCGCATGACCGAGCCGAGCAAGATCACCAGCGTACCCGACCACCAGCCCGCAGCCGGCGGCATCGCCGCGCGTGCGCGCGCCTCTGTGGGCCCGAAATATCTGTCCGGGCTCAACCCTGAGCAGCGCGACGCCGTGGAGACGCTGGACGGCCCGGTCCTGGTGCTGGCCGGCGCCGGCACCGGCAAGACGCGCGTGCTGACCACGCGCATCGCCCACATCCTCAGTCAGGGCCGCGCCCGCCCCGCCGAGATCCTGTCGGTGACCTTCACCAACAAGGCCGCGCGCGAGATGAAGCATCGGCTCGGCCAGATGCTCGGCCATGCGGTCGAAGGCATGCCGTGGCTCGGCACCTTCCACTCCATCGGCGGCCGCATCCTGCGCACCCATGCCGAGCTGGCGCAGCTCAAGTCGAACTTCACCGTGCTCGACACCGATGACCAGGTGCGGCTGCTCAAGCAGTTGCTGCAGGCCGACAATATCGACGACAAGCGCTGGCCCGCACGCATGCTGGCCGGCCTGATCGACGGCTGGAAGAACCGCGGCCTGACGCCGTCGCAGGTGCCGTCAGGCGAAGCCGCCGTGTTCGCCAACGGCAAGGGCGGCAAGCTCTATGCGAGCTACCAGGAGCGGCTGAAGATCTTGAACGCCGCCGATTTCGGCGATCTGCTGCTCGAAGACATCCGCATCTTCCGCGAGCACCCGGATATCCTCCGGCAGTACCAGCAGCGCTTCAAATTCATCCTGGTCGACGAATATCAGGACACCAACGTCGCGCAATATCTGTGGCTGCGGCTGCTGTCGCAGGCGCCGACGTCTCCCTCCTTCACCTCTCCCCGCGTGCGGGGAGAGGTCGCATCGCAAAGCGATGCGGGTGAGGGGGACTCTCCGCAGACTGAACTCGTGGAGACAGCCCCTCACCCCGACGCTCTCAGCGCGAGCGAAGCTCGTCGCGACCCCGCAAGCGGGGCGAGGGAGCAGACGCCCCACGTCAAAAACATCTGCTGCGTCGGCGACGACGACCAGTCGATCTATGGCTGGCGCGGCGCCGAGGTCGACAACATCCTGCGCTTCGACCACGATTTCCCCGGCGCCAAGGTCATTCGCCTCGAGCGCAATTACCGCTCGACCGGCCACATCCTCGCCGCCGCCTCGCACCTGATCGCGCACAACGAAGGCCGGCTCGGCAAGACGCTGCGCACCGAGGACCATGACGGCGAGAAGGTCACGGTGACGGGCTCGTGGGATTCCGAAGAGGAAGCCCGCGGCATCGGCGAGGAGATCGAGCAGATCCAGCGCCAGGGCGAGAAGCTCAACGAGATAGCGATCCTAGTGCGCGCCTCGTACCAGATGCGCGAATTCGAAGACCGTTTCGTCACGCTCGGCCTGCCCTACCGCGTGATTGGCGGCCCGCGCTTCTACGAGCGCGCCGAAATCCGCGACGCGCTGGCTTATCTGCGCGTCATCAACTCGCCCGCCGACGATCTCGCCTTCGAGCGCATCGTCAACGTGCCCAAGCGCGGCCTCGGCGACGCCACCGTGCAGATGCTGCACGACCACGCCCGCAAGCGCCGCATCCCGCTGTTCGAGGCGGCGCGCGCGGTGGTCGAGACCGACGAGCTGAAGCCGAAGGCGCGCGGAAGCTTGCGCGACGTCGTCGCCCAGTTCGACCGCTGGCGCGCCCAGCGCGAGGTCACCGCGCATACCGATCTCGCCCAGATCGTGCTCGACGAGAGCGGCTATACCGAGATGTGGCAGAAGGATCGTTCGGCGGACGCTGCGGGCCGGCTGGAGAACCTGAAAGAGCTGGTGCGCTCGATGGAGGAGTTCGAGAACCTGCAAGGGTTTTTGGAGCACATCTCGCTGGTGATGGACCGCGACGGCGGCGCCGAGGAAGACGCGGTGTCGCTGATGACGCTGCATTCGGCCAAGGGTCTCGAATTCGACAACGTGTTCCTGCCCGGCTGGGAGGAAGGCCTGTTCCCGAGCCAGCGCACGCTGGACGAACAGGGCCGTGCCGGCCTCGAGGAAGAGCGCCGGCTCGGCCATGTCGGCCTGACCCGCGCGAGGCGCCGCGCAAAGATCTACTTTGCGACCAACCGCCGGATCCATGGCACCTGGTCGACCACGATCCCGTCGCGCTTCCTCGACGAATTGCCGTCCGCCAATGTCGAGATCACGGAATCCAAGGGCGGCTCGGCCTGGGGCGGCACCGGCGGCTACGGCGCCTCGCGTTTCGACGACATGGAGGCGTTCGGTTCCACCTATTCGACCCCGGGCTGGCAGCGCGCCCAGGCCAACCGGAACCGGGGCGGTGGACGCAGTGGCGGCGGCCAAGGCGGCTTCGAGGAACAAGCCTCGTCGTTCTCCTCCTCATCCGGCCCGGATTTCGGCAGCTTCTCCTCACGCCGCCGCGGGCCGATGACGATCGAGGGCGAGCTGGTCGCCAAATCCACCGGCACCACCTCGGAATTTTCCCTCTCCGACCGCGTCTTCCACCAGAAATTCGGCTACGGCCGCGTCACCAAGATCGACGGCAACAAGCTCACCATCGCCTTCGACAAGGCCGGCGAGAAGAAGGTCGTGGACAGTTTTGTGCAGCGGGCGTGACCTTCACCTCTGCTCAGCCGTTCAGGATGTTCGCTCCCTGGTCGTAGATCAACTGGTCGACATGCCCGGCTCCGGGCGCAATTTCGAGTCGCCAGCCTAGTTCCACGTCAAGGTTTTTGGCTAGCTCCGTACAATGTTCGAAGTGCCAGAGACCGCGCGCAAGGCGGTGGGGACCTTGTGCCATTGCCTCGTCCCAGCGAGGCAGGTCGGGGGCGTCCGGATCGTTGTCGGCATCGCCAAGCAAGATGACGAGGGAACGCCCCAGATATCTCCGCAAATGATCTGCGTTGAGGCCAATCCCTCCCATGCCGTCTGGATAGTCCTTGGCGAGATTCGGCAGCATGTAGCAGCCGCAATTGGCGGCAACTGCGAGATCAACGGAAGCGGCCTCGTTGAGCGCGACATAGCGCAGGACGAATTGGGCGCCCGCGGAGTTGCCGAACAGGCCGAAGCTGTCCCGGCTGGATCCGCTCGCATCTCGAACATGATGAAACAGCCGGTCGATGACCCCGAAACTCCAATGGTCGCGCGGCAAGACCATGTCGTCGGGCGGCGGCCGTCGCACGCCGCCGAAATTGTACGCGTGGACGCCCGGGAACTGATCCGGATCGAACTCCGGTACCAGCACGATCTGCCCATTGCGTTCGGCTTGCGGCGCGAGAAGATCGCGAAACTCCGCAGCGGCACGATCGACACCATGCATCGCGATGATGATGCGCGTGTGCCGCGTGCTCGACCTCGGACGAAACGAGAAGACCCGCATCGAACGTGGCGCGGGGGCCCCCTCATCGCGAAACACGAACGAGCCGGCGCCCTCGGCCAGAATCACTTTTCCCAATTGCGGACCTCCAACAGTGGGGTATTCATAATTGAAGGAACCCCGGCGCCACAATCTTCGAGACCACCAATCCAGTCATGCCTCACTACATCGCCATCATCGAGGACGTAGGCCCGGACGACGCCGTCGGCTTGTGGTTTCCCGACCTGCCGGGCTGCATTTCCGGCGGCGACGACGTCGACGAGGCCCTGGAGAACGCGCCTGACGCTCTCGAATTCTACGCCCAGGAGTTGGCCGAGGACGGTCGCCAGCTTCCCGTGCCCCGGACGCTGGACGAGCTCAAGGCCGACCCTGCTGTGGCCGACGACCTCAGGAAACACACGGTCGCCCTGATCGAATGGCCTCCCCCCACCGACGACGCCGAGTGAGGACTGTTCGCCGCACTGGCCGGACGTTCGACGGTTCTCACCCGAACAGCCCTTGACCATCGCGAACTTCCCCGTATCAGATGCGCCCATGGTCCGGGGCTCCATCACACTGATCTTGCTGGCATTGGTTATGCCGTCGCTAGCGGCGGCGGAGACCATGAGCTTTGGCGATTCGATCGGGCTCCTGGCCAAGAGCTGCGGCGCGGAAATCGTCGCCAATTGCCGCGGCGTCAACCCGGACTCGACCCGGCTGAAAGAGTGCCTGTCCCGCAACCGCGACGTGCTCTCGCAGCAATGCCAGAGCGACTATCTCGGCGCCTTCGATGCCATCCAGAAGCGCGTCGCCGCGCGCGTCACGGTGGCGAACGCCTGCCAGCGCGAGATCGTCAAGGTCTGCGGCGGCTCGACCAAGGAGACCAGCAAGTCGATCCCCTGCCTGGTCACGACGCCCAAGGGCATCAGCAACAACTGCCTGAAGGCCGTCGACGACGCGGGGTATCGGTGATGCGCGCGAACGGAATCGCCATCACGCTGGTCGTGGTCCAGATCCTGGCCCTGCTCGCGGGCGCAGCAAGCGCGCAGACGGCGGCGCCGACCCGTGACGACATCGTCGGCAAGCTGAACCATTTCGAACAGGCCGCCGAGGTCGACCTTCCCGCGCTGAAGCAGCAGGTGATGGAGCGCGCCAAGGCCAGGATCAAGAACGATCCGGGTCCGGTGAACCGGCCGCTGATCGCGCCTGACCTCGCCAACCTGCCCGCCTTCAACGCGCAGATCCAGTTCGACGCCGACACGCCGATCATCCAGCCGGCGTCCTATCAGACCGTCGGCCGCATCGCGGACGCGCTGGTTAACTCCTCGCTGCTGCCGTACACGTTCCTGATCGTCGGCCATGTCGAATCCAATGCGAAGACGCGCGAGGCCAATGCGATCCTTAGCCAGCGACGCGCCGATGCGATCCGTGACGTCCTGGTGAACACCTTCAAGATCTCGACCAAGCGGCTGCATCCGATCGGCCTCGGCGAGGAGCAGTTTCTCGACCGGGCCAAGCCGACCTCGACGGTCAACGGTCAGTTGCAAATCCTGACCTATGCCAAGGTGCCGGAGGAGGCGCCTGCGCATCCGGCTGCGGCGCCCGGGCCTGCGGCGAAAAAGCCCGCCAAGAAGCGCTGAGCGAGATCGCTTCCCCTGACGGAACTCTTTGAAGTTCCGACCGTTTTGCGGCCTGTCGAAAGCGCAACAGCCATGCTTTGCGCGACACGCGAGCCGGTTTGTGCACTGCCCTATCAGGTGCTATAGCCTGTTCTCGCCCTTCCCAGACCCCATGCTGCACGAGACCGAGATGGCTGGTTATTTTCAACGCCAACTGGCCGATTACGTCGAATATCATCGCGATCCCTGGAACTGCGCGATGCACGTGGTCGGAATCCTCCTGCTCTTCACCGGCGCCGTGCTGCCACTCACTCTCGTGCGTTTTCCCATCTTCGGGATCGAGGTGAGCCTGGCCGTGGTTGCGGCCCTGCCGGTGCTGGTTTACTGGCTGATGCTGGACGCCGGGATTGGGCTCGGCATCCTCGCCGCGATGACCGTGCTGCTTTCGGTCGCAACCGCAATCGGCAATCAGGCCTCGATCGTCATGATGTGGTCGATTTTTGCGCTGCTGATCGGATTTGGCGTCGCAGCGCAGATCGTGGGCCACAGGGTTTTCGAGGAACGGCAGCCGTCGATGGTCGACCACCCCGCGCATTTCCTGCTTGGACCGATGTTTGTCATGGCGAAATTATTCATTGCACTGGGCTTCCGTCGCGACCTTGCCGCGATTTTGGCGCCTGTTCCGACCAATTCCCTTTCAACCCGATAGCTCTAGAAGCGAAACAGTAAACCTTCTGCATGGCTCTCGTACTGGTTACCGGTGGCAGCGGCTTCATCGGACATCATCTCGTAGAAGCGCTCCGCGCCCGTGGGCAGCGGGTACGCGTTCTCGATGTCCGTGCGCCGGCCGCGGCGAACGCGGACGTTGAACACATCCACGGCTCGGTGCTGGACGGTACCGCGGTGGACGCGGCGATCGCTGGTGTCGATCAGGTCTATCACCTCGCCGGCCTGCCCGGCATGTGGGTCGCCAACAAGCAGGACTTCCACGACGTCAATTGCC
This sequence comes from Bradyrhizobium sp. LA6.1, assembly GCF_040547805.1. NCBI lineage: Bacteria > Pseudomonadati > Pseudomonadota > Alphaproteobacteria > Hyphomicrobiales > Nitrobacteraceae > Bradyrhizobium > Bradyrhizobium sp. LA6.1. The sequence goes on along the minus strand of NZ_JBEPQK010000012.1, from coordinate 101,364 downwards.
GCGGCACCGAAATCGTGCTTGCCGCGGCGATGAAGCGCGGCGTGTCGCGCTTCCTGCACTGCTCGACGGAATCGATCCTGTTCCCCTATTCCGACCTCAACGGCGTTGCCGCCGAAGAGGCGCTGCAGCCGGCCGATGCGATGCCCGGCGCCTATACGCGGTCGAAGTCGCTCGCCGAGCACCACGCCGCGAAGGCGGCGGCCGCGGGCTTTCCGCTCGTGATCGGCACGCCGACCATGCCGATCGGTGCGGCCGACCACAATCTGACGCCGCCGACGGCGATGCTGTGGTACTTCCTCCAGAAGAAGGTGCAGCCGCATCTCAACTTCCTGGTCAATCTCGTCGATGTCCGCGACGTCGCCATGGGCCTCGTGCTGACCATGGAGCGCGGCCGCATCGGTCAGCGCTACATCCTCGGCGGCGACTGCGTCCCGCTCGGCAACATCCTACGGATGATGTCGGCGATGAGCGGCCGCCGGCAGTTCCCGGTCGTCGTGCCCGGCAAGATCGCCGAGCTCTCCGCGATCATGCTCGAATCCATCTCCGATCGCATCACGCGCCGGCCGCCCAACGGCACCGCCGAGGGCGTGCGCATCGCGCTTGCCGCGAGCGACCTCTCGATCGGCAAGGCGCGCACCGAGCTCGGCTACGCGCCGCGCCCGATCGAACCGGTCTTGCGCGAAACCATCACCCATCTGCTCGCCCGCAACGGCCAGCGGCCCTCCGGCGCCATCGAGCATCACGCGCTTTCCTCGCGCGCGAGCTAAGGCCTCCGCCCAAACGCAAAGAACCTTCATGTCCTTCGATTTCAGCAAGCTTCTCTCCGTGGCCTGGGGTGGCTGGACCACGACCTGGCCGACCGAACTCCTGGCCTTGATCTGGCTCGCCTTTCTCGCCAGCTGGGTCGGCGCCTCGTTCTGGCAGGGCCGCACCCAGAAGCAGGTCATGACGCTGGAGTCGCAGCGCTATCGCCTGCCGATCCTGGTCGGCGGAATCCTGTACACGCCGTGGGTTGCACAGGTCCTGGGCTGGAAGCCGCTCTGGGTGCTCGGCAACACCGGCATCTACATCGCCGCGGTCCTCTCGGCCGCCGGCATCGCCTTCGCCTGGTGGGGCCGGCTGCATCTCGGAAAATTCTGGTCCAACACCATCACCCACAAGGAAGACCACCGCGTTATCGACACTGGCCCCTACGGCATCGTGCGTCACCCGATCTACACGGGACTGATTGCAGGCATGCTCGTCACCGGCATCGCGATCGGCCTCGTAACGACGATCCTCGGCGCCATCCTGATCTCGCTCGGCATGTGGCAGAAGGGCCGGATGGAAGAGGTGTTTCTGTCCAAGGAGCTCGGCGAAGACGCCTACGGCGCCTATTGCCGTCGCGTGCCGATGATCATTCCGTTCCTGTCGCTGCGGTGAAGCGTCCTGAAGGCGCGGTCGCTGCGTTCCGCTTTCTCTGCACGACGTTACTGCTAGTGTCGGACTTGCGCTCGATCCAAGCTTTACCATCAGTCGCTTGCTTGTCAGCCAAGCAAGCGACGATACGAAATATCTCGCAGGACGAGAGCGGGTCTGCGAGGGCATGCGGCCTAGCCCTAGCCGGGGTGCCAGAGGAGTGATGTCCGTAAACTGACAACGCTACGGAGAAGCCTATTATGCAGTTGTCAAAGGTCGCCGCGTTGGCGCTCATCGCTAGCTGTCCAAGCCTACTGTCTGTATCTCGGGCGGCGGCCGTTTCTGAATGCTCAATCTCTGGCACACTAGCGGATTGGGGCGAGAACTCGACGGCCGACATTGACCTCACGTCCGGAGGAAGTTGCCAATTTCCAATCCAGATGCGCGGCACGGTGAGTGGCTCGGACATCTCTCAAAAGCTGTCACACGGCAAGCTGAGAAGGCTCAACCTGTCTACGTTCGAAGGCTAAATATAAGGGTAGCGATACCTTTGCCATCAAAGCGACGGGGCAGGGACCGACAGCTTCTGGCATGTCGGTAATCACTGTGCACGCGACGATCAAATAGCGTTCCTCGCTCGATTGCATGGTGAACGCGGAAGCAACAGCCGCCCGATGTCTCGCGCCAATGGCACCACAATGAAAAGGGACCATCGGAGTAACCGATGGTCCCAAAAGCCTCAAAGGCTCTTCGCTGGCAAAGGCCTTGCCGTGTCTTGCCAAGTTGGGCTGCGAGCAGACTTGGCGGGCTGCTTGCAGGGTTGATGCTCGCTCTACGCTGGCCTTCTGGACCCTGGCCTCTTTGACGCTGGCCTTATGGACGCTGGTCCCGTCGGACACTGGTTGCCATGGGCTCTGGTCACGTCGGCGCTCGTCGCTCTCGGCGCTGGATGGTGCGAGAAACCGACTCGATCAACCAATGCCAATTGAACTGCCGACCCGACGAATAGTCTAGGTGTTGTTGTCTGTTCCTCTCGAAGAAATTTGGGTTAGCGAGGCTGCCAATTCCCGCATCGTTGGATGTCATTTCTAACGACGACCGGCAGCCCGCCGACCGAATTGCGAATGGCGCACGTCCTCGCGCTGGACCCGTCAGCGCGAGTTTTGCTTTTTCGGGGATCGCACCCTTCTGGCGGGCTTTGTCACTGCGATGTCAGCCACAGCAGGGTTTGCGACTGACGCCTCGAGAATTTCGTATTGAGCATGCATCCAATGGACTTCCGCCTTTCCGTCGGGTTGCCCATCGGCGACCCAGAGGTGGTAGGCGCGCTCGCGAATTGCCTCTTCCAGATTTGGCATGGGATTTTCCTTGCGAATGATCCGCCCGGCCCCAGCCAAAAGACTTGCTCTCGTAGGGTTAATGAAATCTTAACGGGGCAGCGGAAGCCAAGCGTCGCGCGGGTGCCGCTCAGGGGCGGTCGGCGCTCATTGCGAGAGATCTCGGCAGCGCTCGCGGACGCAGGTCGCAACGAACGGTAATCCGCATGCGGCGACCGGCATCAAACTCATGCTTACCGAGGGTCGACGAGGCCGTGCACGGGCCGCCTCTTTTGGGGGCTCGGGGCTCGATTGACACCAGCACAGCGAAACTAGTCAGTCGATTGGCGCGAGCCGTGCGTTCCACCGCGCCGCAAGGTTTTTGATCTGCTCGAAATGCAGGATCGCCGGTTCACCCTCGCGGACGATTGTCGTCCGCTTGCGTTCCTTGGGTGGCAACGTCATCGCGCGCGATACTGCCGCGCGCAGTTTCATCGAGCCGTGATCTGTCAGGGTGACGAGTTCTTCCGGGTCAAGGGCCATGGGTCCACGCCTACGCTACCGGCTGGCCCGCAAGCCAGCACACGCGCCCCGAATGCCCAATTCTCCAGATAGCCCAACATGGTTAATAGTTCGTTATCGTTTGGCTCTGTCATTTGGATTGGCGCGCGGGTCACGCGGCGTCTTGTCCCGCAAGTAAAATGAGCCTCTCAGGCTGCACCAGCCCCTGTTTGGATCGAACCCAATCCCAGCCGATTTCAAATGCTAAAGGAGGTGGCTACCGCCAGGCTTGCAGCAGGGGTAGTTCGCCCGCTCCGCGCCTGCCCGCGCGGTAGCCCCCAGTGAGTCATTGCAGTCGCAATCGATCAGGCTACCGCTGCCAACCTGCCATCGGCATGCGGGTTTGCGCAAAGCAGACGCTTGCGAATGGCCTCTTCAACGAGCGCGAGCGCTTCCTTGGCTTGTCGCGCTTCGGCTTCCGCAACTTCGGCGCGAAGCTCTACGGCCGTCAACTTATCCTTTTGAGCTTCAATGCAGCACTGGGCTTGCTCCAGCGCTCGGCAAGCATCTTGCAGCTTAGTTTGGGTGGCTACGGTGAGTTCACGCTGTGCCCGCTCGGCGGCCTCCGCTCGCCCTTCGGCCAGCCGCAATCTTTCTATGGCGCTCGTGCAAAGTGATTGGGCACGGGCTTCGGTCTCGCGGGCGTGCTTCTCCATATCGCGGAAGACATCGGCCGCTTGATATACCAGATCGAGAGCTGTTGCTCCCTTGTCTGGTGCCAGCGGTGAGGGAAAGCTCAGGATGCCCTCATCCCCTCCAACTGGCGCTCTGGAACCACGCTGCGCCATGCAGTTCAAGCTCGTCGCGAACACATATACACGGGCAGTATCATGAATAGCTATGGTTAACGGATGGTTAAACAGTTGCATGCCTGGAGATGTCGTCACGGCGCGCGGCGGGCAATGGCACCGAAAATTAGTCAGTTCTTTGGGCGTGCCTAGCGTAGCAGCAGAGGCTCGCGCCGGCGGCTGGACCGGCACATCGGCCGCTGACTTTCCTCTCCATGCAAATTTGGTCGGCTGCCATTCCTCGGGAATAGGCGCTGATCGAGTTCCGTAGCGGTTGACCTTTTTGCCGCTACCCAGTTGGATGCGCGCGCAAAAAGGCACGACGACATCCCATCGTGGATCTGGAGAGGTCGACGATAAGGTCTGAGCCCGCGCGGGGCTTTGGGCGATCCGTCGTTGGACTGTGCCGTACGTTCAACAGGGGATTTCCATGACCTTTTCCAGCATCTTCGCGCAGTTCGTCGCGCTGATCGGCGGTGCCGCGCTGCAATGGCGGCGGCTGTCGGGCACCGCGCCCGCGCCGGCCTGGGGCCAGGCGCCGGCGATTCCCGAAGCGAAGCCGCAGGGGGCGCTGCCGACCTTGAAGATGCCGACGGCCAGGGGCTGGAGCGAGGGCCAGAAGCCGACGGTCGCCCCCGGGCTCAAGGTCAATGCGTTCGCAACCGGGCTCGACCATCCGCGCTGGATCGAGGTGCTGCCGAATGGCGACGTGCTGATCGCGGAGGCGACGCAGATTGCGGGCGCGCCGAGGTCGGTGTTTCACTATGCGATGCAGGCGACGATGCGGCGCGCCGCAGCGCTCGGAGTCAGCGCCAACCGCATCACGCTCCTGCGCGACAAGGACGGCGACGGCGTCGCCGAAGTGCGCGGCGCCTTCATGGAGAACCTCAGCCAGCCCTTCGGCATGGCGCTGGTCGGCAACACATTCTATGTCGGCAACACCGACGGCGTGATGGCCTTCCCCTATGTCGCCAATGCCGACCGCATCACCGCGCCGGGCAAGCGGCTCACGACGTTCAAGCCGAGCGGCCATTGGACGCGCAGCCTGCTCGCAAGCCCCGACGGCAAGAAGCTCTATGCCGGTGTCGGCTCGCTCAGCAACATCGCCGAGATGGGCATGGAGGTCGAGGAAGGCCGCGCCGCGGTCTATGAGCTCGATCTCGCCGCCGGCACGCATCGCATTTTTGGTGCGGGACTGCGCAACCCGGTTGGACTCGCGTGGGAGCCCAATACGAACGTGCTCTGGACCGTCGTCAACGAGCGCGACGGTCTCGGCGACGAGACGCCGCCGGACTATCTCACCTCGGTGCGCGACGGCGGCTTCTACGGCTGGCCCTATTGCTACTGGGGCAAGACGGTCGACGATCGCGTGCCGCAGGATCCCGCGATGGTCGCCAAAGCGCTTCAACCGGACTACGCACTCGGCGGCCACACCGCTTCGCTCGGCCTGTGCTGGATGCCCGCAGGGACCCTGCCCGGCTTCCCCGACGGCATGGTGATCGGCCAGCACGGCTCGTGGAATCGCAGCACTCTCTCGGGCTACAAACTGGTGTTCATCCCGTTCGAAAACGGCAAGCCCTCCGGCCCCAGTCGCGACATCCTGTCGGGCTTCCTGTCCCCGGACGAGAAGGAATCCTACGGCCGTCCGGTTGGCGTCGTGATCGGACCCGACAAGAAGTCGCTGCTGATGGCCGACGACGTCGGCAACGTGATCTGGCGCGTCACGGGCGCGTAGAGGTTACGTCCCGACACAAAGCGTGGCGCGCTGCTTGCGTAGCAGCGCGATCACGGAGAGCGCCGTGATCAGGCCCGTCTTGGGATTCTCCGACGGGATGTTCTCGATCGACATCGAGAAGCGCGCCGAATCCGCCTCGACTTCGATGCGGTGAACGTTGCGCGTCACGGTCGGATCGGCCCAGATCTGCACGGAGGTGCGGTCCGGCCCGACGCCCGCGAGCGACAGCGCGACCGCGACGTTGAGATTGGCTGGAAAGCCCTTTGCGGCCTCGCGCGCGGTGCCCTCGAACAGTTTGAGCGGCTCGCGTAGATTGTCGATATCGATGTTGTTTTCGACGATGAAGGGCGCGCCCTTCAGACCGTCGATCGGCTTGCGCGTCACCATCTTCACCGAGTTGATGGTGCCGATTGCGGCGGCGTTGACGGCGTCCAGCCCGATCAGCGCTCCGGTCGGCACGATGATGCGGCCGCCATTGGCGCGGGCGAGATCGACCAGATCAAAATTGTCGAGCAGTCCGCCGACGCTGACGACGACGGCGGCCTTGCCGCGCTTCACCGCGGGCTCGACGATCGCGCGCAACTGGCCGCTCGGCGCGCATTCGACCACGATATCCGCGGCGTCACCGAGCTGATCGATCGGCAGCACGGATGGCGCACGACGCAGGCCGCCCAGAAACGCCTGATGCTTGGCGGGATCACGCACGGCGACAGCGGACAGCGTCAGCCCCTCGATGCCCTGATCGAGTGCGGTCGCGATCTTGGTGCCGATCGAGCCCAGGCCTGCGATGGCAACCCGCAATTCGTTCGAAGCTTTCTGTGCAGTCATCGCGTCCCACCTTCTCGCCAGGCCAATGTCATAGCCGCTCACGCCTCCCGCGCATAGCTGCGCAGGCGCGCCTCCAGCACCGCCAGCATGGCATCGCGGGCCGGGTCGCGCGAACCGCGCAGCCATGCGGCGGCAAGCGGCAGCCGGCCGATGGGGCCGCTCTGCTTCGGCCGCAGCGGCACGAAGCGCACGCCTGATACCGCCATCCGCGTGGTCCAGCGCGGCACGATCGCAACGCCGAGCTTCGTTGCCACCAGATGGATGATGGTCTGCTTCTCGTCGGCGACCTGCACGATGCGCGGCGTCAGCCCGGCCTGCTCGAACAGCTTGATCGTGAGGTCATGGCTGTGTGGCCGCGAGCGGCGGTCCGGCACCAGCATCGCCTCGTCGGCGATCTGCGCCAGCGTGATCGACTTGCGCTCGGCGAGCGGGTGGCGTTGCGGAAACGCCACGATCGCGGTCTCCTGGAGCAGATCGCGGAATTCGAGCCGCTTGTCCGCACTGTCGGGCGGGCGGACGAAGGCGAGATCCAGCGCGCCGGTCAAAATCTTCGGCAGCAGCCGGACGGTCTTGTCTTCGAGCAGCTGCACCGCGATCTCAGGATGCTTGTCGCGGAAATCGCGCAAGAGCGGCGGCAGCAATCCCGCTGCCGCGCTGTCGATGGCGCCGACCCGCAGCCGCCGCGCGGCGCCGGCACGCGAGCGGTTGCGCAGATTGCTCTCAACCGCCTCGACCTTGGCGAGGATGGCGCGGGCATCGCGCAGCAGCGTCGAACCGTCTTCCGTCAGCGACACCGCGCGCGTGGTCCGTGCGAACAGCCGCGTTCCCAGATCTTCTTCCAACAGCCTGATCTGCCGGCCGAGCGCGGAGGGCAGCATCTGGAGCTGCTGCGCCGCATGGCCGAAATGCAGCCGCTCGGCCGCCGCCACGAAGCATCGCAACTGATGCAATTCCATCCAAGGTCCTCTCGTCTCGCCAGGCGAGGATTATATCATTTTTTTGTATAAACCAGCGCCAATTGAGTATGCCTCCTTCCCCCGCCTAGGCTCGTTGCCGGCGTGGACCTCCGGGTCCGCCGATACAACAACAAACCGGAACTCGAGGAGGCCAGGGTGGCGAGCGAGATTCAGACGCGCGTGCTGCGCAAGATCACCTGGCGCATCGTTCCCTTCATCATGCTGCTGTACTTCGTGGCCTTCATCGACCGCGTCAATATCGGCTTCGCCTCGCTGACGATGAACAAGGACATCGGCCTGTCGCCCACCGTCTACGGCTTCGGCGCCGGCATCTTCTTCTGGGGCTATTTCCTGTTCGAGGTGCCCTCCAACATCATCCTGCACAAGGTCGGCGCGCGGATATGGATCGCGCGGGTGATGATCACCTGGGGCCTCGTGTCGGCCGCGATGGCCTTCGTGCAGGGCCCGACCAGCTTCTATGTGCTGCGCTTCCTGCTCGGCGTCGCCGAAGCCGGCTTCTTCCCCGGCATCATCCTCTATCTCTCCTACTGGTTCCCGGCGCGCCAGCGCGCCGCGGTGACCGCGCTATTCATGGCGGCGGCGCCGCTGTCGACCGTACTGGGATCGCCCGTCTCCGGCGCGCTGCTGGAAATGGATGGCCTGTTCGGCTTCAAGGGCTGGCAATGGCTGTTCGTGCTGGAGGCGCTGCCGGCCGTGCTGCTTGGCTTCGTTGTGCTGGCATTCCTCACCGACCGCCCGGAAAAGGCAAAATGGCTCGCGGACGACGAGCGGCGATGGCTGGTCGATGTCATGAATGCGGAAACCACCAGCAAGGCCGCGACCGCGAGCCACAGCATCTGGCGCGGGCTCGCCGATCCGCGCGTGCTGGCGCTCGCGCTCATCTATTTCGGCACCTCGGCAGGCCTCTACACGCTCGGCGTCTGGGCGCCGCAGATCATCAAGCAGTTCGGCCTGTCCACGCTCCAGGTCGGCTTCCTCAATGCGCTGCCGGCAACCGCCGCCGTCGTCGCCATGGTGCTGTGGGCGCGGCATTCGGACCGCACCGGCGAGCGCACCTGGCACGTCGTGCTCGCCTGCCTGCTCGCGGCCGTGGGGCTCGCCTTTGCCGGGCTTGCAACCGGCGTGGTCACCGTGCTGGTGGCGCTGGCGCTGGTGAACATCGGCATCTCCTCGGCCAAGCCGCCGCTGTGGAGCATGCCGACGCTGTTCCTGTCCGGCCCCGCGGCCGCAGCAGGGATCGCCACCATCAACTCGATCGGCAATCTCGGCGGCTTCGTCGGACCCGCCATGATCGGCTGGATCAAGGAGCAGACCGGCAGTTTTGTCGGCGGACTCTATTTCGTCAGCGGCCTGCTCGTTCTCTCCGCGGTCCTGACCCTGCTATTGTCGCGCGCGCAGACCGCGCCCGTCGAACCCGTCCCGCAATCCCACTGACATCTCAAACGGAGCATCTTCATGCGCACCCATTCGATCGCAGCAATTCCCGCCGACGGCATCGGCCCCGAGGTCATCTCGGCCGGAATCCGCGTGCTGGAGGCTCTGGCAAAACGCAGCGGCGACCTCGCCTTCAACGTCAAGACGTTCGACTGGGGCTCGGACTATTACAAGAAGCACGGCGTGATGATGCCGGCCGAGGGCCTTGCCGAGCTGAAGAAATTCGACGCGATCTATTTCGGCGCGGTCGGCGCGCCTGATGTGCCCGACCACATCACGCTGTGGGGCCTGCGCCTGCCGATCTGCCAGGGCTTTGACCAATACGCCAATGTGCGCCCGACCAAGATCCTGCCGGGCGTCGCCTCGCCGCTGCGCAATGTCGGCGTCGGCGATCTCGACTGGGTGATCGTGCGCGAGAACTCGGAAGGCGAATATGCCGGCATGGGCGGCCGTGCGCACAGGGGCCTGCCGGAAGAAGTCGGCACCGAGGTCGCGGTGTTCACCCGCGTCGGCGTCACCCGCATCATGCGCTACGCCTTCCAGCTCGCGCAGTCACGCCCGCGCAAATTCCTGACCGTCGTGACCAAGTCGAACGCGCAGCGCCATGGCATGGTGATGTGGGACGAGATCGCAGCCGAAGTTGCGGCCGAATTCCCCGACGTCACCTGGGACAAGATGCTGGTCGACGCCATGACCGTGCGCATGACACTGCATCCAAAGAGCCTCGACACGATCGTCGCGACCAACCTCCACGCCGACATCCTCTCCGATCTTGCCGGCGCGCTCGCCGGCAGCCTCGGGGTGGCGCCGACCGGCAACATCGATCCGCAGCGCCGCTTCCCCTCGATGTTCGAGCCGATCCACGGCTCGGCGTTCGACATCACCGGCAAGGGCATCGCCAACCCGGTCGCGACCTTCTGGACCGGCGTCCAGATGCTCGAGCATCTCGGCGAGAAGGACGCGGCAATGCGGCTGATGTCGGCGGTCGAGCGCGTCTGCGCGGCCGGCGTGCTGACGCCCGATGTCGGCGGCAAGGCGACGACGAAGGAAGTCACGGACGCCGTGATCGACGCGATCCACGGGACGAACGTGTAATCGCTACTCGACGTCATGGCCGGGCTTGTCCCGGCCATGACGAGTTGTGGATCAACTACTTCCGCCCTTGCGGCGGCGGCGCCGGCGCCGCCATCGCGGCCACAGGCTCCGGCGGCGTCAGGTGGCGCGGGACGATGATGGACTGGCCGGGAGTGAGCGGCGCGTTCTCCGCCAGCGAGTTGCTCTGCGCCAGCGTCCACAGCGGCACGCGGCGGGCGGCGGCGATGCTCTCCAGGGTGTCGCCGGTGCGCACCGGCACCCGCACGCCGCTGTCCCACAATTCCACCGGCGTGTTCGGCGGCACGAGATAGCGCAGCGGCACGGCATCGGCCTGGCTCTGCGCGGGGATGCGTGGCAGCTGCGTCACCATCTCGATGATCTGGCGATGGATGTCGTCCGACTTCTCGATGTTGATGTGCGAGACGCGGCTGTTCTCCTTGAGGTCGTAGCTCGCGTAATGGCCCCGATAGCCGGGCACGGCCACGACGTCGCCGCCGCCGAGCACGCTGTCGGAGAGGAAGATGTTGATGAAGCGCTCGACATTGAGCGGCACGTCGCCGGTCGCATGCGCGGAATCGATGGCGATGACGAGGCTGATCCGGATGTTCTCCTTGGCCGCCATCTCGGAGATCACGACCGAGCACAGCCCGCCCATGGAGTGGCCGATCAGCACGATCGGCGCCGGGCTCTCCTTGTAGCTGGAGATGACACGATCGCCGATCCATCGGCAGATGGTGAATTCATAGACGTCGGCCGAGAAGCCGGCCTTCGTCAGCTTTTCGCTGAGCCGGTCCATGCCGGTCGAGAAGATCGGCCCCATGGCGCCGCGGAACAGGTAGATCTTTGGCGGCGGCAGCGGCTCGACCGGCGGAGCGGGAGGCGGCGGCGCAGCGGTCGCGACCGCGGGGCGCTTCGGCTTCGCAGGTGAGGCAACGGCCATGCCGGTGCCTAGGGCGAGCAGCGCAACCGCTGCCAGCACGACTAGCCGCCTCAAATCGATCATCCGTCCAGCAGTCCCGCCATGGGAGGCAAAGGCCTCCTCCGCGGGCTTAGTGACCACCGATTGGGTGGATTTTGGGGCACGGAACCGGGCCCGTGACGCCCGTCGGTCGAGGTTCTCATTCTGCCCCTTACATCCCCGGCATCAGTTGAAGGGAACCCATGGCTGGGCTTCGCAGGCGTCGAGGATCACCGAGCTCTGGATTCCCTTGTAGGCGTCATCGTCGAAAAAGACCGAATAGGCCGGGTGTCTATCGGACGGACCACCGCGCTGCCTCAGGCAGACGAAATACGACGCCGGCCCGTGGTCGGTAGGACGGACGGCGGATGTCTCGAGTCCCCCGGTCAGCTTGACTTCGGCGGCTGCCTTCCTGACGCCCTCCTGCACCGCCTTGGCACCAGGCGGACGCGGAGGATGATAGACAGGAGGCAAATTCCCGCTCGATGCGCATCCCGCCAGCAAAAGCGTCAAGACGGCGGACAAGGCCGCCAGAGATCTGCGGCGGCCGAAGACGGACCTTCGCTGGCAGCACGCCAACTCATATCGTGAATGCATCGCTTGTCCCCGGTGCCGCGCTCGCTGCGCGCCTCATCCCTGGGTCAGGACGAGATAGAGGCAGCCGGCGACCGTGGGCAGGACCGCGACCAGGGCCGTCATCCAGAAGCCGGGCTCGAGCATCGAGTCCTGGTCATCCCTCTCGTCGACTGCATGCCGATCTGCGTTGGTCCGGCTCCACGCCTCATCGGCCGTGAACAGGGGAACGCTGCTCGCGCGCGCATCGTCACGCGCTGCGCTTTGGCGCAAAGCGCGTTGGGAAGGGCGAGTTATTCCGGATGTCAGCATGTCATCAACTCTGATCGGCTACCAATATGTCGAGCTCGGATGTTGCGGGGCGCGCAGCCGCATCACTGTGTCAGCGCCTGCTCTGAATTCGCTCCGGGCACAGGCGGCGGGGCCGGATTGTTGGCCGGGCTCTCCTTGGCGCCGGAATCGGTCCAGGCCGGCGGCAGGCCGAGCCCCTGCCCCGCGATGCCGGTGATGCCGGGAAACCGTCCGAACGCTTCGCAGGCGACATATTTGGGCGCACCGCCGAGCCGCACGGGAATGCTGTCCATCGGCGGCAGCGCGGGGATGCCGCCGAACGGCGACTCTCCGGTCGTAACCAGTTTTGCGAAGTCCGTGCCGAAATCGGCGGCGAGATCGTAGGCATCGCCCTCATTGGCGACCCGCGGAGAGTTCGTAATCGAGTTGGCGCCGCGCGCCCAGACCATGGCCGCCTTCTGAAATCCTGCAAAATCGCGCGCTTCCGCCTCGACCGACAGGCTGCCGAGCCCGACCGGAAGCCTCGGCACCGGTACGGGCACGCCGGGAAGCGCAACGGTCTTGGCTATCGACAGGGCTTTCGATGCGCCGGAGGCGGTCGGGCTGGTCGGCGCGGCATGCGTCACCGTCGCCTGCACCGTGAGATCGGCGTCGTCATCGGATGAGACGATACGGAAGCGCTCGCTCAAGCGGAGACACAGCTCGCGGCTGATGGCGTTCGCAACCAGGCGACGTTCCTTTTCGTTCAACACGACATCGGTGCGCGCGGGAAAGACGGTCGATGCGATCCGGATCGTCTTCGCCGCCAGCACTACCTGCTTGTTCACGCGGATCTTCGATCGCGTCACCAGCCCGTTCGCTTCCGACATCCGGTCGTAGCTCCTGAGCGAGCCGGCCTGTTCGAGCGGCGCGGTCGCACACCCTCCGAGCGCAAGCGCGGCACCCATCAGGGCCGTCCGTGGAAAGCGCATAGTCCCATTCCCGCATCGGCAGCTTATTAGAGAGATCGCTCTAATAATCACTTCTCACGCCTCGCAACATCCGTCAACATAAATAGATGGAACTCTCTAATTTTGATTTTCTCGTGGCGGATCGTCGTGCTAAACGGGGCGAGTGTGAATGGAGATGTCCGGTTTGAGGAAAGTCGACCCCGTCAAGCATGAGCAGAAGCGCGGGGAAATCCTCGGCGCGGCGATCCGCTGCTTCATCAGGGACGGCTTCCGCGGCGCTAGCACGACAGATATCTGCACCGAAGCCGGCATCAGTCCGGGCCACCTCTATCACTACTTCGCGAGCAAGGAGGCGATCATCGAGGCGATGATCGACCTCGGTCTCGCGCGGTCGGCCGAAAAGTTCGAAAAAATTCTGGCCGCCCCGGACGTGATCGAGGCGCTGCTCGTCGACATCGAGGAATCCAGCCTGCGATTTCGTCCCGCCCAGATCCTCAATCTGGATGGCCTCGCGGAGGCCGCCCGCAATCCCGAATTCGCTGAGATCATCGAACGCCACACCGGGGCGGTCCGCCGCATGTGGAGCGATTTCCTGCGCCAGGCGCAAGACCGGGGACGGGTGGATCCGGGACTCGATCCGGACGCGACGGCAAACATCCTGATCGCCCTCGTCGACGGATCACGCGCCATGCCGATCCGCAATCCGAAGCTGGATATCAAGCAGAGCGTAGAGCATCTGAGAACGATGCTCGTCCGCTTCCTGAACCCGCCCGACGCGCAGAGCGTTGCGATCAAGCCCCGCATTCAGAAGACCGGTCGTCCCCTGAAGCTGGTCAGGAAGCGATAGAGCCCGCCCCTAGAGCGGCAGGAGCCGGTTCAGCAATTCCAGCAGCATGCGCTGCTCGGCCGCGCTGAGCGGGGCCAGCATCTTTTCGTTGTAGGGCTCCGTCAGCCTTGCCCCCTCGGCAATGAGCTTTGCGCCCTTCGGCGTCAGCATCAGCTCGACGGCACGGCGGTCCGCCTTCGAGCGGTTGCGCTTGATGAAGCCGGACGATTCAAGCTCATTCAGGATCTTGATCAGGTTCGGCAGGCGCAGCCGAAGCAGGCTGGCGAGGCTGCTCGGCGGCACGCCGGGATTGTCACGAATGACGGCGAAGATCGCATAGGTCGCCGGGGTCAGGCCCAACGCGGCGAACTCCTCGTAAAAGCCTTCGAAAAACTTCAATTGCGCGAGGCGCAGCATGAAGCCGGGCGTCCGCCGGAGCGCGCGCAGGTCCAGCGATTTCTCCGGCTGCTGATCGGACTTCAACCCGGGTCTTACGGTTCTCGAACTCATGATCCTCATCCGCGGCGGCCACAGCCGAATTGACACTCTCAAAAATAGCTATAAAATATAACTATTATTTAGCGGCACCAAGACCGCATATGGGAGGGACACAATGAACAGCAAATTCCTGCACAAATTGTGCATTTTGGCTTCGATGCTGGTTGCCGCGCCGGGCTTTGCCCAGGATGCCGTGAAGATCGGCATCCTGAACGACCAATCCGGTCCGTTCGCGAGCTATCAGGGTATCGGCTCGGTCGTCGCCGCAAAAATGGCGGTCGAGGATTATGGCAGCAAGGCCGCCGGCAAACCTGTCGAGGTCGTCGCGGCCGACCATCAGAACAAGACGGACATCGGGATCGGCATCGCCAGGCGCTGGTACGAGAATGACGGCGTCGACGCGATCTTCGATATCCCCAACTCGTCGATCGCGCTCGCCGTCGCCGGCATGAGTGCCGAGAAGAACAAGGTCTTCGTCGGATCGGGGGCCGGCACGGTGCTGCTCACCGGCGAGAAATGCACGCCGAATACCGTGCACTGGACCTACGACACCTATGCCTATGGGCGCGGCCTCGGCAAGGCGATCGTGCAGCAAGGCGGCAAGAAGTGGTTCTTCATCACCGCCGACTACGCGTTCGGTCACGATCTGGAGAGGCAGGCCGCGGAGGCCGTGAAAGCGTCCGGCGGCGAGGTGCTCGGCAGAGTGCGGCATCCGCTGGGAACGGCCGACTACGCCTCCTTCCTGCTCCAGGCCCAGGCTTCGGGCGCGAACGTCGTCGGCTTCGCCAATGCCGGCGACGATACCATCACCTCGATGAAGCAGGCCGCCGAGTTCGGGCTGACCAAGGACCACAAGCTGGTCGGATTGATCCTGGGGATGAACGGCCTTCCCTCACTCGGACTGAAGTTTGCGCAGGGCGCGCAGATCATGAACCCGTTCTACTGGGATCTGAACGACGGCACGCGGGCTTTCGCCAAACGCTTCGCCGAGCGCATCCCCTCGAAGGCTTATCCCAACGACATGCAGGCCGGCGTCTATGCCTCGGTCATTCACTACCTCAAGGCGGTCGACAAGGTCGGCGGCGCCAAGGACGGCAAGGCCGTCGTCGCGGCGATGAAGGAGATGCCGACCGATGATCCGCTGTTCGGCAAGGGCTACATCCGCAAGGACGGACGCAATATCCACCCGCTCTATTTGCTCCAGGTCAAGGCGCCCGAGGAGTCGAATTCGGCCTGGGACCTGCTGAAGGTCGTCGCCACGATCAAGGGCGAGGACGCATTCCGCTCGGAGAGCGAAGGCAAGTGTCCGCTGACCACGCAATAACGGCCGGGAGCTGACCATGAGCGGCATTGCATCCAGTCCGGTCGACCCGTTCGCGCCTGACTTCCTGATGGACCCCTATCCCGCCTATGAAGCGCTGCGCGCGCTCGGGCCTGCGTTCGCGCTGGAGCGGTATGGCGTGTGGGCCATGGCAGGCTATGCCGAAGTCGAGCCGGCCCTGAAGGACTGGAAGACGTTCATCAGCGGCGAGGGTGTCGGGCTTCACGGGATGAATCCTGCCCTGCCGAAACCGCTGACACTCCAGATCGATCCTCCCGATCATGACAAGGGCCGCCGCGTCCTCGGCCGCACCCTGTCCCCGGGCGTCGCAAGGAAGCTGCGCGAGACGTTTCAGCAGGAGGCGGAGAGGAAGGTCTCGGAGCTGATCGACAAAGGCACCTTCGATGCCGTGGCCGATCTTGCGGAAGCCTATCCCATGAAAGTGTTTCCGGATGCGATCGGCATCCGGCCGGATGGCCGCGAGAAGCTGCTCGCCTGGAGCACCTTCGTGTTCGACAGCTTTGGCCCGGAGAACGAAATGCTGGCCACATCGCGCAAGGCGGGCCTCGCCGCACAGAGCTGGATCATGGAATGCTGCGCCCGGGACGCGTTGCAGCCCGACGGGCTCGGCATGATGATCTACCAGGCGGCCGACGACGGCGAGATCACCGAGCACGAAGCAACGCATCTGGTGCGGCCGTTCCTCACCGCCGGGATCGACACCACCGTCAACGGCATCGGCAACACCCTGCTGGCACTCGCCACGCACCCGGATGAATATCGCAAGCTGCACCACAAGCCGGAGCTGGCGCGCAACGCTTTCGAGGAGGGATTGCGCTACGACTCACCGGTGCAGACATTCTTTCGCACCACCTCGCGCGATGTCGAGATCGGCGGCGGCGTGATCCCCGCGCACCGCAAGGTGCTGCTGTTCATGGCCTCCGCCAACCGCGATCCGGCGCGGTGGGACAAACCCGACCGCTTCGATGTCGAACGAAGTGCGACCGGACATGTCGGCTTCGGCGCCGGCATTCACGCCTGCGTCGGCCAGATGATCGCGCGTCTGGAAGGCGAATTGATCTTCGGCGAGCTCGCAAGACGCGTGAAGACCATCGAGCTCACGGCAGAGCCGAAACGCAGGCTCAACAATTCCCTGCGCGGGCTGGAGAGCATGCCGGTCCGCGTGACCGCCGCTTAGGCGGCATCACGCGGTGCTGCGGGCGCGACGCGCCCTCAGTTCCTGGCCGGCGCCGTCGCCGCCGCCGAGCGCGCCTGCCGCGGGGCCCTGGGTGCGCCGGGTTCGGCGACCGGACCTGCCGGGGCGCGCGAGCGCAAGATGGCGGCGTCGATCTCGCCGATGACGCGGCGCTGGATCGCCTCGTTCTTGTCGATCGAGATGTGGCCGACGCCGGTGCCGCGGACGTCGACATTGTCGAGCTTGCCGCGGAGGCCAGCCGCGGCGCGCACCGGCTCACCGGGACCATCGCCGATATAGATGTTGATGTAGCGCTCGGCGCCGGTCGACAGCCTGGTCTTGAATACGGAATCGAGGCCGATCGCGAGCTTCACGGGCACCCCGAGCTGGTTGAGCTTGGCGATCATGTCCGGCAGCGCGGTCGCGCCGGAGGAATGGCCGACCAGGACAATGGTCTTGACGCGACCGGCCCTGTAGTTGGCCGCGGCCTCATCAGCGAGCGAGGACCAGGACACGAAGTTCGCGACGGTCACCTGGACGCCCTGCGCCTGGAGGCGGGAGCCGATCGTATCGAGCCCGAGCGAGAAGATGTTGAGCACGCCGCGGAGCAGGTAGACATGGGTGGTCGCGGCCGCGGACTGGCTCGGCGCCGCCCTGGCGGTGGTCGGGCTAATGGCAACAGCTGACAGCAGGAGCAGGCAGATCGCCCACACACGGAGGGCGGGCAACTGGCTGGCGCCGGCGGTGTGACGGCCGTTCGGTCTCATCTCGATGTTTTCCCTGGGGACGATACGCTTTGCGATTGGCCGGAATCGTAGCCACGGCCTGCTCGCAGACGCAACAAAGAGGCGCGTGAGCGGCAATCTTAGCCGCAAGTCGTGACCCTCGCGCAACACTTGCCCGGAACCTGCCACCGAAGGGGCTGTTTTGAGACCATTTTTCTCCGGCCAATTGCGGCCGGGCAAGTGCATTCCTATTTCAGGGCTCCGCTGACCTCCTCCCCGGACGGTTCCAGCCTCCCCCTCCCCAGTCTTTACCTTTCAGCCCTGCGGCCATCATGTCCTCCATCATTTCCGTCGCCAATTTGTCGAAGACCTACGGGTCCGGCTTCAAGGCGCTCAAGAACGTCAATCTCGACATCAAGCGCGGCGAGATTTTTGCGCTGCTCGGCCCCAACGGCGCCGGCAAGACCACGCTGATCTCGATCATCTGCGGCATCGCCAACCCAAGCGAAGGCACGGTCCTCGTCGGCGGCGAGAACATCCAGACGTCGTACCGCAAGGCCCGCTCGCTGATCGGCCTCGTGCCCCAGGAATTGCACACCGACGCCTTCGAGAGCGTGTGGGCGACGGTGAGCTTCTCCCGCGGCCTGTTCGGCAAGCCGAAGAACCCCGCCCATATCGAGAAGGTGCTGAAGGACCTCTCGCTCTGGGACAAGAAGGACAACAAGATCATCACGCTCTCCGGCGGCATGAAGCGCCGCGTGATGATCGCGAAGGCGCTGTCGCACGAGCCGCAGATCCTGTTCCTGGACGAGCCGACCGCCGGCGTCGACGTCGAGCTGCGCAAGGGCATGTGGGAGGTGGTGCGCACCCTGCAGCAATCCGGCGTCACCATCATCCTGACCACGCACTACATCGAGGAAGCCGAGGAGATGGCCGACCGCATCGGCGTCATCAACAAGGGCGAGATCGTGCTGGTCGAGGACAAGGCGACGTTGATGGAGAAGCTCGGCAAGAAGCGGTTGACGCTGCATCTGCAGGGCAAGGTCACGACGCTGCCGGACAGCCTCAGCCATTACGAGCTCGACGTCTGCGACGGCGGCGCGACGCTCGTCTACGACTACGACACCAAGGGCGAGCGCACCGGCATCACCAGCCTGCTCAGCGACCTCCGCAACGCCGGCATCCGCTTCAACGATCTCGACACGACGCAATCGTCGCTCGAGGACATCTTCGTCGACCTCGTGAGGACGTCATGAACCATCGCGCCATCCGCGCCATCTATCTGTTCGAAATGGCGCGCACCTGGCGTACGCTGCTGCAAAGCATCGTCTCGCCTGTCGTCTCGACCTCGCTCTATTTCGTGGTGTTCGGTGCCGCGATCGGCTCGCGCATCAGCCAGGTCGAGGGCGTCAGCTACGGCACCTTCATCGTGCCGGGCCTGATCATGCTCTCGGTGCTGACGCAGAGCATCGCCAACGCTTCCTTCGGCATCTACTTTCCGAAATTCACCGGCACGATCTACGAAATCCTGTCGGCGCCAATTTCCTATGGCGAGATCGTGCTCGGCTATGTCGGCGCCGCCGCGACGAAGTCGATCATTCTCGGCCTGATCATTCTCGCCACCGCCGGCCTGTTCGTGCCGCTGCACATCCATCATCCGGTCTGGATGCTGACCTTCCTGGTGCTGACGGCGGTGACGTTCAGCCTGTTCGGCTTCATCATCGGCATCTGGGCCGACGGCTTCGAAAAACTCCAGATGATCCCGATGCTGGTGGTGACGCCGCTGACCTTCCTCGGCGGCAGCTTCTATTCCATCGACATGCTGCCGGCAGGCTGGCGCACGGTGGCGCTGCTGAACCCGGTCGTCTATCTGATCTCGGGCTTCCGCTGGAGTTTCTACGAGATTGCGGATGTCAGCGTGTCCGTCAGCATCTGCATGACGACGGCGTTCCTGGTGATCTGCCTCGCCGTGATCTGGTGGATTTTCCGCACCGGGTACCGGCTGAAGAACTGAGCTGTCATTCCGGGGCGCGACGAAGTCGCGAGCCCGGAATCCATCGGGCGGCAGAGTTGGTGGATGAATGGATTCCGGGCTCGCCCTTCGGGCGCCCCGGAATGACGATGGTGGACTTACCTGTAGCAGTGGAAGCGATGGTAGCCGTCATAGTAGCCGCGGCAGCGGTAGTGGCGGTGATGCGGAATACCGAACACGCCCTCCACCGCACCGACGGCCCCTCCAACACCGGCGCCCACCGCGCCGCCAACCACGCCACCGACAGGCCCGGCGATCCGGTTGCCTTCATAGGAGCCTTCCTGGGCGCCGCGCACGATGCCCTGGGCGTGGCCGGGTTGCGGCAGCGACAACAGCGCGAGCAGGATGGCGGTGGCTGCGAACAGCAGGCGGATGGGCAAACCGGCCGGCAATTGCGCGGCGGCGATACGGGCTTTGTTCATCTTCGGTCCCAAGGGAATTAAAGGGGAAAGGGCAGCGGAAGCCGCCCGTCGAGGGCAGCCACGATCAACGCCTGAAGCGGCCGAATGGTTGCGCCTTTGTGACGAATTGTCGGCGTTGTGACTGCTCGGCACGCTCGCGAAAATGTCAGCGCCGCCGCCAGCCACGCGGCACAAAGCGGCCTTGCTTACGCCCGGCATCGCGTTAACGATGGAGGGGCAGCCCGCTGGAACGAAAGCCGGATTGCAGGCATATTGCACGCCGGGGGACGGAGAGCCGCGGCGCCTAGCGTGAACAGGCCGGAGGCCAGAACTCAAATGCGTTTCCAGATGCGTTCTTTTTTCATCGCTTTTTCCTCATTGATGTTTTTGAGCGCGGGCGCCGCCCAGGCCAAGGTCGAGATCACCGTCGACAAGGACAATCAGCAGATGACCGTCGCCGTTGACGGCGTCGCGCGCTATCGCTGGCCGGTGTCAACCGGCATCCCCTCGCGCGAAACGCCGGGCGGCGCCTTCCGCGCCTTTCGCATGGAAGAGGATCACTACTCCAAGGAATTCGACGACGCGCCGATGCCGCACGCGATCTTCTTCACCAAGGTCGGGCACGCCATCCACGGCACCGACTCGGTCAGCCGCCTCGGCTCGCCGGCGTCGCACGGCTGCGTGCGACTGTCGCGTCAGAATGCCTCGACGCTCTATGCGCTGGTGCAGCAGCAGGGCGTGCTCAACACCACGGTGACGCTGACCGGCTCGGCCCAGGTGGCTCTGGCCCGCAACCCGCGCGGCCGCAACCCCACAGCAGTGGCCCGCGCGCCGCAGCCGGCCGAAGAGCAGTACGCCACCTCAGGCGATCCCGTGAATCTCGCACCGCCGGCGCAGCCCGCCCGCCGCTACATGCCGCAGGACGACAATTACATCTACCCGGCCGACGGCAGCGACACCGGCACGCGCTATCCCGCGCCGCGCTCGGCTAGCCGCCCGCTGTATGACGCACAGGTCTATCAGCAGCAGCAGCAGCCGCAGCAGTACTACAATCAAGGCTACGGCCAGCAGGGCTACTATCAGCCACAGCCCCGGCAATACTATCAGCCGCGCGGTTACTATCAGAACTGACGCTACCGAAACGCGGCGTTGCCGCGTTCGACGATCTTTCGCACAGCATCGACGAAGGCACGCGCGACCGGCTCGAGGATCTCGGGCCCGGTCGCGGCGAGATCGTCCGACGGCGTATGAAACGTCCGATGGCGCCCAGCCATGCCGAGGAAATTGGCGTAGCCCGCCGCGTGCACATCGCGCAGCTCACCGACCGCCTGCTTCTCCGTCACCAGGCGCTTGGCCTCGACATTCGCAAAAGCCTCGTCGGTCAGTGCGACGGCGGATTTGCTCAGCACGAGATAACGCTCTTGCTCGGGCCGATCGGTGCGGGCGCCTTCCGCGAAGGCATAGCAGGCGTTCGACGAACCGAAATGAATCCACGCCAGCGTGTCCTTCGGTGCCGGCGCTCCGTGCTTCAAAAACAGTTCCATGCCGCCATGGCCGATCTCGTGGCCGGCGGTGGCGATGAAAACAAGATGCGCCGGCCATTTCTCGGCGGCGACGGTGCGCGCCAGCGCGAGAAAGTTGGCGATGCCGGGGCCGCGCTCGCAGACGCACGAGTACCAGCCGGTCATCGGCGTCGAGACGACGATGACCGGCCCACGGCCGGCCCCGATCTCGGCGATGACGTTGCGGCCAACAACATCGCGCTCGTAATGGCCCTTGACGTCGAAGGTGACGCGCGCGCCTGAGGCGAGCGCGCGCTCGAACACCGCTCGCGACGCCGCGCCGACCACGATCACCGGCACCGGCCAGGGCGCATCCTCCTGCGTGACGTTATAGGCGAAGCGGTCATCGGCGGGGTTGCCGATCATCAGCAGGATGGCCGCCGGCTTCCTTGCCGCGGCTTCCGCGATCGCCGTACGATGGGTCGGCCCCAGATAGGCGCCGCGATCGAACGGCAGATCGAGCAGAAGGATCTTGCCGGTGACATCGCCATCGCGCGCGAGCGGCGCGGCGAGATGGAAGCTGGCCTTGTCCTCCGGCGGCCACCAGAATGGCGTCGCCTCGACAGAGATGCCGGCAGCTTCAGCGCTGGCCCGCTCGACGACATATTGCCGCCCGAGCACGACGGGCTGGAAGCTGATTTCGAAACCCGCCTGCTTCATCTCGCCGGCGATCCAGTCGGCCGTCGCGCGATCGCCCGCCGAGCCGAAGCGGTGCAGACCGAAGGACGCATAGCGCGCCACATCTTCGTAGAGGCTCGCACCCGAGAGCACATCCTTGGCTAGCGCCTGTCCGACCATGAGAATCGCCATCGTTGCGATGAAGATAAGCCGCATATGAATGGCTCCCTGAACCGTTGTTTTTTGAGAGCCAGTTTCCGCCTTCCCCGGCCGCCGTCAAGCACCTGTCGACCACGAGGCTGGACGAACCGGGCGAAGATTTCATAAGCTCCTCTTTTCACCTGGGCTGCGAACCTTGATGCCGTCACGTGCCGCGACAATCCTGATCGTGCTCTCGGTTCTCACTGCGGGACAAGCCATGGCCTTTGATCTCGAGGCGCATCGCGGCGGGCGCGCGCTGTTGCCGGAAAACACCCTGCCGGCCTTCGCCAACGCGCTGTCGATGGGCGTGGACACGCTGGAGCTCGACGCCGGCGTGACCGCGGATGGCGAGGTCGTCGTGTCGCATGAACGCGGGCTCAATCCCGACCTCGCGCGCGATGCAGGCGGCGCTTATGTCGCCGCGCCCGGTACACCGTTCGTGAAGCTGCGGTTGGCCGACGTCAGGACCTATGACGTCGGCCAGATCCGGCCCGACAGTTCCTACGCGAAGCAATTCCCCGACCAGCGGGCCGTGCCAGGGACACGCATTCCCACCCTGGGCGAGCTGTTCGCGCTGGTGCGCAAGGCCGGCAACACGCGCGTGCGTTTCAACATCGAGACCAAGATCGATCCAAACCATCCGGACGAGTCGCTCGATCCGCGAGGCTTTGTCGCAAAGCTGCTCCAGCTGATCGAGGCCGAAGGATTTTCCGATCGCGTCATGATCCAGTCGTTCGACTGGCGGACCCTGTTGCTCGTCCAGCAGCAGGCGCCCACGATTCCGACGGTCTACCTGACGCTCCAGCGCGGCTCGGGCCAGACGGTGGCGTTGGACAAGGCGACGAACTGGACGGCGGGTTTCAGCCCGGCCGATCACGGCGGCTCGCTGCCGCGGACGATCAAGGCTGCGGGCGGCACGGTCTGGTCGCCCTATTTCGGCGATGTAACCGAGGCGGTCGTCTCGGAGGCACACACGCTCGGACTGCGTATCGTGGTCTGGACCGTCAACAAGCGCGAGGACATGGCGCGCATGATCGAGCTCGGCGTCGACGGCATCATCTCGGACAGGCCGGACCTGCTGCGGCAAGTCGCGGGCGAGAAGGGAATTGCATTGCCGGCGGGAACGCCGGTCGTGCCGTAGCGCTCGATCTCGTGTCCCGGACGCGGCGCGGCATGAAATAACGCGACGCAGAGCCGGGACCCAGAAACGTAGGCCCCGGCTCTGCAGCGCACCGCTACGCGCTGCGCAGCGTCCGCGGCGCGCGATGGTGTCGTAGCAGCCCTACTCCCCATCCCGCAGACGCCGGTACAGCGCGCCCAAAATATTGGAATAGTCGTCGGTCCAGACCCGCACCCGGTCGTCGGCTTCGGTCTGCTCCCATGACTTGGAGGAGGCGAGCCGGCCGACGTCGGCCTCCTCGCGCGCGGAGATGACGACGTCGGTCGAGAAGATGTAGTCCCCGTCGCGTCCGGAATCCTCGTTGAAGACCCAGCTCTTCAGATCGTTGGCATCGGCGATGCCGACCACGACGGTCTCGAGATCGAGGTGCCGGTTGGAGACGTGCATCACCACGGCGCCGTGCGGCGCCAGCTTGTCCTTGTAGATACCCATCGCCTCTTCGGTGGCGAGATGAATCGGGATCGCATCCGACGAATAGGCGTCGACGATGATCAGGTCATAAGCGCCGTCGGGCTCTTTCGCGAAGGTGAGGCGAGCATCGCCGATCACCGGCTTCAGGCCCGGCATGCAGCTCGATATGTAGCGAAAGTTCTTCGGATCGCTCGCCGCGTCGACCATGGACTGGTCGATCTCGAAGAAGGTCCAGCTTTCGCCGGGCTCGGCGGCACAGGCGAGCGTGCCCGATCCGACGCCGATTGCCGCAACCTTCAGCGGCGCGCCCTTGCGCTCGCGGATCGCGGTGATGGCCTGACCGATACCGCCGTCCTTGTGGTAATAGGTGATCGGCTCGGGCCGGCCGACGACCGGCGTGCCGTCATTGTTGCGGAAGCGCTCGGCGCCGTGGATCGTGGTGCCGTGCATCAGCACATGGAAGTAGCCGCCGGGCGTCACCACGATCTTGTGCACGCCGAAGAAGCTGCGCACCGTCGTGACGCGGCCTTCGTCCGCCGGATAGACGCGGATCAACGCCAGCGCGAGCGCGGCGGTGGCGAAGATCTTCCAGCGGCTGGCGTTGAGCGCGAGCGCCAGAAGTGCCGCGAGCACGCCGACGGCCCCCGCGACCCAGACGCGATGATCCTCGAACCAGGTCGAGAGATCGCCGGTCATGTAAGACGGCGCGACCAGCGCCACCGCGAGCACGGCGAGTGCCAGCCAGTACCATCTAACGATGCCCGCCAGCCGCTCGTTCGCCGGCGGCCGGCACAGCGCGGCGAGCGCGACCAGGATCGGGTATTCGGCGATCCAGGAGAAGGTGAATGGAGCAACGAGGCCGGCAAAGAGGCCGCCGACCATGCCGCCGAACGACAGCGCGACATAGAAGCCCGTGAGATATTTGGCGGCCGGCCGTGTCCGCGCCAGCTCGCCATGGCAGGCCATGGCGATGACGAAGAAGCACAGTTGGTGGCCGCCGAGGGTCAGCAGCAGATTCTGTTCGCCGCCGAACGCCAGCAGGACGATGACGCCCGCGATCGCGACCGGCTGGAGCATCAGCATCCATTTGTGCGGCAGCAGCGGCCGCGACTGGAACACCACCACCCAGGTGAGCAGATACAGCGACAGCGGCAGCACCCAGAGCAACGGCGCCGCCGCGACGTCGGTCGAGATGTGTGCCGTGACGGCGATCAGCAGGCCGGACGGCACTGCGGCGAGGAAGATCCAGCGCAGCCGCGTCACGATGCCTGGCGCCGGCGCATTGACGTCCTCGGTCTTTGCGTCGACCACGGCCAGCTTCGGCGAACGCAGCAGCAGCACGCCGCAGGCGGCGATCAGGAGGATCAGGAGGCCATAGCCAAGGGTCCAGAACCGGTTCTGCGTGTGCAGCGTGAAAATCGGCTCCAGCAGGAACGGATAGGACAACAGCGCGAGGAAGCTGCCGATGTTGGAGGATGCATAGAGGAAATAGGGATCGTGTCCGGCAGGATGGCCGGTGCGGACGAACCAGGCCTGCAGCAGCGGATTGTTGGCTGCGAGCGCGAAGAACGGCAGGCCGATCGAGACCACGAACAGGCCGAGCAGCCAGAACGCATAGCCGGAGGCCGGTGGATCGCCGTAGGCCGTGGCGACGCCGAGCGGCAGCGTGGCGAAGGCTGCGATCAGCAAAACCAGATGCACCGCGACCGGAACGATGCGATTCCTGATCTGCATCAAGAGATGCGCATAGGCATAGCCCGCCAGCAGCAGCGACTGGAAGAACACCATCGCCACCGACCACACTGCCGGCGAGCCGCCGAGCCGCGGCAGCACCATCTTGGCGAACAGCGGCTGCACCGAGAACAGCAGCAGCGCGCTGACGAAGATCGCGGCGGTGTAGACCGTCAGCAGCAGCCGGTTGCGCGACGAGGACGGCTGCTCCGTGGCGGCGGGTTGCACGATCGAATCCATGGAAGCTCCGGCTCAAACCCCGGCGGGCGCCGGACGCGCGCAATGGAGCACAGGGCGCATGAACGGGCAATAAAGGGTCTCGTGATGTTGCAGCGACGATTGCTTGATATACAGATGTCATTCCGGGTCTGGTCCTTCGGACCATCCCGGAAAGACCGCGGAACATTTGAATCCTTCATGAGCGAAACCGACGTCATCATCATCGGCGCTGGCCATAACGGCCTCACCTGCGCGGCCTATCTCGCGATGGCGGGCCTGCGCGTGCGCGTCGTCGAGCGCCGCAAGGTGGTCGGCGGGGCCGCGGTCACGGAGGAGTTTCACCCCGGATTCCGCAACTCGGTCGCGGCCTACACGGTGAGCCTGCTCAATCCGCAGGTGATCCGCGACTTGGGCCTCACTGAACAGGGCCTGCGGATCGTCGAGCGGCGCGCCCAGAATTTTCTGCCCGCGCCCGACGGCAGCTATCTGCTCACCGGCGAGGGGCGGACGAAGGAGTCCGTCGCGCGGCTGAGCACGCGCGACGCGAGCGCGCTCGACGGGTTCTCGCGCGAACTGGAAGACATCGCCGACGTGCTGCGGCAGTTCGTGCTGCGTGCGCCGCCGAACCTGCTCGACGGTTTTGGCACGAACGCGATCCGCGAAGTGGTGAACGCGATCCAGAGTGCCAACATCCTGCGTGGGTTGACGCTGGAGCAAAGCCGCAGCCTGCTCGATCTCTTCACCCGCTCGGCCGGCGAGATGCTGGACGAGCGCTTCGAGCACGATCTGGTCAAGGCGCTGTTCGGCTTCGATGCCATCGTCGGCAATTATGCCAGTCCGTACGCGGCGGGCTCGGCCTATGTGATGCTGCACCACGCCTTCGGCGAGGTGAACGGCAAGAAGGGCGTTTGGGGCCACGCCATCGGCGGCATGGGCGCGATCACGCAGGCGATGGCGCGCGCCGCGCAGGGCCGCGGCGTCACGATCGACACGGATGCGGGTGTGCGCGAGATCATCGTCGAGCGCGACCGCGCCGTCGGCGTGGTGCTGGACAACGGCGAGACGATCCGCGCGAAATATGTCGCGGCCAACGTCAATCCAAAGCTGCTCTATACGCGGCTGATTGCGGCCGACGCCCTGCCCCCGGACTTCCTCGCGCGCATCCGGCACTGGAAGAACGGCTCCGGCACCTTCCGCATGAACGTGGCGCTGGACCGCCTGCCCTCCTTCACCACGCTCCCGGGCGACGGCGATCACCTCACCTCCGGCATCATCCTGGCGCCAAGCCTCGGCTACATGGACCGCGCCTATCTCGACGCGCGCGCGCTAGGCTGGAGCCGGGAGCCTGTCGTCGAAATGCTGATCCCCTCCACGCTCGACGACACGCTCGCACCGACGGGCAAACACGTCGCGAGCCTGTTCTGCCAACACGTCGCGCCCGAACTGCCCGACGGAAAGTCCTGGGACGACCATCGCGAGGAGGTCGCCGATCTCATGATCGCGACGGTGGACAAATACGCACCCGGCTTTGCGGCAAGCGTGCTCGGCCGCCAGATCCTCTCCCCGCTCGACCTCGAACGGCAATTCGGCCTGCTGGGAGGCGACATCTTCCACGGCGCTCTGACGCTGAACCAGCTGTTCTCGGCGCGGCCGATGCTGGGCCATGCCGACTATCGCGGTCCCCTGAAGGGCCTCTATCATTGCGGCTCCGGCGCTCACCCCGGCGGCGGCGTCACCGGCGCCCCAGGCCACAACGCCGCACAGGCGATCTTGAGGGATCACCGCTCGCTGTTCGGAAGCCGTGGATAGGTCTGTGGAAAGGGCTGTGGACAGGCTGTTGGCAAGGCTGTGAGAAAGCAGTGGGTCGCCTGCGCGCGGCAGGCCCGGCGCGCCCCGTACAAGGCGGTGCAAAAGCTGCGGATGAGTGGCGGGATAAAGCCGTGGACAACTTTGGGGAAACGGGTGGAGGGCCTGTGGGCATTCCGGTGCCCCCAAAACGACCTCGCCCGCCGGGGGCAACTCCCCGTGCGGGCGATCGTCAGGTAACAGCCTCTAAAGAAAAACAGCCCCCGCCAGGAAATGGGAGGCGGAAATTACTTCAAGGAACTGCTAATCGAACCGAACTTGTCGTTCAAGCTGGTGCCCAGGCTGTTCACCACGGTGATGATCGCCAGCGCGATGCCCGCTGCGATCAGGCCGTATTCGATCGCGGTTGCACCGGATTCGTCCGACCAGAACTTCAAAACCATGCTCTTCAAGACTCGCCTCCGTTTCAATTCCAAGATGCGTTGGCTGAATCCAACACCCGGAAATGTACGGGGTACAACCTGCAGTCAGGTTAAATCGGAACCTGCAAGTTATGCGGAAAATTGGGAACAAAAGTCCCAAAAATTGAACTGACGGAACCCTAGAATGCAGCTTTCTCCCACTCATCGCGCCTGCTTTTCGATCGGCACCGAGGCCGCGGCCAAGCGCGTCGTCGACGTGCTCACGGAGGTCTTTTTTGACGGCGACGCGGCGGTCGCCGCCTTTGAGCGGCCGGACGGACAGTGGGACGTCACGCTCCATTTCGCCGAGACGCCCGATCAGGCATGGCTGCGGGAACTCATTGTAACTTCGGCAGGAAACGAGATCGCCGAAACGCTCATCTTCGACATTGTCGAAGCCAAGGATTGGGTCAAGGCGAGCCTCGAAGATCTCATCCCGGTGCCGGCCGGGCGCTTCGTCGTGCACGGCAGCCACGACCGCGACCGCGTCGCGCCGAACAAGCTTGCCATCGAGATCGAGGCAGCGCTCGCCTTCGGCACCGGCCACCACGGCACCACCCGCGGCTGTTTACTGTTGCTTGACCACGTCCTGAAGAGTTCCCGGCCGAGGAATCTGCTCGACCTCGGCACCGGCACCGGCGTGCTGGGCATCGCCGCCGCGAAGGCGCTGCATCGCGCGGTGCTCGCCTCCGACATCGACCCGCCATCGGTGCGGGTGGCGGCCGAGAACGCGACGCTGAACCACGTCGGCAACCAGGTGCGGGTGATCCGCGCGACCGGATTTGCCGCACCGGACTTTGCCAGATGCGGCCCGTTCGACCTGGTCCTGGCCAACATCCTTGCCAATCCGTTAAGGCAATTGGCCGGCCCGATGGCGCGGCACCTCGTGCCCGGCGCGCGCGTCATCCTCTCGGGCCTCTTGACCCACCAGGCCCCCGCCGTGATCGCCGCCTACCGCGCACGCGGCCTCGTGCCGCTGCGGCACGTGCGGATCGAGGGGTGGAGCAGTTTGTTGCTGCGGAAGATGGGGTAAGGCAGCGTAGGCGCCGTAGGGTGGGCAAAGCGGCTTGTCCGCCATAGCTCGAAGAGCGACGGCGGTGCCCCCTACGACACCGCCCTACTCCGCCGGCTTCTCGTCCCGACGTGTCGCGCGCTTACCCTGCAAGGCACGCCTGGCGCGGCGCTCGGCGAAACGGTCGATCATCTGGCTGATGAGGCCGCGCGGCTTCTTCGGTGTCGTTGCAGCCGGGGCGCGGTGGGCCGGCGGCGAAATCTTCTCAAACATGAACGCTGGCATCGTGTGTCCCCTCGCCGTTGAGATGAACCACCCGCTCGAATTTCCCTGTTATCCGGACGAAGCGCAACTGCTGCATCCTCC
The DNA here is from genome assembly GCF_040547805.1 of Bradyrhizobium sp. LA6.1. NCBI lineage: Bacteria > Pseudomonadati > Pseudomonadota > Alphaproteobacteria > Hyphomicrobiales > Nitrobacteraceae > Bradyrhizobium > Bradyrhizobium sp. LA6.1. The sequence continues at coordinate 71,895 of NZ_JBEPQK010000012.1, read as the reverse complement.
ACTCCACTCAATTCGAATGGACCATTTTCAAGCACGGTCCGTGCCAGATGCGACCCCAAATGCGTCTACATTGCGGACTGATCGGCATGATCCTAAACTGAGCCATGTTCGAAGCACACTTCCAGACATTCGAGGAGCCCGAGGCCGGCGTCGCATTGACGGCGCGCCTGGCCGCGCTCCGTGAAGAACTCGCCCGCCGCAAGCTGACCGGCTTCGTCGTTCCGCGCGCCGATCAGCAGCAGAACGAATATGTGCCCCCCTCGGAAGAGCGGCTGGCCTGGCTGACCGGCTTTACCGGTTCCGCAGGATTGGCGGTGGTGCTGACGCATGAGGCCGCGATCTTCGTCGACGGCCGCTACACGATCCAGGCGGCCAAGCAGGTCGACGCAAAGGCCTGGGCGGTGGAATCGCTGATCGATCCGCCGCCGGAGAGCTGGGTATCGACGCACCTGAAAGCCGGCGACCGCCTCGGATTTGATCCGTGGCTGCACACTTCTTCGGCAGCCGAGCGCCTCGCCGCCGCCTGCGCCAAGGCCGGCGCCGAGCTGGTCGCGGTCGACAGCAACCCGGTCGACGCGATCTGGCAGGACCGGCCGCAGCCGCCGCTGGCCCCGGTCGCCGTGCACAGCCTGCAAAATGCCGGGGTCGCCGAGGCCGAGAAGATCACGCAAATCAAAAGCGAGATCGCCAAGCTCGGCGTCGACGCGCTGGTGCTCTCCGACAGCCACGCCGTGGCTTGGACCTTCAACATCCGCGGCGCCGACGTCGCCCATACTCCTTTGCCGCTGTCCTACGCGCTGGTGCCGAAGGACGGCCGGCCGACCGTATTCATCGACCACCGAAAACTCTCCAATTTGACCCGCGACCATCTGGAGCAGTCCGCCGACGTGCGCGAGCCCGATGCGATGGCACCGACGCTGATGGCGCTCGCCAAGAGCGGCGCCGCGATCGCACTCGACAATGCCACCGCGGCCGACGCGCTCAGCCGGCTGATCGCAAGCGCCGGCGGCAAGCCGGTGCGCGGCAGCGATCCGATTGCGCTGCTCAAGGCCGTCAAGAACGCGACCGAGATCAAGGGCACACGGACGGCGCACCGCCGCGATGCCGTGGCGCTGGCGCGCTTCCTCGCCTTCGTCGATCGCGAGGCATCAAGCGGCAAGCTGACCGAGATCGACGCGGTCGAGGCGCTCGAGACGTTCCGCCGCGACACCGGCGCGCTGAAGGACGTCTCGTTCCCGACCATATCAGGCACCGGTCCGAACGGCGCCATCGTGCACTACCGCGTCACCCGCAAGAGCAACCGGCGCATCGCGCCGGGCGATCTGCTGCTGATCGATTCCGGTGCGCAATATGAAGACGGCACCACCGACGTCACCCGCACGATGGCCGTGGGCGAGCCGACCGGCGAGATGCGCGACCGCTTCACCCGCGTGCTCCGCGGCCACATCGCGATCGCGCGCGCGGTGTTTCCCGACGGCACCACCGGCGCGCAGCTCGACACGCTGGCGCGGCAATATCTCTGGGCCGCCGGCGTCGATTTCGAGCACGGCACCGGCCACGGCGTCGGCAGCTATCTCAGTGTGCACGAAGGACCCGCGCGGATCTCGAAGCTCGGCACGACGCCGCTGAAGCGCGGCATGATCCTCTCCAACGAGCCCGGCTATTACAAGACCGACGGCTTCGGCATCCGCATCGAGAACCTCGAGCTGGTGGTCGCCGCCGACATCGAGGGCGCGGAAAAACCGATGAACGCGTTCGAGACGCTGACCCTGGCACCGATCGACCGCCGGCTGATCGATGTCGCGATGCTGGGCAAGGACGAGCTCGACTGGCTCAATGCCTACCACGCGCGCGTCCGCGCCGAGGTGCGGCCGGCACTGGACGAAGCGACGAAGGCCTGGCTCGATCAGGCGACGGCCGAGCTGAAGGCGTAAGCTCGCGCCGGAGATGCATGGCGCTACGCGATTTGCGCAACGCTCTCACCTCACACTCGCTGTCATGCCCCGCGAAGGCGGGGCATCCAGTACGCCGCAGCCTCTCGATTCAATCACTACGGCCTCTGGAATACTGGATTCCCCGCCTTCGCGGGGAATGACACCGAAGATGTGGCACGACCGCACAACATCTCAGCACACGCACCCGTAGGATAACGGTCTCCACACGCTGTTATCACAACCGTCCCGAAATCCGAATAGCCGCATTCCGAAACGCCGATATCCGTCTTGCGTGAGCACGCTACAGTCGATTCGACTTCGAAAGACGGACGACTATGCACGGCATGATCAGCAGGCCGCCGGACGCGGCGACGAAAAACATCGCGACCTCGCGCGTGGTGTTGCTGCTGCTGGTCGTCATGACCGGGATCGCGCCGATCTCGCTCTATATCCTGGTTCCGGCGCTGCCCGTGCTGGCGACGACGTTCGGCCGCGACATCTCGATCGCGCAGATGACGGTGTCCCTGTACATGGTCGGCATCGCACTGTCGCAGCTCATCATGGGACCGCTGTCGGACAGGTTCGGCCGGCGTCCGGTGCTGCTTGGCGGCCTCGCGCTGATGGTCGCGGCGAGCATCGCCTGCATCTTCGCCGAAACCCTGCCGCAACTGATCGCAGCGCGCTTCTTCCAGGCGCTCGGCGGCGCCTCCGGCATGGTGGTGAGCCGCGCCATCATCCGCGATATCTACGAGCGCGACCGCGTCGCCTCCATGATCAGCCTCGTAATCGCAGCGCTCATGATCGGCCAGATGGTCTCACCGCTCACCGGCGGCCTGATCGAGACCGCATTCGGCTGGCGGGCCATTTTCTACGCCGTCACCTTCGCCGCGATCGCGGTCGCAATCGGCATCGCGATCGCGTTGCCCGAGACCCGCCGCGATCGCGCGGTCGGCAGCGGCGGCTTTCGCAGCGACGTCGGCACCCTGATCAAGAGCCGCGCCTTCATCGGCTACGTGATGTGCCAGGTGCTGGCGTCCCAGATTATCTTCACCTTCGCCGGCGGCGGCCCCTACATCGTGGTGACGCAGATGGGCCGGACCAGCGCCGAATATGGCGCCTGGTTCGCGACAACAGGTTTTGCATATCTCGTCGGCAATCTGCTCTGCGTGCGCTTCGCGCCGCGACACTCGCTGGAAAAGCTGATCTGGTTCGGGCTCGGCCTGCAACTCTGCGGCAGCCTGTTGAACCTGCTCTGGAGCTTCACCGGCTGGAACGAGGCTCCGAGCTGGCTATTCGGCACGCAGATGATCGTGATGGTCGGCAATGCCTTCGTGATGGCGAACTCCGCCGCCGGCGCCATCAGCATCCGCCCTGAAGCCGCCGGCACCGCATCAGGCGCGATGGGCTTCCTCCAGCAGGGCATCGGCGCGCTGATGTCGCAATTCGGCGCCTATCTCGGCGGCCACTCCGCCACCACGCTGCCGCTGACCTCCGCGGTGCTGGCGATCTCGCTGCTCTGCGCCTGCATGATGATCTTCGTCGTTCCTCGCCGCGAGGTGGTGGTGAGCGAGGAGTTGATCGAGCAGGCGGAAGAGGAAGAGACGGGGATGATGTGAGAGGGGCGATTGGCCTCGCACCAATCTCGGTGTCATTCCCCGCGATAGCGGGGAATCCAGTACACCGCGGCCCATCGGTTCTATCACAGCCGTCTCGGAGTACTGGATCGCCCGGTCAAGCCGGGCGACGACAGCGGAGTGAGTGGCACGAGCGCGCCCCAATCACTCCCCGATCAGCGTCAGCCACTCGTCCTCGGTCAACACCTTGACGCCGTGCTTGTTGGCTTCCGCGAGCTTGGAGCCCGCGCCGGGGCCGGCGACGACGAGGTCGGTCTTCTTCGACACCGAGCCCGACACCTTGGCCCCCAGACGCTCCGCGGTGGCCTTGGCCTCGTCGCGCGTCATCTTCTCCAGCGATCCCGTGAACACCACCGTCTTGCCGGCGACGGCGGAATTGCTCTTCGGCTTCTCGGCGTCGATGATCTCGACTTCCTTGGTCAGCCGCTCGACGATGCCGCGATTGTGGCTCTCGCCGAAATAATCGGCGATGCTCTTGATCACGGTGTCGCCGATCTGGTCCAGCGCGTCCATCTCGGCCATCGCCTCCTCGTCGCCCTTGGCGACCTTGAGACAGGCGTCGTGGAAAGCGTCCCACGAGCCATAGCCGCGTGCGAGCGCCAGCGCGGTGGTCTCGCCGACATGACGCATCCCGAGCGCAAAGACGAAGCGCTCCAGCGCGATTCTGCGCCGGCTCTCGATGGCGCCGAACAGGTTGCGCACCGACGTTTCGCCGTAGCCCTCGATCTCCTCGAGCTTCAGCTTCGCATTGCGCTTCTCCAGCGTGAAAATATCGGCGGGCTCCTTCACCCATCCCTCGTCGAAGAAATACTGGAGCTGCTTCTCGCCAAGACCGTCGATGTCGAAGGCGCGCCGCGACACGAACAGCTTGAGGTGCTCGATCTTCTGATAGGGACAGGCGAACTCGCCGGTGCAGCGGGCGCGCGAGCCCTCTTCACCGGCCGCCGTCTCCTCGCGCGTGACGTCGGTGTGCAGCGGGCACGGGCACTTCGTCGGGAACTGGAATTCCTTGGCGGTCTTCGGCCGCTTGTCGAGGACGACGTCGACCACCTGCGGGATGACGTCGCCGGCACGCTGGATCACGACGGTGTCGCCGATCCTGATATCGCGCCCCTCGCGCAGAACCTCACCCTTGTTGCCGATTCCCTTGATGTAGTCCTCGTTGTGCAGGGTGACGTTCTGCACGATCACGCCGCCGACGCCGACCGGTTCGAGCTTGCCGACCGGCGTGAACGAGCCGGTGCGGCCGACCTGGATCTCGATGTCGCGCAGCACCGTCACGGCGCGCTCGGCCGGGAATTTGTGCGCGATGCCCCAGCGCGGCGTGCGTGAGACGAAGCCGAGCCGTTCCTGCCAATCGATGCGGTCGACCTTGTAGACGACGCCGTCGATGTCGTAATCGAGTTTTGCGCGCTGCTCCTCGATCGACTGATGGAACGCGAGCAGCTCCTCGACGGAATGACAGAGCCTGGTCAACGGATTGGTCTTGAAGCCGCAGCGCTCGAACCAGCCGATCATGCCGCTCTGCGTCCCCTCCGGCATCGCGCTCATCTCGCCCCAGGCATAGGCGAAGAAGCCCAGGGGGCGCGAGGCGGTGATGGTCGGGTCCTTCTGCCGGAGCGAGCCCGCGGCCGAATTGCGCGGATTGGCGAAGATGGTACTGCCTTCCGCCTTCTGCCGCTCGTTGAGCGCGAGGAACGCCTTCTTGGTCATGTAGACTTCGCCGCGCACCTCGCAGACGTCGGGGACGTTGCGGCCTTTCAGCTTCTGCGGCACGTCTTCGAGCGTACGGATGTTGGCGGTGACGTCCTCGCCTTCAGCGCCATCACCGCGAGTCGCCGCGGTGACGAGCTCGCCGCCCTCGTAGCGCAGCGACATCGAGAGGCCGTCGATCTTCGGCTCGGCCGAGAAATCGACCTTGTCGTCGTCGAGCTTCAGGAAGCGCACGATGCGGCCGACGAAGTCGCGGACGTCCTCTTCGGCAAACGCGTTGTCGAGCGACAGCATCGGAACGGAATGCCGGACTTTCCTGAAGCGACCCGACGGTGCCGCGCCGACTTTCTGGGACGGCGACTCCGCGCTGACGAAATCCGGAAAGCGCTTTTCGATCGCGTTGAAGCGCTGGCGCAACGCGTCGTACTCGGCGTCGGTCACGGTGGGCGCGTCCTCTTGATAGTAGCGCCTGTCGTGCTCTTCGAGTTCGAGTGCGAGCCGCATGTGCTCGACCTTGGCCTGCGCCTTGGTGAGGTCGGCGACGTCGCGAAGCGGCCTTGCTTTGGATTTTGCTGCTCTTGCCATGGTGCTTGGATACGACGGAGCGGGCGGGAGGGTAAAGGCGGTTGGTCTCGTGCCCCGGACGCTGCGCAGCGCGGAGCAGTGCGCTGCAGAGCCGGGGCCTATGTGGCGGCATTCCGGGTCCCGGCTCGTGCTACGCGCATCCGGGACACAAAGTCTAACTCGCCGCCTTGAGCAGCCGATCGGCAGCCGCCCTCGCCTCGGCCGTGATCTCGGCGCCGGCGAGCATGCGGGCGATCTCCTCGCGGCGGTGGTCGGCGGCCAGCGCATTGACGCGGGTGGCGACGCGTTTGCCCTTGTCGAGGGCGTCCTTGGAGATCAGCAGATGCTGGCCGGCACGGGCGGCGACCTGCGGGGCGTGGGTCACGGCCATCACCTGCACCTTGCCGGCAAGCCGCGCGAGCCGCCCACCGATGGCGTCCGCGACCGCACCGCCGACCCCGGTGTCGATTTCGTCGAACACCAGCGTCGGCGCCGAGCCGCGGTCGGACAGCACGACCTTGAGCGCCAGCAGGAAGCGCGAGAGCTCGCCGCCGGAAGCGACCTTCATCATCGGACCCGGCTTGGTGCCGGGATTGGTCTGCACCCAGAACTCGACGCGGTCGAAACCTTGCGGGCCCGGCGCGGCCTCATCGGTCTCGACTTGCGTCATGAACTTGGCGCGTTCGAGCTTGAGCGGCGCGAGCTCGGCGTTGACCGCCTTGTTGAGCTTGTCCGCCGACTTCTGCCGCGCCATCGACAGTTTCTTGGCGGCAGCGGCATAGCGCGCGTCAGCCTCGATCGCCGCCTGCTCCAGCTTCTTCAACCGCGAAGCACCGGCATCGATCAGGACGACGTCGGCAGCATATTTGGCGGCAAGCGCGGCGAGGCCATCGACCGGCGTCGAATATTTACGCGAGGCGGCGCGCAGCGCGAACAGCCGCTCCTCGATGCGCTCGAGCTCGCCCGGATCGAAGTCGGTCGCGGCGAGCGCGGCCAGGAGATGCTGGTCGGCTTCCTCCAGCGCGTTGATCGCGACGTCGATCGCCTTCACGGCGGGCTCGACCAGCGCCGGCGAGTTGACACCGCGCCGCTCCAGCCGGCGCACCGCGGCCGACAGCGAGGCGACCGGCGAATGATTGCCGCCGACGGCTTCCTGCGCCTCGCGCAAATCGGAGGCGATCTTCTCGCCCTGCATCATGGTGGTGCGGCGACCGGCGAGCGAGGTCTCCTCGCCTTCCTTGGGCGCGAGCTGCTTCAACTCGTCGGAGGCGTGGCGCAGATAGTCCGCCTCGCGCGCGGCGCGCTCCATGGCGGTGCGGTGCTCTTCCAGCGCGGCGCTGGCCGTGCGGCGCGCGTCCCAGAGCGCTTCGACCGCGGTGACGTCCTTTTCGAGCCCGGCAAAGGCGTCGAGCAGGCGGCGGTGGGTGGCGGCATCGACCAGCGCGCGCTCGTCATGCTGGCCGTGGATCTCGACCAGGGCGCCACCGACCGCCTTCAGCGTCTGCACGCTGATCGACTGGTCGTTGATGAAGGCGCGGGTGCGGCCGTCGGCGAGCTGCACCCGGCGGAGAATCATCTCGCCGGTATCATCCAGGCCGTTCTCGGCCAGAATCCTCGTCGCGGGGTGATTTTTGGGGATATCGAAGACGGCGGTGACCTGCCCCTGCTCCGCGCCATGGCGCACGAGCCCGGCGTCGCCGCGGCCGCCGAGCGCCAGTGCAAAGGCATCGAGCAGGATGGATTTGCCCGCACCGGTCTCACCGGTCAAAACCGCAAGTCCGGTGGCGAATTCGATATCGAGCCGCTCGATCAGGACGATGTCACGGATCGACAGACGCGCCAGCATGGAATCAAATTTCCTAGCCGAGACTATAGGCCTATCTTCTTGAAGGCCCTGCTCATCCAGGAACCCTGATTCTCGCTCGGCTCGAGACCCCCGGATTTTACAAGATTATAGGCGTCCTTGTACCAGCGGCTGTCAGGAAAATTGTGGCCAAGCACCGCAGCTGCGGTCTGCGCCTCGGCGACGATGCCGATCGTCATATAGGCCTCGGTGAGCCGGAACAGAGCCTCCTCGACATGGCGGGTGGTCTGGTACTGCGTGACGACGGCCTTGTAGCGGTTGATCGCCGCCGTGTAGTCGCGCTTCTGCATGTAATAGCGGCCGACATTCATTTCCTTGCCGGCGAGCTGGTCGCGCGCACCCTCGATCTTGGCCTTGGCCGAGGTCGCATATTCCGAGTTCGGATATTTGCGGTTCACCTCTTCCAGCGCGGCGATCGCCTTCTCGGTGCGGGCCTGGTCGCGGCTGATGTCCGGGATCTGATCGTAATGGGAGGCGGCGATCAGGTATTGCGCATAGGCCGCGTCCGGGCTGCCGGGATGCAGCGTGACGTAGCGGGTCGCGGCGCCGATGCAGCCGTCATAGTCGCCGCCCTGGTAGGAGGCATAGGCCGACATCAACAGCGATTTGCGGGCCCAGTCGGAATAAGGATGCTGGCGGTCGACCTCTTCGAACTTCTTGTTCGCCCCCTTCATGTCCTTCTTCTCGTTCATGAGGTACAGGCCCTCATTATAGATCTTGTCGGCGGGCTCCTCGGTGAAGGTGTCGTCCTTGGCGGTGAACTTGTCCCAGAGCGCGCCGGTGCCGCAGCCGGCCAGCGGCAGCGCGAGCACCACGAAGGTGGCGGCTTGAAGCAGCCCGCGGACTCCAGGCGAGACCGAGAGATATCCGCGCGTCATACGCTGTGCCGACATGAATTTAAGCCCTGACGCCCTGTGATGCGGTGTCCGCCAGCCCATGAACCCCGTCATGGGCGCGAAATGTAGCCGTGGTGCCTGCCATGCGACCACGCCGTGTAACCGAAAAACGATCTCGAACCAACCGGATAGGCAGGCATTTCGCCCGGATTAAGGCGAACGCGCCGCAATCCTAGCCGATCATCGTTACCAGGAGTTTCCCGGGGAAAGCTGCCGCCAAACGCAGGCGGCAACAGAACGCCAGTGGCGACAGGTCCCTTCAGGACACGTCCGGCCCGTAGGCCGCGGCGATCCGGCCGCCGACGATGCCGCGACCGACTTCGCCCACGGGACGCGTGGTGCGGCGGACCGCCTCGCCCTCGACCACCCGCCAGGCGGTACGGTCGGCGAGCAGCGCGGTCAGGACAGCGTGGTTGAGCTTGTGACCGCCACGCACCGAGCGGTAGGCGCCAAGCAGCGGCAGGCCGGCCAGCGCGAGATCGCCGATCACGTCCAGCACCTTGTGGCGGGCGCATTCGTCGGCGTAGCGCAGGCCCTCGGTGTTGAGCAGCCGCTCGTCGTCGAACACGACGGTATTGTCGAAGGAAGCGCCGAGTGCGTAACCCGCGCTCCAGAGCCGGGCGACGTCGCACATCAGGCCGAAAGTCCGGGCACGGCCGACTTCGCGGCGGAAGCGCTCCGGGCTCAGGTCGAAGCCGTAGCTCTGCTGGCCGATGACGGGATTGGTGAAGTCGATCTCGATATCAACGCGGAATCCGTTGGCGTGGGGCCGGATCTCGCCGAAGGAGTCACCGACCTTGGCCGAGATCGGCTTCAAGATCTGAATGAAGCGGCGCTGTGCCGGCTGGCTGACGATGCCGGCCTGGTCGATCGCGGCAATGAAGGCCGCGGCGCTGCCGTCCATGATCGGCACTTCCGGTCCGTCGATCTCGATGGTGGCGTTGTCGACGCCCATGCCCCGCAGCGCAGCGAGCACGTGCTCGGCGGTCGAAACCAACGGGCCGTCACGATCGCCGAGGACGGTGGCGAAGTCGGTCGCGATCACCTGGTCGGCGGTCGCCTGAATCTCACGGTCACTTCCCTCGAGGCCGGTGCGGACAAAAACAAACCCCGCATCGACGGGCGCAGGCCCCAGCGTGAGAGTGACGGGAAGCCCGGAATGAACGCCAACGCCGGCCACGGTGGCTTGCGCACGAAGCGTTGTTTGCCGGCTAAATTTCATCAGGAATCCGCCCCACTACGACCCACTGCGACTTATACTAGGCCCGCTTGGCCGGCCAGTGCCGACGGTTGCGAATCTCCGTATCCCCAAGTCACGGCAAACCATAGTCACAGCCTCAAACAGCGCCAACTCACGCTTTTTTACCGATTGTTACCCCAAACCTGCCGTATTCGCGCCAAGGCTTAACCAAATTGCGCCGGAGTTTGGGACCGTTATCGGCAGTTTTACTGAACCACCAAATGCGTAATTAATGATTTAAAATCAGTTGTTTGATGCCGCAATCCGGACATGCACGGGACCAAAGGAAAGGTCCCGGCAAGCTTCCCGCCGGGACCTTTTTTCGTCAGCCTTATTGTAACAATCCTCAGGTCGCCTGACGCCTCAGGAAGGCCGGGATATCAAGATGGTCGTCACCCTGTGGCGCCGGCGCAACAGGCGCCGGGCGGCCATGCATGTCCAGGCCCTGAGGCGCAGGACGGCGGGCATACTCCGATACCGGCTCGCTCGCCGCGATCTGCTGCGCCACGCTCTTCTGGGGCCGGCGATCGGGCAGCGGCGGCATCGCGGGACCGGCGGTGCGGGCTGCGACCGGCGCCTCACTCTCCTCGTCGCGGCGGCCGAGGCCGACATTGGCGAGGCGCTGGAGCAGCGACAGGCGGGTCTTCTGCGGGGTCTCTTCTTCAACCTCGCCGCGGGCTTGGCGAAGCTCGGCCTGGGCCGGCATCGGCAGTTCGTCGATACGCGGCATCCGCGGTGCACGGACCGGCCCACGCTCGGCCTGCGGCGGGATGAAAGTTTCCGGCGTCATCGGCTCCTGCATCGCGACCGGGGCCATGTCAGGCTCCGGAAACAGCGTCGGCTTCTGCGCGATCGGGCGTACCGTGACGTCGCCATAGGTCTGCATCGGCGCGGGCGCCTGCGGGACCTCGGCAACGGCAGCCGCGATGGCGGCAAGCGCGGCGCGCTCGACATTCGGACGCGGCGCGGTCGGGGCGGCGGCCGGGATCTGGGCTTCCAGCTTCTGGGCGCGCTCGGCCATGCGCTGATTGTCGGCGCGCAGACGCGCGGTCAGATCGGCGAGACGGCTCTCGGCAGCGGCGGCCGGAGCAGCGGGAGCCTGCTGCACCTGTTGAATCTGCTGCGGCGCCGCGTTCGCGACCGGGGCGCTGGTGGCCTGGGTGTTGCGGGCGATCGTTGCCTGCTCGATGCCGGTGGCGACGACCGAGACGCGGATCAGGCCGTCGAGCGCTTCGTCGAAGGTCGCGCCGACGATGATGTTGGCGTCCTGATCGACTTCCTCGCGGATGCGGGTCGCGGCTTCGTCAACCTCGAACAAGGTGAGGTCCTTGCCGCCGGTGATCGAAATGAGGAGGCCCTTGGCGCCCTTCATCGAGCTATCGTCGATCAGCGGGTTGGCGATCGCGGCTTCAGCGGCGGTCAACGCGCGCTTGTCACCGGAAGCTTCGCCCGTACCCATCATCGCCTTGCCCATCTCGCGCATGACGGCGCGAACGTCGGCGAAGTCGAGGTTGATCAGACCTTCCTTGACCATCAGGTCGGTGATGCAGGCAACGCCGGAATAGAGCACCTGGTCGGCCATCGCGAAGGCGTCGGCGAAGGTGGTCTTCTCGTTGGCGACCCGGAACAGGTTCTGGTTCGGGATGATCAGGAGCGTGTCGACGACCTTGTGCAGCTCGTTGATGCCGGCCTCGGCGGTGCGCATGCGGCGGCCGCCCTCGAAGTGGAACGGCTTGGTCACGACGCCGACGGTGAGGATGCCCATGTCGCGCGCGGTCTTGGCGATGACGGGAGCAGCACCGGTGCCGGTGCCGCCGCCCATGCCGGCGGTGACGAACACCATGTTGGCGCCCGAGAGATGGTCGCGCAGTTCGTCGATCACCTCTTCCGCCGCCGCCGCGCCGACGTTCGGCTGCGAACCCGCGCCGAGGCCTTGCGTGACCGCGGTGCCCATCTGCACGATGCGCTGCGCCTTCGACATCGTCAGCGCCTGCGCGTCGGTGTTGGCGACCACGAAGTCGACGCCCTGGAGGCCCGCCGTGATCATGTTGTTGACGGCGTTGCCACCGGCGCCACCGACGCCGAACACGGTGATCCGGGGCTTCAATTCGTGAATATCAGGAACATTGATGCTGATGGTCATGTTTGCCTCTCGATCACGCGCGCGTGGGTTCGCCCCGGCCGGCGGCCGCGGGAGTTGGTGAAATGCGAAGGTTGCGGAACCGGTTCATCAGAAGCCCTCGCGTAGCCATCGTCCGACCTTTCCAAAATAACCGCCCGTCCCTGTCTTGACCTGCTGCCGCGTATGCCGCGGTTCGACATGCTCGTGATGAACATATTGCGGGTAGACGAGGAGCCCGGCCGGCACCGCAAACGCGGCGTTCTTCGCCTCGTTGGGCAGCCGGCCGAAACCGAGCGGACGTCCGACCCGCACGGGCCGGCCGAGAATCTGCGTGCCGAGTTCGACGAGGCCGGTGAGCTGCGAGGCGCCGCCGGAGAGCACGACGCGTCCGTTGGGCTCTGAGGCGAAGGGCGAATCCTTCAGCTTGTCCCGAACCATTTCGAAGACTTCCTCGGCACGGTGCTTGACGATGTTGGCGATGGTCGCGCGGGAGACGATCTGCGGCAGATCCTGCTCGTCACCGGCTGTCGGTACAGACATCAGCTCACGCGAGTCCGATCCACCGGTGATGACGGTCCCATATAACGTCTTGATTCGCTCGGCATCGGCAATGGTCGCGGAGAGTCCGCGCGCGAGATCCATCGTGATGTGTTGCCCGCCGACCGCAAAGCCCGCCGCATGCACGAAGCGGCCGCCGGAATAGACCGCGATAGTGGTGGTGCCCGCGCCCATCTCGACGACGGCCGCACCGAGATCGGCCTCGTCGTCGGTCAGCACCGACAGGCCGGCCACATACGGGCTCGCCGCCATGGCTTCGACATTGATGTGGCAGCGCTCCACCGCCAGCATCAGGTTACGGGCAACGGTGGCCTCGCAGGTGACGACGTTCATGTCGACGCCGAACTGATGCGCGACCATGCCGCGCGGATCGCGGATGCCCTTGACGCCGTCGAGCGTGTAGCCGACCGGCAGCGCGTGCAGCACGGTGCGGCCCTCGCCGGTGGCGTGGCGCATGCCGGTCGAGGTGACGCGGCTGACATCGGCCGGCGTCACGGCGCCGCCGCGGATGTCGGCCGCAGCTTCGACCAGCTGGCCGGAGAGCCGGCCGCCGGAGACCGACAGCAGCACGGACTCGACCCGCACCTTGGCCATCTTCTCCGCCAGCCCGACGGCCTGGCGTACCGCCTGCTCGCATTCGGCAAGATCGATCACCGCGCCGGCCTTCATGCCGCGCGACTGGATCTGGCTGTAACCGATCAGCTCCACCGCGTGGGTACGGTCGCGCAGGGCTTCGCTCGGCGCCGACGGCCTCAGCCGCGCAATCATGCAGGCGATCTTGCTGGTGCCGATATCGAGGCAGGCGACGATGCCGCCGCGCTTGTGCGGCATCGGGCGCGTCTTCGGGGTCTGGGTGCGATCAAGACCGGTCATGCGGCGTCCCCGGCCTTCTTTTTCTTCTTGTCCTTGAACAGGTCCTCGCGCGCCTTGGCGGCGTCGTCGGACAGCTGCACCACCAGACGATCGGGCAGGCGCATGTCGACGGCGACGATGTCGCGGGAGAACAGCTTGTCCTCCTTGTCGAGCCTGGACAGCATAGCGAGGGCGTTGCCGACGTCCTGCTCGGGCAGACGGATGTCGAGGCCATCCTTGAGCCTCAGGTTCCAGCGCCGCTCGCCGACATAGATCGCGGCCTTGGTCACCGAATTGATCTGCGGATAGCGCGCCAGCAGCGCCAGGAAATCGCGCGCCTGGGTGTCGGCGCCCTTGCCGACCACGAGCGGCAGCGACAGGAACCGGCGCGAGACGTAAGGCTCGAGCACCGCACCATCATCGGCGATGACGGAGAGCCGGCCGGCCTCCTGCCACAGCGCGAAGGCCTGGCGCTCGGTGATGTCGATCATGAGCCGGCCCGGATAGAGCTTCAGCACGGTCGCATCCGCAATCCAGGGATTGGCCTTGAGCTTGTCGCGCACGACGTCGGCGTCGAGGAACAGCAGCGAGGAGCGGCCGCTGACCCCGCCGACCGCGAGGATCTCGTCCTGGCTGAGCTGCTTGCGGCCGTTGATCACGACAGAGGTGATGCGGAAGCCCGCAGAATTGGCCAGCGCGTTGCGGGTGTCGCTGACCGCGGCGATGAAATCCTGGAGGTGGCCGCCCCTGACGATGCCGAAGCCGCAGCTTCCGACCAGCAGCAGAACGGTCATGGTGATCCCGACCCGGCGCGGCGCATAGCGCTCGACCAGCGCGACCATGCGCGGCGGCGGCTCGCGCTCGACGACGGGCTTGGCTTTGGTCTTGGACCTGATCTTGTTCTGGGCGGCAGCGCGCTTCTGGTCGCGCTTGTCCTGCACCCACTCGCGCAGAAGCACGACCGCTCCGATAGCGGCCGCCTTCAGGTCAGCTTGGGGCCTCAGCGATCTCAGAAACGACCGGGTGAGGCTTCCTGCACCATCCATTGCACGAGCTCGTCAACAGTTAGCCCGCGACATCGCGCGGGTCCTGGCGAACATGACGTCTCGGACTTGCCGGGCCGGGTGCTGGTCTTCAGAAGAAGAAAACCTCTCCCCTTCAAAGCGTTCGCTGGAGGTGACATCACCCGCAACAGCCCACGCGCCGGCAGCCAAAGCGTCATATGCGCCGCCAGCGTTAACCTTCGGACGTCCTGGTAAACAAAAGGTAAACTTCGTTAACGCGGGATGCGTTTTGCCCAGGCATGTGAGGCATTTATGCCGCGATGTCCGGCATTTTACCGGTTTTGGGTTCCAAAACCGGGCATTTCGGCCGTTCGGCCGTTAACCAGTCCTAATTATTTTCTGACGCCCCGCCCGGCGAGCTCGACCAGGCCGCGCAGGAAGTCGACGAACGCGATGCCTTCGGCTTTCAGCGCCTTTGGGTAGAGCGAGGACTTGGTCAATCCGGGCAGCGTGTTGGTCTCGAGATAGATCAGGCCCCTGTCGGAGACGATGAAGTCCGAGCGGGAATAGCCGGTGCAGGACATGGCGCGATGCGCCAGCATCGCCTGCTCCTTCAGCGCAGCGGTGATCTCGGGCGCAAAACGGCCGGGGCAGATCTCCTGGGTCGACTTCAGCAGATATTTTGCGGCGTAATCGAAACTGCCCTCGCCCGGGATGATCTCGATCGGCGGCAGCGAGATGATCGAGCCGTCGGGGCGCTCCAGCACGCCGCAGGTCGCCTCGACGCCGGCGATGTAGGGCTCGATCACATAGTCTTCGTGCTTCGCCGCATTGCGGACGGCGACGAGATCCTGCCTGGCGTTGACGAAGATCAGGCCATAGCTCGAGCCGTCGCGCGCCGGCTTTGCGATCAGCCGGCCGTATTCGGCGAAGGCCTCGTCGATCTTGTCCAGCGCAACGTTGGCCGGCGGCGTCACGCCGCCGAGCGCGGCGAAATGCTTGGCCGCGATCTTGTCGAAGGCGAGATGCGAGGAGGCCGAGCCCGATCCGGTGAAAGGCACGCCGCGCGCCTCGCACATCACCTGCAATTCGCCGTTCTCGGCGCGCCCGCCATGCAGGCCGAGCACCAGCACGCGGCCCTCCGCCTTGGCCTGGTCGAGCGCCTGCCCCAGCGGAATGCCCGATGTGCCGGGCTTGAACTCGTCCTCGAACGGACGGGCGTGTTCGAGCAGTTGCTTCGACTGCACGACATGCACCTTGTCCTCGACGTCCCACCACCAGAGATCGGCCTCGGGCAGCGCCTGATGTAGCGCCTGGGCTGAGGCGACCGAAACCAGACGCTCCCGGTTGGAGCCGCCGAAGAGGATGGTGATGCGCATGTTCATCGTCCGCAATCTCTCCATTTCGTCATTCCGGGGCGCGACGAAGTCGCGAGCCCGGAATCCATAACCACAGCCTGGGGTTATGGATTCCGGGCCTGCGCCTGACGGCGCATCCCGGAATGACGGGAATCATGAAACCCCAATCCGCTTGATTTCCCAATGTAGCTCAATTCCGGAGTTTGCCTTCACCCGTTCGCGCACGGTCTCGCCCAGCGTCTCGATGTCGTGCGCGGTGGCATCGCCCGTGTTGATCAGGAAATTGCAGTGCATCTCCGAGACCTGCGCGCCGCCGACGCGCAGGCCACGGCAGCCGGCGGCGTCGACCAGCTTCCAGGCGGAATGGCCGGGCGGGTTCTTGAAGGTCGAGCCGCCGGTCTTTTCGCGGATCGGCTGCGCGGTCTCGCGGTGGTTCTGCACCTCCGCCATGCGCGCGCGGATCGCATCAGTATCCCTGATCTCGCCGCGAAAGCGCGCGGAGGTGAAGATGATGGAGGGGTCGACGCCGCTGTTGCGGTAGACGAACTTCATGTCGGCGTTCGAGAACACGTGCTTGCTGCCGTCCCTCGCAATGCCGGTCGCCTCGATCAAGACGTCCTTGGTCTCGCCGCCATTGGCGCCCGCATTCATGCGCAGCGCACCGCCGATGGTGCCGGGAATGCCGAAATAGAATTCGAGCCCGCCGATATTGGCGGAGGCCGCCACTTCCGCCACGCGCTTGTCGAGCGCGGCAGTTCCAGCGGTGACGACATCGCCGCTCGCGCTCGCCTCGCCAAAGGCGCGCGGCGCCAGCCGAATCACCACGCCCGCAATGCCACCGTCGCGCACGATCAGGTTGGAGCCGACGCCGACGACATAGACGGGAATGTCGGACGCAAGATGCGCGAGGAAGTAAGCGAGATCGTCCTCATCCGCCGGCGTGAACAGCACCTGCGCGGGACCACCGACGCGAAACCAGGTGAGCTCGGCGAGCGACTGGTTGGCGAGCATCCGGCCACGCAGCTCCGGCATCGCAGCTTTGAGATCGGGCGTGATGTCGGGGAAGCTCATGGTGCGCTGACCGACATGCGAGCTGGATTGAGATTGCGCCGTGTGACGTTGTCCGCCAGCGCCCGGGGCTTACCCCTCTCCCCAACCCTCCCCCGCAAGGGGGGAGGGAGCCTGACCAGCGTGCTCACCTCATCCAGCGTCACAGCTGCGCTCTGATCCTTTGCGAGAGTCAGGGAGGCACCGGCGGATGGGTTCCCTCCCCCCTTGCGGGGGAGGGTTAGGGAGAGGGGTGGCCACACGGGCGGTGGTCGACGATGACTTGACATCCGCTCGCTACCCCAGCGCCTTCAATTCGCCGGGCAAGGCATACGCCCATTGCGTGATGTTGCCCGCACCGAGACACACGACGAGATCGCCGGACTTCGCCAGGCCCTTGACGATACCTGCGAGCTCCGGCGCTGCCGGCAGGCCGATCACCTCGCGGTGGCCATGGGCGCGCAGGCCGGCGACGAAATGATCGCGGTCGATGCCGTCGATCGGCGCCTCGCCGGCGGCATAGACATCGGCGACGATCACCGCATCCGCATCGTTGAAGCAGGTGCAGAATTCCTCGAACAGCGATTGCAGGCGGGTGTAGCGATGCGGCTGCACCACGGCGACGATCTTGCCGTTGGTGGATTCCCGCGCCGCCTTCAGCACTGCCGCGATCTCGACGGGGTGATGACCGTAATCGTCGATCACCGTGACGCCGTTCCACTCGCCGGTCTTGGTGAAGCGGCGCTTGACGCCGCCGAAGCCTGCGATCGCCTTGCGGATCGCGTCGTCCGACACGCCGAGTTCGCGCGCGACCGCAATCGCGGCCGTCGCGTTGGAGGCGTTGTGGCGTCCCGGCATCGGCAGCATGAGATCGGCGATCTCGTGCACGGCGCCGGTCTTGCGATCGCGGAACGCGACCTTGAACTTGGAGCCACCGCCCATCGGGGTGAGATCGACGAGCCGCACATCGGCCTGCGGATTCTCGCCATAGGTGATGATGCGGCGATCCTCGATCTTGCCGACGAGGCTCTGCACGACGGGATGGTCGATGCACATCACGGCGAAGCCGTAGAACGGCAGGTTCTCGACGAAATGCCGGAACGCGTCCTGCACCGCCTCGAAGGTCTTGAAGTGATCGAGATGCTCGGGGTCGACATTGGTGACGATCGCGACATCGGTCGGCAGCTTTAGGAACGTGCCGTCGCTCTCGTCCGCTTCGACCACCATCCATTCGCCGGCGCCGAGGCGCGCATTCGAGCCATAGGCATTGATGATGCCGCCATTGATCACGGTGGGATCGAGGCCGCCGGCATCGAGCAGCGTTGCGACCATCGTGGTCGTGGTGGTCTTGCCGTGGGTGCCGGCGATGGCGACGCAGCTCTTCAGCCGCATCAGCTCGGCCAGCATCTCGGCGCGGCGCACCACGGGAATACGGCGTTCGCGCGCCGCCATCAATTCCGGATTGTCGCGCTTGATCGCGGTGGACACGACGACGACCGCAGCGCCGTCGACATTCTCGGCCTTGTGGCCGACCGAGACCTTCGCGCCCGCCTTGCGCAGACGGTCGAGATTGTAATTGTCGGAGGCGTCCGAGCCCTGCACGGCGTAGCCGAGATTGACCAGCACCTCGGCGATGCCGCTCATGCCGATCCCGCCGATCCCGACGAAGTGGATGGGTCCGATCTCGCGCGGCAGTCTCATGCTCTGTTCCCTGACCTCGCCGCCGGAAAGGCGGCATCTGGCGAAGGTCACGGCCAAATCAGCCGCGCCGTTGTTACTGGATGCCCCGCTTTGGAAGGCCAAGACAAGGGCTTTTTCGCGTCAGATTCCCGCGACCTTGACCACCAGATCGGCCAACCGTTCGGCCGCATCGAGCCGCCCCGCCCCCTTCGCGGCTGCGGCCATGGAGGCAAGACGCGCGGGCTCGGCGGCGAAGGCGGAGATCTCGGCGGCGAGCCGGTCGGAGGTAAACTCGGTCTGCGGAACGCGGACCGCGCCGTCGACCTTGGCCAGCACACCGGCATTGGCGAACTGGTCCTGGTCGATCGAGCCGGGCAGCGGCACCAGGATCGAGGGGCGTCCGATCGCGGCGAGTTCGGCGACCGTGCCGGCGCCGGAGCGCGACACCACCAGATGGTTGGAGGCGAGCCGCGCCGGCAGATCGGTGAAGAACGGCGCGAGCTCGGCATTGATCTTGAGCTTGTCGTAGACCGCGCGCACGCGCGCCATGTCCTCGTCGCGCACCTGCTGGGTGAGGACGAGCCGGCTCCACAGTGCGGGCTCGAGCCGCTCGATCGCACCCGGGACGATGTCGGCCATGATGCGCGCGCCCTGGCTGCCGCCGACGACGAGCAGGCGCAGCGGTCCGTTCGCTTCAGGCGCGACATAGGGCACGGCGGCTGCGGCGAGGATCGCCGGACGCATCGGCGTGCCCACGGTCGTGGTCTTGCCAGCCAGCGCCGGATCGCGGTCGAGCACGCCGGGCAGCGACGTCGCGATGGCGCGGACGCGGCTCGCCAAGAACCGGTTGGCGCGGCCGAGCACCGCATTGGCGTCGTGGATGACGCTGGGCACGCCCGCAAACTTCGCGGCGACCAGAGGCGGCAGTGTCGGATAGCCGCCGAAGCCGACGACGGCGACGGGCTTCAATCGCCTGATCAGGCCGTAGGCGGACAGCGTGCCGGCGGCGAGCGTGAGGCCGGCATAGGCGAGCTGCAATGGATTGCGGCCACGCGCGGTCTCGCTCGAGACGACGTCGATCATGTCCTTGCTGAACAGCCCGCTATAGCGCAGCGCCCGCTCGTCCGTGACGAGGCGGACGCGAAAGCCGCGCCGGATCAGCTCGACACCGAGCGCCTCGGCCGGAAACAAATGGCCGCCGGTGCCGCCCGCGGCGAGAAGAATCAGGGGGGAAGTGTCCATGGTAGCGGTATTTACAGGGAAAAAGCGCCTATTGCGAGCCGTGCTCGTGCCCCGGGCGTAGCGCAGTACGCTGCACTTCGCGGCGTGGTGCGCTGCTGAACCGGGGCCCATTGGTGCGGCATTCTGGGTCCCGGCTCTGCGCGCCGCTTCGCGGAGCTTGTCCGGGACACGAGAGTGGTCACGCGTAGCTGCGCATCGCCTCGGCGTGGCCGCTTGCCTCGACTTCGGTGCGCGGGCGCAGCCGCGTCAGGGCCAGCATCATGCCGACACCATAAGCCAGCGACACGATCGAGGAGCCACCGTAGGAAATGAACGGCAGCGTCATGCCCTTGGCGGGGATGAGCTGGAGGTTGACCGACATGTTGATCGCGGCCTGCACGCCGAACAGGATCGCTAGCCCAGACGCCGCAAAGCGCGAGAACATGTCCTCGTTGGCGTAAGCGCGCGACAGCGTGCGGATCACGACGAAGGCGAACAGCGCCAGCATCGCAAGGCACAGGATGATGCCGAACTCCTCGGCGGCAACCGCGAACACGAAGTCGGTGTGACTGTCCGGCAGACTGCGCTTGGCGATGCCCTCGCCCGGCCCGAGCCCGAACCATCCGCCGTTGTAGAAGGCTTCCATGGCGGTATCGACCTGGAAGGTGTCGCCGGAAGCCGGATTCATGAAACGCTTGATGCGGCCGGCGACGTGCGGGACGAACAGATAAGCGCTGAACAGACCGGCCGCGGCGGCGCCCGCCAGGCCGAACACCCAGATCATGCGCATGCCCGCGATGAAGAACAGCGAGCCCCACACCATCAGGATCAGCATGGTCTGACCGAAGTCGGGCTCCATCACCAGCAGCGAGACCAGCATCAAGAGCAGCACCAGCGCCATCGAGGTCGCCGGCATCTCCGGCCGCCTGGTCGATTCCGCGAACAGCCAGGCGGCGATGACGACGAACGACGGCTTTGCAACTTCGGAGGCCTGGATGTTGACGCCGAGCAGCGTGATCCAGCGCCGCGAGCCCTTCACTTCGGGGCCAATCGCGAGCGTCAGCACGATCAGGATGATGCTGGCCGCGAAGATGATCAGGGCCGAGCGGCGGATCGCGCGCGGCGTCAGGAAGGACACCCCGAGCAGCACCAGGCAGGAGGGCGCCAGGAACATCACGTGCCGGCTGAAGAAGTGGAAGGGATCGAGCCCGATGCGGGTCGCAACCGGCGGGCTCGCCGCCAGCGACAGGATCACGCCCGTGAGCATCAGCGCCAGGATGGCGCCCATCAGCGGCTTGTCGACGGTCCACCACCACTCGGAAAAGGGGGTGCGTTCTTCACGGGAGAGCATGGGCGGCCGCTTTCGGACAGAGGTCGGTCCATTGGTCGCCGAGGTTGGTTTACGGGGGGTTAAGGAAACGCGGATGTTTGGAGATAGGAGCGAGCGCCGACCTCACATGCTCGTCATGCCCCGGCTTGACCGGGGCATCCAGTACGCCGTGGCCTCCCGGCTCAAGCACCGCCTCTGGGATACTGGGTCGCCCGGTCAAGCCGGGCGACGACAGCGGAGCAAGGAGTAGCCGCGCCCTACACCACCGGCTTCACACCCGGCAGCGCCTGTACCAGTTCGCGGAACTTGGTGCCGCGGATCTCGAAGTTGCGGTACTGGTCAAAGGACGCACAGGCGGGTGACAGCAGCACCACCGCATCCGCGAGGCCCGAGGCTTCCGCATCGCGCGCGGCGTGCTCGACGGCGATGTCCAGCGTCTGGCTGATCTCGTGCGCGACCTGCGTGCCCAGCGTTCCCGAAAACTCCTGCGCGGCCTCGCCGATCAGATAGGCCTTGCGAATGCGCGGGAAGTAGCCGGTCAGGCCAGTGATGCCGCCCGCCTTCGGCTTGCCGCCGGCGATCCAGAAGATTTCCGAAAAGGACGACAGCGCATGCGCAGTCGCATCCGCGTTGGTGCCCTTGGAGTCGTTGACGAACAGCACGTTGCCGCGGCGGCCGACCTGCTCCATGCGATGCGCGAGGCCGGGAAAGCTGCGCAGGCCGTTCTGCAGCACATCGAGGCTGATGCCCATCGCGAGCGCGGCGGCGGCGGCGCAGGCCGCGTTCTGCGCGTTGTGCTGGCCGCGCAGCGAGCCGATGCCGCCGAGCTTTGCGACCTCGCTCCGCGCGCCGCCCGCGGTGCGCACGATGGTGCCGTGCTCGACATGGATGCCGGAGGCCAGCGGATTCTTGACGGAGATCCGCACCACGTTCTTGCCGGCGCGGTCGAGCCGGTCGGCGATGTCGCGGCAGAAGCCATCGTCGACGCCGACGATCGCGGTGCCGCCGGCCTGCACGCCGGCGACGAGACGCTCCTTGACCGCAGCGTAATGCGCGAGGGTGCCGTGACGGTCGATGTGGTCCTCGCTGACATTGAGCAGGATGCCGACGGAGGGATCGAGCGAGGGCGTGAGGTCGATCTGGTAGGACGACATCTCGATGACGTGGACGCGGCCCGTGCGCGGCGGCTCCAGCGACAGGATCGCGGTGCCGATATTGCCGCCCATCTGGGTGTCGTAGCCGGCGACCTTTGTCAGATGCGCAATCAGCGCGGTCGTGGTCGACTTGCCGTTGGTCCCGGTGATCGCGACGAACGGCGCGTTGGGCGCGTGCCGCCGCCGCTCTCTGCAGAACAGCTCGATGTCGCCGATCACCTCGACGCCCGCCTCGCGCGCCTTCAGCACGCTCCAGTGCGGCACGGGATGGGTGAGCGGCACGCCGGGCGCGAGCACGAGCGCCGCGAAATTCGCCCAGGAGACATTGCGCAAATCGGCGGTGATGAAACCCGCTTGCGCGGCCTTGGCGACGTTCTCGGCATTGTCGTCGGCGGCAATCACCTCGGCGCCGCCCGCTTTCAGCGCGTGACAGGACGCAAGCCCCGAGCCGCCGAGGCCGAACACCGCGACCGTCTTGCCGGCGAAGGATGTGACCGGGATCATCGATCGATCACCGCAGCTTCAGCGTCGACAGACCGGCGAGCGCCAGCATCACCGAGATGATCCAGAACCGGATCACGATCTGCGGCTCAGTCCAGCCGAGCTGCTCGAAATGGTGATGGATCGGCGCCATCCGGAAGATGCGTTTGCCGGTGAGCTTGAACGACACCACCTGGACGATAACGGAAACCGCTTCCAGCACGAACAGGCCGCCGATCACCGCGAGCACGATCTCGTGCTTCACCGCGACCGCGATTGCGCCGAGCATGCCGCCGAGCGCGAGCGAGCCGGTGTCGCCCATGAAGATCGAGGCCGGCGGCGCGTTGAACCAGAGAAACCCGAGACCGGCGCCCAGCAACGCGCCGCAGAGCACCGCGAGCTCGCCGGTTCCGGCGACATATTTGATCTGGAGATAATCGGCGAACACCGCGTTGCCGGCGAGATAGGCGATCATCGCAAAGCTCGCGGTCGCGATCATCACGGGAACGATGGCGAGGCCGTCGAGACCGTCGGTGAGGTTCACCGCGTTGCCGGCGCCGACGATGACGAAAGCGCCGAACACGACGAAGAACCAGCCGAAATGCAGCACGGTGTCCTTGAGGAAGGGAATCGTCAGCGCGGTCGACGCGGGATCGCGGTTCAATCGCACCAGCGCATAGCAGGCGACCAGCGCGATGGCTGCCTCGATCAGCAGGCGCAGCTTGCTGCCGAAGCCCGTCGTGGTCTGCTTGGTCACCTTGAGGTAATCGTCATAGAAGCCGACGAAGCCGAAGCCGAGCGTCACCGCCAGCACGATCCAGACATAGGGGTTGAGCGGATTGGCCCACAGCACGGTGCCGACCGTGAGGCCGGACAGGATCATCAGCCCGCCCATGGTGGGCGTGCCTTTCTTGGCGAGATGCGATTGTGGGCCGTCGGTCCGGATCGGCTGGCCCTTGCCCTGACGGATGCGCAGATGGTCGATGATCCAGGGCCCGAACAGGAACACGAACAGCGCGCCGGTGACGACGGCGCCGCCGGTGCGGAAGGTGATATAGCGGAAGACGTTCAGGAAGGTGCGAACGGCACCGAAGCCGGGAAATGTGTTGGAGAGCTCGATCAGCCAGTAAAACATTCAGACGGTCCTATGGCGCCTTTGCACGCGGCCCTGGTGTTGGCCTTGACTTGCCTCACGCGCATTCGCGGGTCTTCTTCATGGGGTCGGGCGACCTCTGGGAAAACGAACGGCTTCGCGCCGCAAAGGGTGGGATTCGGGAACTGCGCCTTCCAAGCAGTTTACGCCTTTGCCTGCAAGGCGGCCACTAGGCCCGGCACAAACTTGTTGACCCAGAACATCTTCTTGCTGCCCTTGACAACCACGACATCGCCTGCCCTCAGCAGATTTGCGACCTCGCCCGGCTTCAGCGTGGCGGGGTCGTCGTGCCAGCCAAGGCCCTTGCCCGCCGGCAACACGTCGTAGAGATGGCGCATCAAGGGACCGACGCAGTAGACGCCGTCGATGCCGTCGAGATGCTTGGCGAGGGCCGTGTGGTAGCTTGGTGCGTCATCGCCCAGTTCCAGCATGTCGCCGAGCACCGCAATGCGGCGGCCGCCGGTCACGTTGCGCGCCTGGAGGCTTTGCAGTGCAGCAGCCACGCTGGCCGGATTGCCGTTGAAACTGTCGTCGATCACGGTGACGCCGCCGATCGCCTGCTCGACGCCGCGGCCGGTCATGATGCCGACCCGGTCGAGCTTGATTGCGAGCGTCGCCGCATCGAGGTTCGCGGCGCGGATCGAAGCGAGCGCCGCAAGCGCATTCTGCACGCGGTGCGGTGCGCCCGGCGTCAGGCTGAAGGCGATCTCCTTCTTGCCGAGCGCAGCCACGACCTGCCAGCTCTCGCCATGCGGCGCGTGCGCGACCTCGTGCACCTCGGCTTTCTCGCCAAACCGTACCACCTTGCCCTTCCAGTCCGGCGCCTTGATCCCGGCAGGCAGCACCAGCACGCCATCCTCGGGCAGGCCGAGCGCGATCGACACCTTCTCGCGCCTGATGGCTTCGAGCGAGCCGAGCTTTTCCAGATGCACCGGCTGAACGTTGACGACGAGCGCGACGGTCGGCCGCGTCAGCTCGCTGAGCCGCGCGATCTCGCCGGTCTGGTTCATGCCCATCTCGACGACCCAGAGGCTGGCGTCGGGCCTCGCGTTGCACAGCGTCAGCGGCACACCCCAGAAATTGTTGAAGCTCGACGGACTGGCATAGGCGCCGGGGTAGGCCGCGAGGAATTCCTTGGTGCTGGTCTTGCCCGCGCTGCCGGTGAGCCCGATCACCGGTCCGTTGAAACGGGCGCGTGCGGCGCGTGCGAGGCCCCAGAGACCGTCGATCAGCGTGTCCTTGACGACGATCTGGGGAACGCGGATGCCGGCGATCTCGTGCGGCACGATCATCGCGACCGCGCCCGATGCTTCCGCCTTGTCGGCGAACTCCCAGCCGTCACGCGCGCTGGCGAAGGCCGAGATGAAGCCGCCGCTCGGCGTGCCGCTGAGCGCGACGAACAGGCTGCCCGGCTTCACCAGGCGGCTGTCCTGCGTGACGAACTCGATCGGCGTGTCCGGAAACGATCCTGCAGCGCCCAGCGCACGCGCCACGTCGGCAACCGTCCATATTGGCGCGCTCATGCATCCCTCGACGCTAATGCGGCGGCGACCGCCTCGTGATCACTGAAGGGCAGCACCTCGCCGCCGACGATCTGCCCGGTCTCGTGGCCCTTGCCGGCGACGAGCAGCGCGTCGCCGTCTTCCAACTCCTCGATCGCGGTGCGGATCGCCGCGGCACGGTCGCCGATTTCGCGGGCACCTTTTGCGGTCGCGAGGATTTCGGCGCGAATGGCTTCCGGCTTCTCGCTGCGCGGATTGTCGTCGGTGATGATGACGCGGTCGGCGTTTTCGGCCGCGATCTCGCCCATGATCGGGCGCTTGCCGGCATCGCGATCGCCGCCCGCGCCGAACACGACGACCAGCCGGCGTTTTGCGTAAGGCCGCAAAGCCTGCAACGCCTTCTCCAACGCGTCGGGCTTGTGGGCGTAGTCGACGAAGATCGGCGCACCGTTGCGCTCGCCGACGCGCTCAAGCCGACCCTTGGCGCCTTCGAGATGTTCGAGGCTCGCGAACACGTTGGCCGGATCGCTGCCGGTGCCGATCGCCAGACCGGCCGACACCAGTGCGTTCTCGATCTGGAATTCGCCGGCCAGCGGCAGCCGGACCGCATAACGCTTGCCGCGATGTTCGACGGCAAGGACTTGCGAAAAACCTTCGACCTCGGCCCCGGCGAGACGAATGCCCTCGCCTGCCCCGTCGCCGTTGCGGCCGACCTCCAGCACGCGCAGGCCGTGCGACCTGGCAGCATTGATTGCTTCCGCCGAGCAATCATGATCGGCGGAGATCACCGCCGCCCCATCCGCCGGGACCAGTTCGCGGAACAGGCGGAGTTTTGCTGCGAGATAATGCGCGACGGTTGGATGGTAATCCATGTGGTCGCGCGAGAGATTGGTGAAGCCGCCGGCGGAGACACGGACACCGTCGAGGCGGTACTGGTCGAGCCCGTGCGAGGACGCCTCGAAGGCGAGATGCGTCACGCCTTCGCGCGCGATCTCATCGAGCTGCCGGTGCAGCGCGATCGGATCCGGCGTCGTCAGCGAACCGTAGACGGTGCGCTTGGGCGAGACGAGACCGATGGTGCCGATGCTGGCGGAGGCATGCCCCAGCCGCTCCCAGATCTGGCGCGTGAACGCGGCGACCGAGGTCTTGCCGCTGGTGCCGGTCACCGCCGCGATGGTCGCGGGCTGTGCGGGGAAGAATTTAGCCGCGGCCAGCGCCAGCGCGCGGCGCGGATTAGCCACCGTGACGAACGGCACCTTGCTGGCCGCTGGCGCATGGTCGCCGACGATCGCCACCGCGCCTGCGGAAATCGCGGCATCGATGAAGCGCGCACCGTCAGTCTTGCTGCCTGCGAGCGCGAAGAAGAGATCGCCTGACTTGACCACACGGCTGTCGAGCGCAACGCCGGTCACATCGAGCGCCGCGACAGCGGGCTCGATTGCGGCATCATTGCCTGGAACGTCCTGACCTAGGAGGTCGCGCAGCTTCATGGTCTTCCAGTCGACATGCCGTCCGGAAAGCCGGATCTTCGGAAAAGCCCCGACTCAGCAGCGGCGACGGCCCACCGCCGTTGATTACTGGGTTGTCCTGGATGCTGCAAGAATAAGGCGGTCGGACGGCGGCAGGTCAAACCGTGGCTCGATGCCCAGAAGCGGCGCGATCCGCTCGATCACCTTGCCGCCGGTCGGCACTGCGTTCCAGCCCGAGGTGATGAAACCATGCGTTTCGGGCAGCGCCTGCGGCTCGTCCAGCATGATCAGGATCTGATATTTTGGATTGTCGGAGGGCATGATCGCCGTGAAGGAGTTGAGCACCCGCTTCTTGGCGTAGCGGCCATTGATGACTTTCTCGGACGTGCCGGTCTTGCCGCCGACATAATAGCCCTTGACGTCTGCCTGTCTCGCCGACCCGACCTCCGCATTGAGCCGCATCAGATACCGCATCTTGTCGCTGGTCTCTTGCTTGATCACGCGCTTGGCCATCGCCGCCGCTTCAGCTTCGCTTCGCTTCATGAAGGTCGGCGGAATCAAATAGCCACCGTTCATCAGCGCGTTGATGCCCATCACCGCCTGGAGCGGCGCCACCGACAGACCCTGGCCGAACGCGATGGTGACCGTGTTCAGCTCGCTCCAGCGGCGCGGCACCAGCGGAGCCGCGCTCTCGGGCAGCTCGGTGCGCAGCCGCGTCAACTGGCCCATCTTGGCAAGGAACGCCTTGTGCGCCTCGACGCCCTGGCCGAGCGCGATCCGCGCAGCGCCGATGTTGGAGGAGTAATAGAACACTTCCTTGGTGTTGATGAAACGTCCGAGCGAATGACTGTCGTGGATGGTGAACTTGCCGTAGTGCAGGTTTCCGCGCGCATCCCACGACGAGTTCAAATTGATCTTTCCGGAATCGAGCGCCATCGCCAGCGTGAACGCCTTGAAGGTCGAGCCCATCTCGTAGACGCCCGTGGTCAGGCGGTTGATGCGGTCGGGGTCGTGCGCTTCCTTCGGATTGTTGGGATCGAAATCCGGAAGCGAGACCATCGCCACGATCTCGCCGGTCTTGACATTCGAGACGATGCCGGAGGCGGCCTTGGTGTGGTACTTCTCCTTGGCCTTCAAGAGCTCGTCGCGCAGCGCGTGCTCGACGCGCAGATCGACCGACAGCTCGATCGGCTTTTGCAGCCGGTCGGTGGCAAAGCCTGCGCGGTGGAGATCGGCGAGCCCTTGATTGTCGAGCCACTTCTCCATGCCGGCGATGCCCTGGTTGTCGATGTTGACGAGACCGATGAGGTGGGCGACCTCGTTGCCGGTCGGATAGACGCGCTTGTTCTCGCGCAGGAAGCCGATGCCGGGAATGCCGAGCTTGTGGATGTCCTGCTGCTGCTTCGGCGTGATCTCGCGCTTGAGCCAGACAAAACCCTTTCGCGCCGACAGGCGCTCGCGCACCTCGGCCTCGTCGAGGTCGGGCACGGTCGCAGTCAGAAGCTCGATCGCCTCGTCCTTGTCGATGATGCGGCGCGGCTCGCCGAACAGGCTCGCGGCCTTGACGTCGGTCGCCAGGATCGCGCCGTTGCGGTCGACGATGTCGGGCCGCGCGGTCGCGACCACCTCTTGCGCGGCAGCACGGCGCGCGCTGTGGGCGTCGGCACCGATCGCGAACATCACGAGCCGGCCGCCGATCAGGACGTAGACCGAGGTAAAGGCGATCATCGCGAGGCCAACGCGCGCGCGCGCCTTCGCGGCGCGGTCAACATTGCGCCCGTAGAGCAGACTGCGGATCAGCCGCTGCCGCCAGGGCTCGGGCGGCTTTTGAGTTGACTTGGCCGGGGTCACAGCGCTCATTGCTTGTCCTCGGGCTGAGGAACGGAGCCCGTCACCGTATCCGGATCGCTCGCGGCTTCGATGGTGTTGAGCATGGCCCCGATCGGATCCGGCTCGCCCGGCCTGAACATCCGCGGCGGACGCTCCGGCAGGTTCTTCAGCGAGTCATATTGCGTGCCGTTGACCGGCTTGAGCGGCAGATGCCGGTCGGACAGGCCCTGCAGACGCAAGGGCGCATCGAGCTTGGCCCATTCGGAGCGCAGCGCCGCGATTGCATCGCGCTGCTCGCGGATCTCCGCATGCAGCCGCAGCACCTTTTCGGTGCGCGCCGTGGAGTCCATCTTGATCCGGTAGACATAGGCCGCCGCGAAGATCAGCGCGCCGATGACGAGGAGGTGGATGAAGCGCATGCGCTAGCCACCCCTCATCACGTCGGCGAGCTTTGGCCAGGACGAGGTCTCGCCGTCGTCGTGCGCGGGCGCGGACGTGCGCTCGGCGGCACGCAGTTTTGCGGAACGCGCGCGTGGGTTATGGGCGACTTCCTCTTCGCCGGCGATCACCGGCCGGCGCGTCAGCAGCTGGAAGCTCGGCGGGACTTGCGCGACTTCCGGAAGATGCCGCGAGCCGCCGCCGGTCTTCGAACGCTCGGCGAGGAAATTTTTGACGATGCGGTCTTCCAGCGAATGGAACGAGACCACCACGAGGCGGCCGTCCGGCCTGAGCACGCGCTCGGCCGCAGCGAGCGCGGTCTGGAGTTCCTCGAGCTCTTCGTTGACGAAGATGCGCAGGGCCTGGAACGTTCGCGTCGCCGGATGAATATCGCCGGGTTTCGAGCGCACGACCCGGCCGACGAGATCGGCGAGCGCGCGCGTTGTCGTGAACGGCGTCTCCTGCCGGTCGGCGACGATGGCGCGGGCGATGCGGCGCGACTGCCGCTCCTCACCAAAGAGATAGATGATGTCGGCGAGATCGCTTTCCGAGGCGCGCGCGACGATGTCGGCCGCCGTCGGCCCCGCCTGCCCCATCCGCATGTCGAGCGGACCGTCGAGACGGAAGGAGAAGCCGCGACCGGCCTGGTCGAGCTGCATCGAGGAGACCCCGACATCCATCACGACGCCGTCGACGGCATCGACGCCTTGCGCCGCACAGACCTCGGCGAGATTGGAGAAGCGGTCCTCGACCAGCGTCAGCCGGCCCGCGGAGCGTTCGACGAGCTCAGCCCCGCCGGCGATCGCCGTGCGGTCGCGATCGATCGCAATCAGCCGGGTTCCCGGCACGTCGAGGATGGCGCGGCTGTAGCCGCCGGCGCCGAAGGTGGCGTCGATATAGATCCCGCCCGCGCGCGGCGCGAGATGATCGACCGCCTCACGGCCAAGAACGGGGATGTGCGGAACCGAGCTCATGCGCCACACCCGCAGAGCGTCCATGCGAGATCTGGGACGAGCGAGTCCATTACGCCTCGAATAATTCCGCGTCGCGGCGGTTCCACGACCCAACCCTCGTCCAGCATGGTTACCGAGCCCGGTCATCCCTGGCCGCAAACCCAGTGTTCCCAGTGGAATTTGTCGGGCAGCCATGGGATTTCGAGCCAAAATACGCTTTGGCCGCCTCCGGACGCGGGTCGGCTCTTCAATCCTCAGTAACGGCCCTTAGCGTTAAGAAAGCGTTGATCGGCTTGTTACAAGTCGAAAAGGTGACGCGTCGGTGATGCTCCATCCACACACATGCGCCAAAATGCATCCATTAACCGCGCCGCGCGATTGCGCGCGGCGGAGGGTAAAGGAATAGTAAAGAGAAGGGCTTGGCCCACTCTCTGTCCGACTTGAGCTGTCTATGTCGTCCGGTCCTTCCACGCCGTCTGGATCTGATTCGAAACGTCAACGCGTTCTCCCGGTTCCCAAGGCCGCGGCGAACACGCGGACGTTCGAGCCGGATTCCTCGATCGTCTCCGACATCATCCCTTCGCCGAACCATGGCGATCGCAACAAGGGACGGCAGCCGGATATGATCCTGCTGCACTACACCGGCATGCCCGACGTCGAGGGCGCGTTGGCGCGGCTGTGCACGGCGGGCACCGAAGTGTCGGCGCATTACGTCGTGCTGGAGGACGGCCGCATCGTGCAATGCGTGCCCGAGGCCAAGCGCGCCTGGCACGCGGGCGTCTCGTCCTGGGCCGGCGAGGACGACATCAACTCCTGCTCGATCGGCATCGAGATCATCAATCGCGGCCATGACTGGGGCTATCCGGAATATCCGTCGCGCCAGATCGCCGCCGTGATCACGTTGTGCCGCGGCATCATGCTTCGCCGCAACGTCGCCGCGCACCGGGTGCTCGGCCATTCCGACGTCGCGCCGGCGCGCAAGAAGGATCCCGGCGAGAAATTTCCGTGGCATTCGCTGGCCAATTCCGGCGTCGGACACTGGGTGACGCCCGCGCCGGTCGTGCGCGGCGAGAGCCTGATGCTCGGCACCATCAGCGACGAGGTGCTGAGCCTGCAGCAGGCGCTCGCCCGATACGGCTACGGCGTGCCGCTGACCGGCAAATACGACGCCGCGACGATGGAAGTCGTCACCGCCTTCCAGCGCCATTTCCGCCCCGCGCGGCTCGATGGTGTCGCGGATCACTCGACGCTGTCAACATTGCAGGCGTTGCTCGCGAGCCTGCCGGCGGATGCAACGGCGGTCGCGGCGAAGTAACGGCGCAAGCCACACACTCCGTCATTGCGAGCGCAGCGAAGCAATCCAGACTGCCTCCGTGGAAACAGTCTGGATTGCTTCGTCGCTACGCTCCTCGCAATGACGGAATGTGCGGCGACTACTCCATCTCCCGCATCCGTCGCGCATAGAGCCGCCGTAGCGGCTCCAGCTGCGTCGCCGCCGTCGCGGCGACATACGCCTCACGCGCCTCGTCCTTGCGCCCAAGCCGTCGCAACAGATCCGCGCGCACCGCGGGCAACAGCTCGTAGCCGCCAAGCCCGCCGCGCGCGGTGATCGCGTCGACGAGATCGAGCGCGCGCGCCGGGCCGTCGACCATCGAGACTGCGGCGGCGTGGTTAAGCTCGATCACCGGCGACGGATTGATGCGCAAGAGCACTTCGTAGAGGCCAGCGATCTGCGGCCAGTCGGTCTGCTCGTAGCTCGGCGCACGGGCATGCAGCGCGGCGATCGCGGCCTGCACAGCATAGGGCTGCGGGCGGCCAGGCACGCGGAGCGCGTCGTCCACGAGACGCAGACCTTCCTCGATCTGCACGCAATTCCAGAGCGAACGATCCTGCTCTTCCAGCAGAACGACGTCGCCGGCTGTGGTCTCGCGCCCGGCACGGCGCGCATCGTGCAGTAACATCAAGGCGAGCAGGCCTTTGATCCCGGCGCGATCCGGCATCAGCCGGTCGAGCAACCGGCCGAGCCTGATCGCTTCGACCGCGAGATCGGGCCGCATCAAATCCGCGCCCGAGGTCGCAACATAGCCTTCGGTGAAGACGAGATAGATCACGGCGAGCACGCCGTTGAGCCGCGGCGCAAGCGCGGCGTGCTCGGGCACTTCATAAGGAATGCCGGCGAGCCTGATCTTCTGCTTGGCGCGGACGAGGCGCTGCGCCATCGCATCCTCGCCGACGAGAAAGGCGCGCGCGACCTGCGCCATGGACAGCCCGCAGACGGTGCGCAGCGTCAGCGCGACCTGGACCTCGATGGCGAAGGCTGGATGGCAGCACGTGAAGATCAGCCGCAGCATATCGTCATCGAGCGTTGCTGGCGGCTCGTCGGGCGCCTGCGCGTTGAACTCGAGCTCATGCACGAGCGCCCGCTGCTTGCCGCGGAACACGGCCTGCCGCCGGATGCGATCGATCGCCTTGTTGCGACCGACATTGACCAGCCAGGCGCGCGGATTATCGGGCACCTCGCCCGCCGACCAGCGCTCCAGCGCGACCGCGAAGGCATCCTGGAGCGCGTCCTCGGCGAGATCGAAATCGCCGACGAGGCGGATCAGCGTGGCAAGCACCCGCCCCGCCTCGTCGCGAAAAATCCGAGCGATGTCGGCAGGACAGATCACTTGTAGATCATGACCGGCCTGACTTCGATGGATCCCTCTTTGGCCTCGGGAATCCGAGCAGCCAGTCCGACGGCGGTGTCCAGATCCTTGGCCTCGACCAGATAGTAGCCGGCGAGCTGCTCGCGAGTCTCCGCGAAGGGACCGTCGGTCGTCAGGGTCTTGCCCTCGCGCACGCGCACGGTGGTCGCCGTCGTGGTCGGCTGAAGCCCGTCGCCGGCCTTGAAATGGCCGCTCTGGACGATGGACTGCGTGTAAGTGCCGTACTCCGCCGACAGCGCCTGACGGTCCGCGGGGGACATGTTGATCATTTTCGCTTCGTTCCGGTAGATCAGCAGTAGGTACTGCATGGCTTACTCCTGTTGTTCGGCCTGATTGCCGACATCCAGTCGAACGGGGCCAACATCAAACGACATCCTCGGGATAATTATTCGATATCAGGGGACGAGATCATTTGTAGATCATCACGGGCCTGACTTCGATCGAGCCGTCCCTGGCTCCGGGAATCCGCGCGGCCATCGCGATCGCTGCGTCGAGGTCTCTCGCCTCGACGAGATAATAGCCGCCGAGTTGCTCGCGGGTCTCGGCGAACGGACCATCGGTCGCGAGTACCTTGCCGTCGCGAACGCGAACGGTGGTCGCAGTCGAGGTCGGCTGGAGCCCGTCGCCGGCCTTGAAGTTGCCGCTCTGGACGATGGACTGGGTGTAGGCGGAATACTCCGCCAACAGCTTCTGGTGATCTGCGGGGTCCATCTTGCTCTGTTGAGCTTCGTTCCGGTAGATCAGCAGCAAATACTGCATCGCTTAACTCCTGTTGCTCGGCTGGATTGCCGGCATCCAGTCGAACTGGGCCCACGCCCAACGACATGTTCAGGATAAATTATTCGCAGCCGGCTTGCGCGGCGATCTCTGCTTGACGGAACCGTCACAAATGCCCCATGCGTAGCCGGTCAGTCGGCCGGACGGCCGCTCCGGCAGGTGCCGAAAGGCCGCCGGGGAGGAAAGTCCGGGCTCCCTTGACATACGGTGCCGGATAACGTCCGGCGGGGGCAACCCCAGGGAAAGTGCCACAGAGAACGAACCGCCCGCCGACGCCCCTTCGGGGCTCTGGCGCGGCAAGCCCTCGGGCCTGCCGTGCCGTAGCAGCGCAAGCTGCGTAGGCAGGTAAGGGTGAAAAGGTGCGGTAAGAGCGCACCGCGGCTCCGGCAACGGAGCCGGCATGGTAAACCCCACCGGGAGCAAAACCGAATAGGGACGGCGTAGCGGGCTGTTCGCGCAAGCGATAACGCCGCGGGGCGATGTCAGGCCCGCCGTCCGGGTAGGTTGCTCGAGGCCATGTGCAAACATGGTCCCAGAGGAATGGCCGTCACGTATCGTTCGCGCAAGCGGACGGTGCCTTACAGAACCCGGCTTACAGGCCGGCTGATATCTTGCAACGAGGGGTTCGATGCTGACCGCATCGGACCCCTCACCATTTTTCACCGTTGTCATTCCGAGGCGCGACGAAGCGAGAGCCCGGAATGACGAGGGTGAACTAGGCCACAATCTTCTCCAACACCGCCATCAAAGCCTCGGGCGCTGTCACGTTCGGCGCATGACTGGCATCGAGTTCGAAATAGCGCCAGCCCTCCTCGTTCTTCGTGCGCTTCGCGAACTGCCCGAACACATCGCCCGGCGGAATGCGCTTGCAATAGATGTAGCTGCGCGGGATCGCCGGCTCGCCGTGTTCGAGCTTGAGCCTCGTCTCGAAACATTTGATCGGCATGTTGATGCGGCGCGCATTGAGCCAGTCGAGATCGGCCTGCGGCGTATCGGGCGGCGGCGGATTCGGCGGGATGCGGCAGCCGTCGCCCGCGGCAGCCGCCTTGCGCATCGGCTCGCGCCCGCCCTCGTTGAGATCGAACAGCGACTGGCCGTCACCCGGCACGAAGGCGTCGAGATAGATCAGCTGCGCCACGCGCTCGCGCGCGCGGTCGGCAACACCGGTCGCGACCATGCCGCCATAGCTGTGGCCGAGCAGCACGATGTCGTCGAGGTCCTCGAACTTGATGACGTTGAGGATGTCCTGGATATGCGTATCCAGATCGATCGCGGGACTCGCGAGATGCGCGCGTTCGCCGAGCCCGGTGTAGGTCGGCGCCACCAGGCGGTGGCCGCCCTGCGCCATCAGCGGATGCATCTTCTTCCAGGCCCATCCGCCGGACCATGCGCCATGACAGAGCAGAAAAGTCTTCGCGCGTGCGGCCATCGGCGTTTCCATCGTTCTTGTTTCTACGATGGAGTGTAGCGGCCGCGCGCGCGATGTAAACGCTGCAGCCCTCAGGCCGCGCGCGTGTTCACCTTCACGAGGACGGGCGCAACCGCCTCGCGCCGCAGCTTGCCGGCTTCAAAACCATGCATGCCGATCTGCCATTGCAGGCCGACGATGGCGCCCTTGGTCGGCTGCAGCAGCGCGAGCGAAGCGAACAGCGTCACGGGCAGCCACACGGCCAGTTGCAGCCAGACCGCCGGCGCGTAAGCCGTCTCGACCGCGAGGATCGCCGGTACGACGAGGTGACCAACCACGACCATCACCAGATAGGCCGGGAAGTCATCGGCGCGCTGGTGAAACAGCTCCTCGCCGCAATGGTCGCAGCTGTCCGCGACTTTCAGGAAACGGCCGAACATGTGTCCTTCGCCGCAGTTCGGGCACTTGCCCAAAAAGCCGCGCCACATCGCCTTCGTGAGAGAGACTGAACCGGTTGCCATGACAGCACCTCTTCCTTTTCGCTGATCCATACAATAATATCTTGTATCCATACATTCAAAGGATATGGGCCTAAATTGCATGGATTGGACCCCTACAATCTCGGAGCTGAGCGGGCCGCGCTACCAGCGCATCGTCGAGGCCATGGAGGCCGACATCGCCGCGGGCCGGCTGGTGCGCGGCCAGCAGCTGCCGACGCAGCGCGCGCTGGCCAAGGCCCTCGGCATCGACCTCACCACGGTGACGCGCGCCTACACCGAGGCGCGGCGCGGCGGCATCATGGAAGCCCGTGTCGGACAAGGCTCATTCGTATCCGAGACCAGCGCGCGCCGCGCAGTCGACCTGCCGCATCCGGTCGCGATCGACCTCTCGATGAACGTGCCGCCGCATCCGCTCGAAGCGCAACTCGACGAGCGGATCATTGCCGGGATGGAAGCCATCCGCGCACAATCGGGCCTGACGGCGCATCTCAACTACCAGCCGCCCGGCGGCAGCGCGCATGAGCGCGAGGTCGCGGCGCGCTGGATGCGTGCACGCG
The DNA here is from genome assembly GCF_040547805.1 of Bradyrhizobium sp. LA6.1. NCBI lineage: Bacteria > Pseudomonadati > Pseudomonadota > Alphaproteobacteria > Hyphomicrobiales > Nitrobacteraceae > Bradyrhizobium > Bradyrhizobium sp. LA6.1. The sequence continues at coordinate 35,949 of NZ_JBEPQK010000012.1, read as the reverse complement.
TTCCGCACGCGCACGCCGACAGGCTCGTGATCTTTCCCGGCACGCAGACGATCCTGTTCAACCTGCTCGCCCATCTCGCGCGGCCCGGCGACGTCGTGCTGACGGAAGCGCTCACCTTCCCCGGCATCAAGGCGGCCGCGGCGCGGCTCGGCGTCAAGCTCATCGGCGTCGCCATGGATGACGGCGGCATCCTGCCCGATGCGCTGGCGAAGGCCTGTCGCGCGCACAGGCCGAAGGCCGTCTATCTCATTCCGACGCTGCACAATCCGACCACCGCGACGCTTTCCGCCGAACGGCGCAACGCCATCGCCAAGATCATCAGCGATGCCGATACGATGCTGATCGAGGACGATGCCTACGGGCTGCTCGACCGTTCGGCATCGCCGATCGCAAACCTCATTCCGGAGCGGACCTATCTCGCAACCACGCTGTCGAAATGCATCGCGCCGGCGCTGCGCCTCGCCTATCTCGTGGCGCCCGACAACGCCGCGCAGCGCGACATGCGTGCCGGCTTGCAGGCCACCGTGCAGATGCCGGCGCCGCTGATGGTCGCGCTGGTGACGCATTGGATCGAGAACGGCATCGCCGATCGCATCATCGCCGCCATCCGCAACGAGGCGATCGGCCGCCAGCAGATTGCGCAGCGCGCGCTGAAAGGCATTCAGTTCCTGGCCAAGCCCGCCGCCCATCATCTCTGGCTGCGGCTGCCGGAGGGCCGCCCCGACGTCGCCGCGCATCTGTTGCGGAATGGACTTGCAGTCGTCGCCGGCGATGCTTTCACTGTGGACGGAACACCGCCGCATGCCGCGCGCGTCTCGCTCGGCGCCGCGCGCAATCGATCGGAGCTGACGGAAGCGCTGCGCATCCTGGTCGGCGCGCTGCACAGGCCGGCCGACACGAGGCAGATCGTCTAGACTCTTCTTATTGGTGGTGACGGCGGTGGCGCGGGCGGACGACCGGCGTCACACCTGACGGATAGGCCGCATAGGCCTCGCTCGGTGCCACTGTCTCGCCACGAGCCGCGCGCGCCGCAGGCGTGAGCTGGCCGCCGTTCAGCACATCGCGGTCGGGATGGGCGGCCTGATAGGCCGCGGGTTCGGAGAACTGCGCCTGCGCCATCGTCGGCATCAGGGCCGCCGCAGACAGCAGCGCGGCTGCAATGGCAATCTTCGTGCGGGTCATGGTCGTTCTCCATCATCTCGTTCGGGGAAAGGCCAATGAGAGCGCATCATGGCGTCGGGCAGGCCCCCGGATTGAAGTATGGTCGTCATGTAGGCCTGCCATTGGCGAATGCCCGCGGCTGGGGATCACGCTTGCGTGCGGTTTTGGAATTGACCTGCACGGCCGCAGCCGTGCTATGCGGGCGTTGGCGATCAACAGTTCGGGATCGCCCATTGCGACAAGGACAATCTGTTGGAAACGCTCACTTATGCGCTGCTGCTGTTCGGCGCGCTGGCCGGCGGCTTCGTCTCGGGACTGGCCGGCTTCGGGACCGCGCTGATGGCGCTCGGCATCTGGCTCTACGTCCTGCCGCCCTCGCTCGCGGTGCCCCTGGTGCTGATCTGCTCGGTGATCGCGCAGACCTCGACGCTGCCGTCGATGTGGAAGAGTTTTGACCTGTCGCTGGTCTGGCCGTTCCTGATCGGAGGGCTGATCGGCGTGCCGCTCGGCACCATGCTGATCGCCTCCGCCGATCCAAAAGTGTTCAAGCTGAGCGTCGGCGTGCTGATCCTGATCTTTTCGACCGCTCTCTATCTCAACAAGAGGCCCCTCGCCGTGACGTTCGGTGGCCGCATTGCCGACGGCGCGATCGGCTTTGCCGGCGGCATTCTCGGCGGCCTCGCCGGATTGTCCGGGCCGCTGCCGATCCTCTGGGCCAATATCCGCGGCTGGAACAAGCACGAGCGGCGCGGCATCTTCCAGCTCTTCAATTTCACCGTGCTCGCGACCGCGCTGGTGTTGCAGACGGCGTCGGGTCTCGTCGAATTCAAGGTGGTCTGGCTCGCTCTGGTCGCCTTTCCGGGCACGCTGATCGGCGCGTGGGCCGGCGCCCGCGTCTATCACGCGCTGAACGACAAGCATTTCGGCGACGTCGTGCTCGGCCTGTTGTTCCTGTCGGGCCTCACCCTCGTTTGGAACAGTATTGCCGCGCTCTAGCTCGATGCTCTCTTCGCGGCGAGCGCCATGCCGCCGGCGACGCCGACACCGAGCACGTAGATCCAGCCCGAGGTGAAATCGAACAGATGCGTGTTGAGCAGTGAGGACAGCATGTTCTGCACCACAACCAACATGCCGATCCAGCAGGCCAGTCCCTCGCCGCGAAACATCAGAAGGTGCGCGATCCACAGCGCGTAGAGGACCAGCACGCCGACGACGCCCCACTGCACGGCATTACTGAGGGTCTGATTGTGCGGGTTGCTGACGATCTCGCCGCGCAGCGGGTCGTCGTGCGGATTGGCGGCCACGCCGGCGAACAGACCGCGGATCGAGCCTGTGCCGTGGCCGATCAGCGGCGCGTCGGCGATAAACCTCAGGGACTTCCGCCAGTATTCGAGACGCGAGCCCATACCGCTGATCGAATTGTTGTCGGCCTCCAGGCTCCTTTCGTAATCGCTCTGGAACTTGCCGACGGTCGCGCGCAGATGCGGCGAGACGGCCCAGAGCGCTACGGCGATCAACGCCGTCGCAGCGCCGGCGACGAGCGCCGCCCGCCAGCGCAGATGCAGCAGTGCAAACACCACGAGCAGGACCGGCAGCGTCACCAGCGCCGTGCGCGAGACCACGACGAACATCATGTTGGCGAGGAAGCCGAGCGCCAATACGGCGAACAACGCCGCGATCCGACCGCGGCCCTGCTGGACAAGCGTCACGATCGGGTAGACCAGCGCGATCGCACAGAGCGCGAATTCCTGGCTCTGGTCGATATAGTTGCGCACGGCAATCCCGCTCTCGACCTGGTAGGGCCCGCGCGACAGATAGAGCTTTAGCGAGAGCCTGGGATCGATCGCGACAGTGAAGGAGTACAGCATGAGCAGCGCGCAGGAGACCAGGAACGCCGCAAAAACCCATTTGCCGTAGGGCCAGCGCTCGAACTGGTAGATCAGCAGCGGGATCACCAGCAGTTTTGCCGGCGGCCCGAGCGCGTGCAGCCGCTCGGCCCAGGGCGCAACCGACCAGAGCGTGCCGACGAGTGCCAGCACGAACAGCGCGATCGGCAGCAGGCAAATCGGGCGCAGCAGCGAGCGCGGGAGCTCGCGAAGGTCGATGAAAGCAAAGGCGATCAGCCACGGCACGAGCGCAAAAGTCACGCCGGTGGTGCTCCAGGGCAGCAGCAACGCGACCAGCGCAACGAAGCGGGCCGGTGTGCGGTAGCGCGCCGCCCAGATCGCGGAGAGCCAGGACGCTCGTCCTTGCTCGTTCAACACCTCGGTCATTGCAGTCCCTTGCAGATTCGCGGCCCACCCACGGCGCGGCAAACTAGCCGGAGCCGTGGGTGGGCGACAAGCGCGCGTCCGTTCGATCTGCTACGCGGGCTCGCGCATGGGAGGCACAACCGGCTCGGGATTTGCCGGCTTCGCGATCTTCTCCTGTGCCGGCAGCGCAAGGCGCTTTCTGAACTCCCGGAGCAACAGCCACACGCTCAGGGCGGCCTGTAGCGTGGTCGTCGCGATCGACAAATACCAGACATGCTCCATCCGGAAGCCCGGCCACGTCGAGAGCCAGATCGACGGCAGGGAATAGGTGAGAACCCGCGTCGCCGAGGTCCACAACACCGGCTTGGTGTTGCCAAGCCCCTGAAACATGCTGGAGCAGGTAAAGATCAGCCCCTGCGCCACCATGTTGAGCGAGACGAGGCGCAGGAACAGCGACGCAACCCCCATCGTCTCCTGATCCCTCGAGAAGCCGGCAAGCAACAGACCGGGTGCGAACTGCGCGAGGATCATGAAGACAATCATCACGGCGGTCGCGATAAGCGACGCCTTGACAAAGGTCTCCCGCACACGTGCTCCATTGCCGGCGCCGAAATTCTGGCCGGCGATGGGCCCTGCTGCGAGGGCGATGGCGAGCGCCGGCATCTGGATCAGCCCGAGGAGACGCGTCCCGATGCCAAACCCCGCCTGCGCCGCCGGGCCAAAAATGCTCAGCACGTAATAGCCCACGGCCATGATGATGAAGATCATCGCAAATTCCCCGCCGGCGGGCAGGCCGACATTGAGGATTCTCTTCCACTGCCGCAGCTGCGGCCGCCATTGCTCGGGGTGAAACGCGACGTAGCGCTCCAGCTTGAGGAAATAGCCAAGCAGCATCAGCACGCCGACGAAGACGGCGATCGAGCTGGCAAGGCCGGCACCGGCGACACCGAGCGCATGTCCGGTGCCCCAGCCCGTGATCAGCACCGGCGCCAGCGCGATGTTGATGACCACGGCAAGCGCCTGCACCAGCATGCTCGGCCGCACGATACCGGTCGCCCGCAATGCGGACGCCATCACTTGCGTGGCGAATTGCAGCGCCAGCGCCGGCATGAACCAGAGCAGATAAACGGTACCGGCTTCGACCGTAGCTTCGTCGGCTGCAACCGCGCGCATGTAAGGGCGCGACAGCGCGAAGCCCGCGACCAATGTCAGGATCCCGAACAGCACCGACAGGACAACCGACTGGTTGAAGACCAGATTGGCGTCGTCGCGGTCTTTCCGCCCCACGGCGTGCGCCATCAGCGCAACCGTGCCGACGCCGAGCACCTGCATCAGCGCATTGACCAGAAAGCCCGCATTGCCGGCCGCCGCGACGCCGGCGATCGCCGCCTCGCCGAGACCCGAGACGAAATACAGATCGACGAGCTGACAGATCATGATCGTGATCATGCCGACCACGATCGGAGGCGCCATGCTCAGGATGTGGCTCACGATGGAGCCGCGCGTCAGGTCCTTCATCTCATTCCATCCTTAACGGCGTGACCGCGGGACTTGCGTCCCGCTGCCGCGCGCCCCTCATTCCGCCGCCGCGATGCGCCCGAGCTCCACCACCTGGCGCTCGAACAGACCGCGATAGATACCCCCTGGCTTGCCCGCGAGCATGGCATGGGTGCCTTGCTCGACGATCTCGCCGCGGTCGAACACCAGGATCCGATCGAGGCTGCGCACCGTCGACAGGCGGTGCGCGATCACGATCGAGGTCCGGCCCTTCATCAGCCGCTCCATCGCCTGCTGGATCAGCGCCTCCGATTCCGAATCGAGGCTCGAGGTCGCCTCGTCCAGGATCAGCACCGGCGCATCCGCCAGGAAGGCGCGCGCCAGCGCCACGCGCTGCCGCTCGCCGCCCGACAGCTTCACGCCGCGCTCGCCAACCAGCGTGCCGTAGCCCTTCGGCAGGCGCAGGATGAAGTCGTGCGCATTCGCCAGCCGCGCCGCATGCTCGATGGCCTCCAGGCTGGCACCGGGCCGGCCATAGGCGATGTTCTCCGCAAGCGTGCGGTGGAACAGGATCGGCTCCTGCTGCACGATCGCGATCTGGCTGCGCAGCGATTGCTGCGTAGCGTGCGCGATGTCCTGCCCGTCGATCAGCACGCGACCACCGGAGACGTCGTAGAGCCGCTGCACCAGCTTGACGAAGGTCGTCTTGCCGGAGCCGGAGCGGCCGACCAGGCCGACGCGCTCGCCGGCGCGGATCGTGACCGACAGTCCGTCATACAGTGGCGCGCGGTGGCCGCCATAGTGGAACGTGACGTCGTCGAACACGATCTCGCCGGCCTCGATCGCGATCGGCCGCGCACTGGCCGCATCGGCAATCCCGATCGGCTCGCCATGGATCGCCACCAATTCGTCCATGTCGTTGACCGAGCGCTGGAGGTTGTTGATGTGCATGCCGACGTCGCGCAGATAGGCGTGGATGACGTAGTAGCTCGTCAGCACATAGGTGACGTCGCCGGGCGAGGCGTGCCCGGACATCCACAGCAGCACCGCGCCGCCGATCACGGACGCACGCAGGCATAGCAGCAGCGAGAGCTGCGCCATGGCCGTGTAGTTGTAGCGAAACCAGGTCCGCCGCACGCGCACGCGCCAGCGGTTGATGACGCGGGCGAGCCGCGCATCCTCGCGCGCTTCGGCGCCGAAGGATTTCACCACGGCGTTGCAGGTCAGCGCGTCCGCCAGCGTGCCGCCGACCTTGGTGTCCCAGGCGTTGGAGACGCGCGCGGCCGGCGCGATGTAGCGCGTCGAGAACAGCACGGTGATGGCGACGTAGAAAAGCGCGCCCACGGCGATCACCGCGCCGAGCGACGCCCAGTGCAGGCCGATCAGGACCATGGAGCCGATCAACACCAGCAGAGATGGCGCCAACGCCATCAGGATGGTGTCGTTGAGCAGGTCGAGCGCCCACATGCCGCGGGTGACCTTGCGCACCGTGGAGCCGGCAAAGGAGTTGGCGTGCCAGTCGGTCGAGAAGCGCTGCACGCGCGTGAAAGCCTCCTGGGCGACATCCGACATCATCTTGAGCGTGAACGGGACGATCGCCTGGAGACCGATCAACCTCAGCACCACGGACGCCGCACCGAGCGCCACGATGGCGCCGAACGCAACCAGCGCCGCGCGGCGCGCGTCGGGATCGGACGAGCCGCGCGTCAGCGCATCGACCAGATGTCCGGAGAATACCGGCATGAACAGGTCGGCGATGGTTGCGCCCAGCAGGCCGCCGGCCACGATCAGACCGCGTCCGGGCTGCTTCAGCCAGTGCCGGAATACGAAGGGCAACACCACGCGTATGGCCGCGGGCCTTTTTGACAGAGAGGTCATGACATTATCCGGCCGCTTTCGGCGCAGGCCGGCTCCATCGACGGACGCAAGTCCGCCACGGAGGGCTGACCGGCGTCACTCACAGCTGATTTTGACTTGGGAAGTGGAGAGATCGGGACTCGTGACCCGATCGAATCTGGCGGAAGGCGCCTCTAACAGGCCGCGTACATACCGAACCAGGCGATCATCGAGCGCGGGCGTACGATCTGCGAATGCGACGAAATCATGCAAATCCCTCCCCGGTTCGCTTCAATGAGGTGCGCTTTATAGATGTATCGTTTCCGGTTTGCAACGGGGCTTCCGCGAATTCACGGACGAGTGTTGCAATTTGGTGCGTAGCGCCTTGGTCCGGCATCGCCGCCGCCTCAATCTCCGCTGTCATGCCCCGGCTTGACCGGGGCATCCAGTACTCTGCGGCGATAGTTAGCTCACACAACTTCCGCCGCGGAGTGCTGGATCGCCCGCCTCCGCGGGCGATGACACCTCGTAAGCCGCTTGCCTCAGTGCGCGTCGCCGCCACCGGTCATCGAGGCCGGTTTGCTCAGCAGCGTGACCAGCAGGCTGAGGCCGAGATAGAACAGCGTCAGCACGAAGAAGGCGTCGCCAAAGCTCATCACCACGGCCTGGCGGTGCACGATCTGGCTGAGCTGCTTCATCGCCATCAGCGTGGAATCGCCGAGCCCCTGGAATTTCTGCATGAACATGGTCAGGGTTTCGGTCGCAGTCGCATTGCCCCAGGTCACCCGCTCCTGAAGGCGGGTGATGTGCAAATCGGTGCGGTTGTTGAGCACGGTGTTGATGACGGCAAGGCCGACCGCGCCGCCGAGATTGCGCATCAGGTTGAACAGGCCGGAGGCGTTCTTCACCCTGTCGGGCGCCAGCGTTCCGAGCGCGATGTTGTTGGTCGGCACCATCGCGAACATCATGCCGATGCCGCGCAGGATCTGCGGCACCAGCAGCTCGTAGAAATCGTAGTCGCGCGTGATCCATGTCATCTGGTAGGAGCCGATCGCGAACACGACGAGACCGAACGCGATCATGTAGCGCATGTCGACCTTCACCATGAGACGGCCGACCAGCGGCGCGACCAGGAACATGGTGATGCCGGAGACGAACATGGTCTCGCCGATCATCAGCGCGCTGTAGCCGCGCACCTCGGCGAGATAGCGCGGATAGATGTAGGTCAGGCCGTAGAGGCCGATGCCGATGCAGAACTGCAGAACGCAGCCGATCGCGAAATTGCGGTTGGAGAAGGTGCGCAAATTGACGATCGGTTCGGCCGCGGTGAAGACGCGCCAGAAGAAGGCGATCGCCGAGATCGCGCAGATCCAGGCGCAGATCGCAACGGACGTGTCCTGCATCCACTCATGTTGCGGACCTTCCTCCAGCACGTATTCCAGCGTGCCGAGGAAGCCGGCCATGAAGAGCAGGCCCCACCAGTCGAAGCGGTCGAGCAGCTCGAAATGCGGCTCGTCGAAATCGACCAGCGCCAGCACGCCCAGGGTGATGCCGATGCCGGGCACGACGTTGATGAAGAACAGCCAGTTCCACGACATCAGATCGGTGATGTAGCCGCCGACCGTCGGGCCGATCGTGGGAGCCAGGGTCGCAACAAGCCCGATGATGGGACCGACGATGTGGAATTTGGAGCGCGGGAATACGGTATAGGCCGAGGCGAACACGGTCGGGATCATGCCGGCGCCCAAAAAGCCCTGAAGGGCACGCCAGAGGATCATCTCCTCGATCGTGGTGGCGAAGCCGCAGAGCAGGCTCGAGGCCGTGAAGCCCGCGGCCGAGATCGCGAACAGCAGCCGCGTGCCGAAAGCGCGCGACAAAAAGCCCGACAGCGGGATCGCGATCACCTCGGCGATCAGATAGGCGGTCTGGACCCAGGCGACCTCGCTGGAGCTTGCCGACAGGCCTGCCTGGATTTCACTGAGGGACGCCGAGACGATCTGGATGTCCAGGATCGACATGAACATCCCGAACACCATGATGATGAAGGCGAACAGCCGCTTCGGCGCGATGCGCTCCGAGGCGGGGTCCGCCATCATGGCGGGTGAAGCGGTGGTGGCGTTGGCCATGGTCTGACCTCGCAGCGCTCGATTTGTGGCTACTGCGGGTGGATCGCGGTGGGATCGTCGAGATCGATCTCGCTGTCGGCGTCGGCCGCGCCCTTGTTGGTATCGACGGTCGCATACACCGACATGCCGGCGCGGAGCAGGTTCTGCTTCGCCACCGACTTCGGCACGCGGATGCGGACCGGCACGCGCTGCACGATCTTGGTGAAGTTGCCGGTGGCGTTGTCAGGTGGCAGCAGCGTGAACACCGAGCCGGAGCCCGCTGCGATGCTGTCGACGATTCCGGAGAACTTGCGCATGCCGTAGGCATCGACCTTGATCGTCACCGGCTGGCCGGGACGGATGCGCTTGAGCTGGGTTTCCTTGAAATTGGCGTCGATATAGACGTCGTCGAGCGGCACGATGTTGCCGAGACGCTGGCCGACCGCGACGAAGTCGCCGGCGCTGACCAGGCGGTTCGAGAACGTGCCGTCGACCGGCGCGCGCACCGCGGTGAAGGCGAGGTCGCGCTCGGCCTTGGCGAGCGAGGTCTTGAGCTCGGCGAGCTGCGCCTGCGCTTCGGCCTGCTGTGCCTTGGTGACGTGGACATTGCTGACCGCGACGTCGTAGGCGGCCTGGGCGGCCTTGACCGCGGCGGCGCCCTGGTCGCGTCCGGCTTCCGAGCTTTCGAACGTGGCGCGCGAAGCAAAGCCCTTGCTGCTCAGCGCCTGCTGGCGCTCATAATCGAGATCGGCGCGCTTGAGGCCCGCCTCGGCCGAGACGAGCTGCGCCTTGGCCTGTGCAACCTGGCTGTCGAGCGCTGCAATCTGGCGGCCGATGCGATCGATGGTGGCCTGCTGGGTCGCGATCCTGGTCGCGGCGGCATCGACCGCGATCTTGTAGTCGCCGTCATCGATGCGGAAGACGACGTCGCCGGCGCGCACGGTCGTGTTGTCGCCGGCGAGGATCGAAGAGATGTGGCCGGCAACGCGCGCGCCCAGCATGGTGTTGTTGGCGCGGACATAGGCGTCGTCGGTGGAGACGTAGAAGCGGCCGACCAGCGTGTAGTAGCCGGCATAGCTCGCGGCCGCGAGCGCCAGCACGAGGCCAACACCCATCAGGACGAATTTGCGCTTGCCGGGCTTCGGCGCGTCGGCGGCAGCGGGTGCAGCCGGCTTGTCGGTCACGGGCGTCTCCGGCGCCTCATTGGTGCGGCGCTTGGTTTCCTCGGCCACATGAGAGCGCAACTGCTCGGCAAGGGCGACGGATTTCTCGGTCGCAGCTTCACTGCCGGCATGCCCCGGCGTCGTCTCCACCGCTTCCTGGCGAAGGACGCGCGCAGCCTGGTCTCTCGATACGGCCATAAAGGCCTCCCCAACAAAAAAGCGGCGACCAGGGACGGCCGTCCTGCGGCCGGTTCCCTCTCGCCCATTCCAAATATCATTGACCGAACGGTTCGGTCAACATAGATAATATTCCCGGGCAGGACCCTACTGGCCCGAATCCTTTATTTGGGTTTCATGGGTCGGGTCCGATCCAGAAACCTTCCGAGACGCTGAACCAATGGTTGTAGCCGGCCGCGAACATCTCCACGTCGTCCAGGAGGAGGACAGCTCCAAGCGCCGCCAGATCCTGGACGGAGCCCGCAAGGTGTTCATGGATCTCGGTTTCGACGGCGCCAGCATGGGCGAGATCGCGCGCGCCGCGCAGGTCTCCAAGGGCACGCTCTACGTCTACTTCGCCGACAAATGCGCGCTGTTCGAAGCCATCCTCGAGCAGGAGGCGCTCCAGCACGGCCAGGTCGTTTTCAATTTCGATCCCGCGCGCGACGCCGAGACCACGCTGAAGGATTTTGGCCAGGCCTATATCCATCTGCTGTGCCGGCCCGGCGGCGGTTCGGCGATCCGCACCGTGATGGCGATCGCCGAGCGCATGCCCGACGTCGGCCGCCGCTATTATCTGCGCGTGCTGGACAAGACCATCAACCGGCTCTCCGAATATCTCAAAATCCATGTCGCCTCGGGCGATCTCAAGATCGACGATTGCGATCTGGCCGCGTCACAGTTCATGGAGCTGTGCAAGGCCTCGCTCTTCCTGCCGTTCGTTTTCCAGGCCGCGCCCGCGCCGTCGGAAGAGCGCATGACCGAGGTCGTCGACAGCGCGACGCGGATGTTTCTGGCGGCGTACCGGGCGACGTAGCAGCAGCGGGGCACGCGTTGCGCAGGCCGCTGCCGCGGCACTATATTGAGCGCCATGTCCCGTGATCTTCGCCCGCCTGTCGATATCCTCCATTACGAGATCGTCCAGGAACAGGCCTCAGCGCTTGGCCGGATGGGCAGTGCACTCGAACAGAGCCTTGCGCGCTTGCGCGAATTCGGCGCCGCGCACGCGGAGGCGCCGGCCTCAATGCAAGCGGCGAGGCGCAAGCTGGTGATGGAAGCCGGCCAGGCGCTCTGGATGCTCGTGGTGCAACGTGAGGCGACCGGCTTGCGCGACAGCCGCCATATCATGCGGACCTACAACGTTCCGGGCGAGGTGCAGCGGTGCATGGGGCTGGTCCCCGCACCGTCGAAGCCGGCCTCGAAGTGACTGCCCGGCACCCCGGAGCTAGGCCCCGATCTCTTCCATCTTGCGCCACCCGTGCAGGACGCGGCGCCCCTCCCGGGTGAATGCGAAGCAATTGCCGCCGCCGGCCGCCTGATCGTGAACGCGATCGATGGCATGCCCAGCAAAATGGCAGAACAGCAGCGTGCCGACGGCACCGTGGCCGACGAAGAGAACGTCGCCCGGGCGATTGCGGGATAGCACCGCCTCGGTCTCGCGCACGATGCGCGCCTGCGCATCGACGGCACGCTCCCAACCGCGGACGCTGAGATGCGGCTGCGCGAAAAACTGGTCGGCGACCTCCTCGAACTCGGCCGGTTTCAGGAAGCCGGTCGCCGAACGGTCGTTCTCATGCATGGCCTCGCGGATCTCGATCATGAGTCCGAGGCGGCCTGCGATGATCTCCGCGGTCTCGATCGCCTTGCGCTCGCCGCTCGAGACGATCTGCGTGGTGCTCGCGAGCCAGCCCGCATTCGCCAGCGCTTCGGTGCGCGCAAGACCGACCGGGCTGAGGCCCCATAGCGGCACGGGCACCGTGGGATCGATTTGCACCTGCGGGTGGGTGAGATAGCGGACGATATCGGCGGTCATCTTACTCGTCGGCGTACTCGTCCTCTTCCTGCTTGCGCGTCGTGCTCTTGCGCGTTCCGAGCGAGCCTGTGACGTAGGGATCGCGCCGACCGGCGTAAGGGTTGCGCTGCTGGGCGCGGCCGGCGACCTCGTCGCCGGAGACGGCGGCGGGCTGGCAGATCAGGCGCCGGCTGGCGCGGCGCATCAGGTCCACATGGATATGATCGTAGTGATAGACGTTCGAGCCCGGCGCGAGCACCGTGGTGAAATGCGCGCACGCGCCCGACTGCACGTCGCGCAAAAACCCCTGCTCTTCCGGCATGCCGCGCCAGCCGTCCTTCACGGTGACGCGGCGGCCGTCGGCGAGCACGAAGGCGGCGATGTCGAGCGCGTTGCCGAAGGCGTGCTCGGAAATGTGGGCGTGCGAGTTGCCGTTCATGCCGCGGCAAGAATAGGCAGAGATCTGCTTGATCTCGACGACGCGGGCACCGAACCAGCGCATCGCCGATGGCTGCACGGTGTCGGCGAGCCAGCGATCGAGCTCGGAGACGATCGGACAGGCGAGCGTCGCGGTCGGCTTGATCGCGACGGGGCCGACGGCGATGACGGGATTGCCCTGCGCCGGACCAAGACGCGGCAAAGGTTGCTGCGCGGGCGCCTGCGAGTACGGCGCCGGCCGCGCCGGATAGCTCGGCGCATTCATGTAGCGCGCCGCGCCCGCGGCATCGGTGCCTTCGGGCGGCAGGTCGATCTCGTCCTCTTGCTGTGCCACGCCGGGCGCGTTCAGCGACATCGGGCCGGGCGAATTGCCATAGCCGGAGGGCTGGCGCACCGCGCTCTCGGGATAGTTCGACCGCTGCGGATAGGAGGATGAGGGATAGTTCTGGCTCTGCGGAGGGTTCGATCGCGGCTGCGCCACCGGCCATCGCGGCTGGCTGCCGACATTCCCCGGCGGGCGCAGCTCCTCGTCGGCAAAGCCATAGCTGCCCGAGGCTTCGCCGATGGCAGCGACCTTCAACGGGAACTCGGCGCCGCACATGCCGGGGCCCGAGATCGGCTCGATGCGGACGAGATCCGGCCCCTCTTTCACCGCGCCCGATTTCAGGCATGCGGCTTCGGCCTCGGCCCGCCACGGTTCGCGTTCGGCCTGGAAAAAGCCGCGTCCGCAACCCGCAAGCGAAACAAGGACGATGGAGCCGACGAGATACAAACGAACTCCGCGCGTCATGCACGCACGTTCGGTGAATTTACTTAAAGACTCTTCAACGTGTTGATTTCAGTGTTCTTTAACCATACCGGCGCGCCCGCGCATGCGCCGCCCGGTAGCAGCGGAAGCAAGGCTGACTTTTTCGGAGAGAGACTCTCTGTTAACCATGACGCCGCTCGCACGGGGGACAACAGCGGGAGCGACCTTATGACGTTCGCCGGGAGACTGAGCGTTATCACCGCGTACCTCGCCATGGCCTTTGTCGGCGCCATCGTGCTCGGCATGATCTAGAGACATCACCGACCGCATCACGGGCTTGCCCGGCGGCGCCGGATCATCCGGCCGCCGTGCGTTTTGCCGTGCTCAGAAATTCGAGCAGGACGATCCCGTGACGCCGCCGATCTTGACGTCGTGACAGACCAGACCGGGATTATCGGGATCGGGATAGCCGTCGTCCTTCTCGCGAACCGTATGACTGAAGCGCCAGCCCCGCGTGCGCATGCAGCGCTTGTATTGCGCTGAGGTCACCGTGCCGTTCTGCGGCGCACCGAGTTGCGCGTCGCAGAACGCGCTGTCGACATGCAGCGCATCGTCGCCGCGCTGCTGCTTCAGCATGTTGTTCCAGATGTCGGTGTCGGCGTGGGCTGGGATCACGCTGCCGATCAGCAGCGCGGCGATGAGGCCGAGACGTTTCATGTTGGCTCTCCTTGCATGCTCGTCAGCCATCGGTCGCGTGCAAGCGAGAAGCAGGTTCGGTGCGGGACGATTACAAATTGGACAGGGGCAAGCTGCCACCCTCCCCCTCCAAGGGAGGGTAGAAGAAACGCTACGACCTTGCCCCCCACTGCCGTGATGTCGTGATCACCTTCTGCTGCCGCTCCTCGACGCGCGTCCAGTCGTTGCCGGAGCACCAGAAGTGGCCGAGCGCGCAGGCTTCGACGCGAAGCCTGCCGGAAGCCGTCAGCGTCATCGTCCCATAATAGGTGCTGCCGCTGGAACGGCTGTAGATGCTGCCGGTCCAGGAATCGTGCGTTTTCGGCTTCATGTTGACGAGCACGCTTTCGCCCCGGCTCGAGGCTTCGGTCAACGCATAGCCGCACAGCGCGGCGCCGCAGCGTTCGATGCGAACCGTGCCCTTGGCGCCTACGCTCTCCCATTCGCCGAGCGGCGAATAAGCCGGCTCGTCATCGCTGCGCTGGGCGATCGATGAAGTCTCGTCGATCTCGGGCCTCGGAGCGACGGCTGTCGCCTCCACGCGCGGCGGATCGACCAGGACCGTCTTCGGCGGATCCATGCGCGGCAGCTCAACTCTCGGCGGATCGGGGCTCGGCGCCTCGAGTCTTGGCGGCGACGGCAGGACGACAGGCTGCGATGTGGCCGCGGCCATGACGGGGGCCGGCGGCATTGGCGGTGCCACGACGGCGGTCGCTTGCGCCGGCCTGACCGGAGCCACCGGACAAGCCGGTCGCGACGGCGCGACCGCGGGCGACGGAGCAGGTGTCGTGTCGGCGTCGTTCGTCGGCCGGAACCTGCGATTGGATGAAACCGACACACAGGAAGCAGATCGGCAATGCCGCGGCGCCTCGACATGAAAGCGGTGGCCGCCGATCGAGAAGGTGTAGGAACCGGCTTGGGCTGACGACGCCATCGCCGCCAAAGCGATCAATGTGCCAAGCGATGTCGCAAGCCGCTTCATCGGCGCCTCCCTCTGTGTCGCGACGAGGTTACGCGGGATGATCCGCCGCTGAATGTGCGCTGCCTCACCTTGCTGGCGCGGACCGTTGTGACGTCCATCACAGAAGGCGGGACAGGCCCGGCGTAGGGTCGAACCACGCTTCATCCACCAGCGACACCAGTTCAGACCGGCACAATTTTCAGAGGTTGCCATGAACAAGCTCACCATCGCCGCCACCGCGCTCTTCCTCGCTTCGACCGCCGCCGCGCATGCCGGCAACTCGATTGCGTTCCAGATCGAAGGCCAGCACATCCGCATCGAGACGCCGCGCAACTGCGCCTCGCTCGATTGCGTGACGATCGTGGCACCAGGCCTGTCGGACAAGCCGATCAAGCTGAACAACATCAACCTCAAGGGCCTCGGCGGCTCCAAGGACGGCGACGACACCACGCCGGCTCCGTCCACGACGACCGCGCAGCCGGCGCCGGCTCCGGTGCAGCAGCAGCCCGTGCAACAGGCGCCGGTGCAGGCGACCGCGCCGGCCGCGCCAGCTGTCGCCGCCCCCGCGCCTCCCGCCACGACGGTGGCTGCCGCTCCGGCCGCCGGCTACGACAACACCGCGCAGACCGCGCCCGTCGCAGCTCCCGTCGCCGCGCCGGCGCCGGCTGCCAATACGCCGATCGGCGTCTGGGCGACCGAAGAGAACAAGGGCAATGTCCGCGTCGAACAGTGCGGCGCCAATCTCTGCGGTTACGCCGTGAAGTCCAACGAGCGCATCCTGATCAACATGAAGCCCGACGGCGCGAAGTGGAGCGGCCGCATCCACGATCCCGACTCCGGCCGCAACTACGACTCCATGATCGCGATGAAGGGCCCGAATGCGATGCGCGTGCAGGGCTGCGCCTTCGGCGGCATGTTCTGCGGCGGCCAGACCTGGAAGCGCGTGAGCTGACACCGGAGGTCAAATGATCGTCATGCCCGGGCTTGTCCCGCCTGCGCGGCCGAAGCCGCTTCGGCGAGGCGAAGGCCCGGGCATCCACGTTCTCAGTACCGCGCGTCAAGGCGTGGATGGCCGGAACAAGTCCGGCCATGACGATCCGAGAGACACTGCGCCACAAGCGAACAAACTCTATCCCCTCACCCTGAGGAGCCTGCGCAGCAGGCGTCTCGAAGGGCGAGGCCCGGATCGACAGCTGGGCCTCTATGGTTCGAGACGCGCGCAAGGGCGCGCTCCTCACCATGAGGGGAGAGAGCGCCGTTTGAACGTTCGCCCCGTCCATGCGACACATGTTCATCCGCCATTCAGCTAGCCCCGGCTGATATCGGCCGATCTCGCCTCGCGCTCTCACCGGGACTTCCTCGTGACATCAATGGTGGCTTGGCGCCGCTTCGTCTTCGCGCTTCCGTTGCTGGCGTTGCCGCTGGCCGGCGCGAGCGTGGCGCTCGCATCCGATGCAATCGAGCTTGCGCAGGCCCAGCCCCAAGCGCAGCCAAATCCCACCCCGTCCCCGACGCCGTCGGCTTCACCTGCGCCCGCCACGGACGCGCAACCCGCTGCCGTCGAGCCGATCGGCAACGTCGCGACCGTGACGGGGATCGCAACCGTGGTCCGCGACAAGAACTCGTATCCGCTGCGCGTGCGCGACGACATCTATCTCAACGACGTCGTGCAGACCTCGTCGAACTCCTCGCTCGGCATCACCTTCAACGACGCCACCACGTTCAACCTCTCCGCCAGCGCCAAGATCACCATCGACAATTACGTCTATGAGGACGGCGGCAAGCAAAATTCGGCGATCTTCGACATCGGCAAGGGCACCGTTGCCTTCGTTGCGGCAGCCGTGGCGAAGACCGGCGACATGAAGATCGCAACGCCGACCGCAACGCTCGGCATCCGCGGCACCACCGGCGTCGTCGACGTTCCCGAAGGCGCGGCGGCCAGTGCTGCGAATAACGTCAACATCAAGCTCTATCCCGACGCCGACGGCCGGGTCGGCCACATCGAGGTCAACGATCGCACCAGCGGCACGCGACTCGGCGCGTTGACGCAGGCCGCAAGCGGTTTTGCGATCCGCCCGGGCGCCGGAGGCACAGGCGGCATGCGCTTTGCCGCCGTGCCGATCACGATCGCTCCGCAGCAGATCACGCGCGACCGCGGCTTCGTCAGCCAGGTGCATCTGGCGCAGACCACGGGCCGGCAGATCGTCACCGAGCAGCGCGACTTCCGCCGTGCCAATCCGACCGCAATCAGCCGCATTCCGCGGCCGACCCAGCCACCGCAGCAGCAGCAATTGCGGCCGACGACAGCACCCGGTCAGCAGCCGCAGCGGCCGAACGGCCAGCCCGGCCAGAACAACCGTCCGGGCCAGCAGCAGCCGGGCACGCCGGGCCGCCAGGGCGCGCAGCCGCCGCAGCGGCAAGGACAAGGCGGCGCCGTGCAACCGGGTACGCCGCGCGCGGGCCAGGGTCAGCAGCAGCGAGGCCAGCAGCAGCAGGGCCAGCAGCAACCAGGTCAGCAGCAAGGTGCGGGACAGCCGGCAGGTGCGCCGCGTACTGGACAAGGCACGCAGCCCGGCGGCGCGTTGCAGACGCAGCCACAGCGAAACGGACAGACCCCGGCGCAGCCCGGCGGAGTCGTGCCGTCACAGCCGGGCACGGCGCCGCAGCCGCAAACGCCGCGCACCGGATTGCAGCCGGGCCAGCCGCCCGCGGCTCAGCAGCCAGGCGGCATCCAGCGCCAGGGCGGATTCCAGCAGCGCCTCCCCGCCGCGCAACGTCCCGCAGCACCGCGCAGACCGGCGCCCGCTCCGAAGGAGAAGAAAGAGCGGCGGTGAACGGTGCCTCCCCTCACCCTGAGGAGCTTGCGAAGCAAGCATCTCGAAGGGCGAGGCCACAGTCGGGCCGCATGGTTCGAGACGCGCGCGGTGCGCGCTCCTCACCATGAGGGCCGACGTCGAGTGCGCGGCCCTCTCCTCCGTCATTGCGAGCGAAGCGAAGCAATCCAGAATCTTTCCGCTGAGGGACTCTGGATTGCTTCGCTGCACTCGCAATGACGACTTGGAGGGAACTAAGGCTCCCACAAACTTGCTAGCTCGCGGATGTTTCCAAACTCGCGAGCAGAGCAGCGTGAAGACAATTTACGCCTCTCCCCGCAGCCAGGCCTTCACCTTCTGCAACAGCCCATGAGGCAGCTCGCCAACTGACGCGGCTTCGGCGGGCGTCAGCGTCTGCAAAGCTACATCGATGTCGTCGGTTGCTGGCGCCGGCTCGGGCACCGGCGTAGGCTCAAGCCCGGCCGCCGCGAGCGCGATCGGACCGACCTGCACCAGGAACGCGCGCTCATATTCACGCGACAGGCGCGCGAGCGCATCCTCCAGCGTGAGCCAGTCGACCGCCTTGATGTCGTTCATCAGCTTGCGAACGGGACCGCCCTCGGCCTCCATGCGCCAGAAATGCACGACCTTGGAGCGCCCTCCCGACTGGTAGACGAGCGTGCCGAGGAATTCGTGGATGGCCACATCGTGGCCGGTCTCTTCCAGCACCTCGCGGTGCGCGGCTTCCTTCGGCGTCTCGCCGTCGTCGAGCTTGCCCTTGGGCAAAACCCATTCGTTGCGCTTGCGCTGGCGCACGACCGCAACCAGCGGCGGTGCGCCACGCCGCAGCACAATACCACCCGCCGCCATCACCGGCGCCCGCGCCATCACAACATTCCGTGTCGATCCAATCGGCCCGCCGACGATATAGGCTGCCGACGCGGCGGATTGAAGGCTAGTTCTTCTTCAACAGCGCTTGACCTGCGCGAATGCGGGTGCCCTCGCCGATGCCGTCGCAGAAGTTGAAATCACCCGGCGCCAGGATGATGATGGTGGAGCCGTGCTCGAACCAGCCGAGTTCCTCGCCCTTGGTCACGTTGACGTCGCAGGGGAAATTGACCGGGCCGCGAGTCTGCGCGTTCAGCACCATGTCGAGGAAGTGCAGGCGGATGCTCGCGACCAGGATCGCGGCGACCGGCACCAGCGTCACGGCTTCGCCGGTCGACAAATGCGTGCGGATCACCGCGCGCTCGTTCTTGCAGAACAGACGCTCGACCCGCTTCAGCGCGATCGGGTTGACGTTCCAGACGTCGCCATGGATCAGCGTGACGCGCTCGATATGTGCATCATAGGGCGCATGGAAGCGGTGATACATGCTCGAGGTCAACCGCAGCGTGACGAAGCTTCCGTTGCGGTGCTGATCCACGAGCGCGGAGTCACCGAGCAGGTCGAGCAGCGAATAGGGCGCGCCCTTGACCTGGAACAGCTCGGTGTCGGCGATCCGGCCATGGGCGCCGACGATGCCGTCCGAGGGGCTGGCGACAATGGAGGGGTCGGGATCAAAGGGCCGCAGCCCCGGCTTGAGCTCCCGGGTGAAACAATCGTGCAGACTCCTAAAGTGGGTCTTGCGCGCCTCCGATAGATCGAGGTCGGAAAACAGCTTCCACAGCGCGATCGAGAAGTCCCTGACGAGCGGGTTCTCGATCTTGGAGAATCGGCCCATGAAGCGGGTCAGGGCCGCGCGGGGGATGCGGTTGGTCAACAGGAAGTTGAGGTCTTCCTGCTGGGTGAAAGAGGCAATGAGGGCTTTGACTGTCATGAATCTGTCAGCTCGCAGTATTAGCGCTTGTTGTCATGGAAACGACACTCCCGATTCTCTCATTTTCCGTGGCCGCCGCAGCGTCCGCTGCCGCCGCCTTCCCGAAGATCAAAGCGCGGATCGAACTGTCCCGCGCCAAGCACCGGTCGCTCGCCGGACACTCCAAGATGTCGCGCCGGGTGGCCAAGCTGCTCCCGTTCTACGAGTTCGAGGGCGACAAGTACTTCGGCTGCGACGGCGCGCCTGATAACGTGGTGCAGCAGCGCAAGGACGCCTTCTTCCGCCTCGCCAGCCTTTACGCCGAGCGCTACCCCAAGGGCCGCGCGATGACGAAGGAAGCGGCGGAAAAGATCTCCGACCTGCACTTCACCGAAACCTACCGCGTGCCGTTCCAGTTCTCGCGCCTCGTCCGCGAGCATCTGGGCACCTCGACCTTCATGGAATCGTCCAGCGGCGTCACCGTCACGGATGTCGACGGCAACACCTCCTACGACCTCACCGGATCCTACGGCGTCAACATCTTCGGCAACGACTTCTACAAGGAGTGCATCGAGGGCTCGGAGAAGCGCGCGCATGCACTCGGACCCGTGCTCGGCCCCTACCACCCCGTCATCCTCGAGAACGTGCAGCGGCTCTGCCAGATCTCGGGCCTCGACGAGGTCTCGTTCCACATGTCCGGCACCGAGGCCGTGATGCAGGCGGTGCGGCTGGCGCGCTACCACACCAAGCGCACCCATCTCGTCCGTTTCGCCGGCGCTTATCACGGCTGGTGGGGCGACGTGCAGCCCGGCGTCGGCAACCCCATTCCCGCGCACGAGACCTACACCCTCGCCGAGATGTCCGAGAAGACGCTGCACGTGCTGCGCACGCGCAAGGACATCGCCTGCGTCCTGGTCAATCCGTTGCAGGGCCTGCATCCGAACGGCAACGCGCCCGGCGATTCCTCGCTGGTCGATTCCTCCCGCGGCGGCAACTTTGACCGCGCGGCGTATACCGAGTGGCTCAAGAAGCTGCGCGAAGTCTGCACCGAGCGCGGCATCGCGCTGATCTTCGACGAGGTCTTCGTCGGCTTCCGTCTCGCCGCCGGCGGCGCCCAGGAGTACTTTGGCGTCAAGGCCGACATGGTGACCTACGGCAAGAGCCTTGCCGGCGGCCTGCCGGTCGGCGTCGTCTGCGGCAAGAAGGAATTGATGCGCCGCTTCCGCGACGATCGTCCCGCCGATATCTGCTTCGCCCGCGGCACCTTCAACTCGCACCCCTACGTCATGACGGCGATGGACGAGTTCTTGAGCCGCCTCGCCAGCCCGAACTTCCGTGCCATCTATGATGGGCTGGACGCTACCTGGAACGGCCGCGCGCAAAAGCTCAACCAGATGATGACCGACGCCGACCTGCCGGTGCGGTTCGCCAACTTCTCGTCGATCTGGACGGTGAAATACACCACCCCGTCCCGCTACAACTGGATGCTGCAATACTATCTGCGCGCCGAAGGCCTGTCGCTGAGCTGGGTCGGCACTGGCCGACTGATCTTCAGCCTGAACTACACCGACGCCGATTTCACCGAGGTCGCCGAGCGGTTCGTTCGCGCCGCCGAGAAGATGAAAGCCGACGGCTTCTGGTGGCACGACGGCGTGCTCACCAACAAGAATATCAAGCGGCAGATTTTGAAAGAGATGCTGGCCAAGCGTTTCGGGCGCTGAGGCTTTCTCACTCTTAACCCCGATCACCGCCCGCCCTTCTCCCTCGCCCCGCCCTTGTCCGCCGAAGCCTTGGCGAAGGCGGATGCGGGGCCGCGACGAGCTACGCTCGCGCTGAGAGGGTCGGGGTGAGGGGGAGTCTCCGCGCATGCGGTGAGAGTTGATCAACGATCCACTAGCAGCCCCCCCGCGGAGAGCCCCCCTCACCCGGCTTTGCGCTACGCGCAAATCCGACCTCTCCCCGCAAGCGGGGCGAGGTGAAGAGAGCGCTGGGCTCCGCTGAGTCACTTTAAAGGTATCCCCAAGACGTGGATGCCCGGCACGAGGCCGGGCATGACGTAACCATCAGACATCGGAGTGTTGTGTGAGAACAGCGCGCTCAGGCGTGCTGCTCTTCGAGCGTGGGCTCGGAGATCAAACCCAGCGTGTGCTCGGGGTTGAGGTGCAGGCCGGGATCCATCAGCTCGCCGCGCATCAGGGCGAGCGGCGCGCTACGATAGAGCATCAGGTCGTGGAAGGGATCGGTCAGGATCTTGGTCATCCAGACTAGGCCGGTCTCGACATCGCGGATGAAGAACAGGTGCACGGTGCGGAACAACAGACCGCCGCCGCCGATCACCAGCCAGATCTTGGCGACCTGCCGCATGAAATCGGTCGCGCTCGCCCAGGGCGTGAACAGGCCGAACAGCGTCGGATCGACAACCAGCACCAGCGGCGACAGCGCCCAGATCGCCATCAGCACCACTTTGCGCTGAAGGTTGTAGCCGACCTTGATGTCTTCCTTGTACTCGTGCGTCGCCTGGTTGATGTGGTCGTAATCGTGCGGCTCGAAGAAGAAGTGACCGGCCTGGCGCGAGGTCATCGACACCAGCCAGCCGACCAGCGCCGAGATCATGGGATCGACGAACAGCCAGACATAGGCGAAGAGAAAGCTCAGCGCGCTGACGAAGTGCAGGCTCTGATTGATGCGGCTGTGGTGATAGTAGCGATGGTCGTCCCAGCGCTGGATCCGCAGCTGCTCGAGATAATTCTTGATCATGCTCTCCCCCAAAATGCTTTCGGGTTCAGGATTTACAGGGATTCGATGTAGGCCGTGTGACATCATCATTTTGTCATGTGACGATGTGCAGCGGCGCGATGACGCACGTGTTACTCTCTCCCCTCATCCTGAGGAGCGCGGAACGCGCGTCTCGAAGGATGAAGGCCGAGCTGCATCAGCACGGGCCTTCATGGTTCGAGACGGCGCTTACGCGCCTCCTCACCATAAGGAGTGACGGTCAGGCTGCCTTGGCGACGTCGACCTTGCGGAAGCGCACCAGCGAGAAATGGCCGAGCGGCGGAATCAGGCGGCGCTCGGCGAGCTCGATGCCCTTGGCACCGGAGAGCCACTTCGCATAACGCGACCAGGCGAACTCGGCGGTGCGGAAGCCGAGCGGACGCACCACCGGCTGGAGCTTCTGCTCGATGAAGCGGCGCATGCCGGTATCGGCGCTGACGCGGGTGAGGATGATCAGCTCGCCGCCCGGGCGCAGCACGCGGGCGAATTCGTCGAGCGCCACTTCCGGGTTCGGCACGGCGGTGACGACATATTGCGCCATCACGACGTCGAAGGAATTGTCGGGGAATTCGAGCTTCTCGGCGTCCATCACCGCGAGGCCCTCGACATTCTTCAGATTGCCCTCGGTGACGCGCTGGCGCGCCTTGTCGAGCATCGCTTCCGAAATGTCGGTGCCGAAGATGCGCAGATGCGGCGCGTAGAGCGGCAGCGAGATGCCGGTGCCGACGCCGACCTCGAGCACACGGCCCCCGATCTTGTTGGTGGCCGCGATCGCGGCCTGCCGGCCCTTGGCGAACACGCCGCCGAACACGAGATCGTAGACGGGCGCCCAGCGGTCATAGGCCTGCTCAACCGTGCCACGGGTGAGGTCGAGCTGCTGGGTGCCGTCAAGGTTCATGATCTTAGCCATCGATGAGGTTCTCGCTGTGGGTCAAACGTTGCAGATCAGCCGCGCACCGGCCGCCGCGCCATGACCGGCGAGGCGCGCAGGATGCGGCTGGGCTGAAGTGAGGTGAGGTTTCCGACGAACTGCCGCGCGCTGTTTTCCCAGGAACGCTCCAGCGCGAAGTTACGGCAGGTCTCGCGCGACATGGTGAGCGCGCGGAGGCACGCGGTACGCAGATCATGGTCGATCGCGCCGATCGGATGATCGGCGATGACGTCCTTGGGGCCCGTCACCGGAAACGCCGCCACCGGCGTGCCGCAGGCGAGCGCCTCGAGTTGCACCACACCGAACGTGTCGGTCAGGCTCGGGAAGACGAAGACATCGGCGGCGGCGAGATGCGCGGTCAGATCCGCGCCCTTCTTCTCGCCGAGGAAGACGGCATCCGGATATTTCTTTTCGAGCGCCGCCTTCTGCGGGCCGTCGCCGACGACGACCTTGGTGCCGGGCATGTCGAGCGAGAGGAACGCTTCGAGGTTCTTCTCCACCGCGACGCGGCCCATGGTCATGAAGATCGGGCCCGGCAAATCGAGCTTGGCCGGGCTGTCTGGATGAAACAGCTCGGTGTTGACGCCGCGCGTCCAGAAGCCGAGCCGCTTGAAGCCGCGCTCGGAGAGCTCCTGCCGCAGCGAAGGCGTCGCCACCATGGTCATCGCGGCGGCATCGTGGAAGTGGCGCAGCACGGCATAGCCGACGGCATCAGGGATACCGGTCCGCACCGAGATGTATTCGGGAAAGCGCGTCGTGTAGGAGGTGGTGAAGGCAAGGCGGTTGCGGCGGCAATAAGCGCGCGCGGCCCAGCCGATCGGCCCCTCGGTCGCGATGTGCAGCGCTTCCGGCGCGGCCTTCTCGATCCGCCGC
The DNA here is from genome assembly GCF_040547805.1 of Bradyrhizobium sp. LA6.1. NCBI lineage: Bacteria > Pseudomonadati > Pseudomonadota > Alphaproteobacteria > Hyphomicrobiales > Nitrobacteraceae > Bradyrhizobium > Bradyrhizobium sp. LA6.1. Next base: position 11,855 of record NZ_JBEPQK010000012.1, on the reverse strand, counting down.
GCGATCTCCTTGCCGCTCGGCAGCGCGATGCGCAGGCCCGGATAGGTCGGTAGCGGCCAGGACCGAAAGCCGTCCGGGGTGAGGAAGTCGATCTCGACGTCGAGCGCCTTGGCCGCATTCGCCAGCGAGGTCAGCGTCCGGACCACACCGTTAACCTGCGGATGCCAGGCGTCAGTCGCGATTAATACCCGCATGGGGAAATCCCGAGAGTTTGATGATTCTCGGCTTAGGACCATCAACCACAGATATTTCAGGCGTGTGACGTCACAGAAGTGTCGGCCCGCTGTTTTGTTGGTTAACGGGTCCGCGCCGCCACGAAACCGTCATGAAACAAATCCTTTCCGCCATGAAACCGTTTTCGGTTTTCCGCGCAAAGCTCCCGAAACGTTTTGTCGTTAGTGATTTGGGCAACGGAGCACCGAAACGGTGCCGCGGTGGTCAAGAAACACCGATCAAACAGGGGCGATCAATGATCAATCTGGACACGTTCAAGACGTATTCGTGCGCCGTTGCGCTCAGCGCCGTCGCGATCTCCGCAATCGCATTTGCCGGTCCGGTGAAGGCTGCGCCCGTGCAGCTCTTCCCCTTCTTCCAGCCGCTGCCGCCGATGGCCGCGCCGCAGCCTTACCAGCCCTATCAGGCGACGCCTTACCAGGCCGCGCCGTCCGAGGATCAGGATGCGGTCGAGATGCCGGCGCGCTTCCGCCGCCAGACCGTCTCCTATGCGACGCGTGAGGCGCCGGGCACCATCATCATCGATACGCCCAACACCTATCTCTATTACGTGCTCGGCAACGGCCAGGCCGTTCGCTACGGCATCGGCGTCGGCCGCGACGGCTTCACCTGGTCCGGCGTACAGTCGGTGACCAAGAAGGCCGAGTGGCCGGATTGGACCCCGCCGCCGGAAATGATCGCCCGCCAGCCCTAATTGCCGCGCCACATGGCCGGCGGCCCCGGCAACCCGCTCGGCGCGCGCGCCATGTATCTCGGCGGCACCATCTACCGCATCCACGGCACTAACGCCCCCGACACGATCGGCAAGCACGTCTCGTCCGGCTGCATCCGCCTGACCAACGACGACGTCACCGACCTCTACTCCCGCGTCAACGTCGGCACCAAGGTGATCGTGCTGCCGATGACGGAACGCCGCGCGGATCTCGGCGCCGCAACGCGCTAACGCGACAGGACATTGTGACGCAAACGGCCCCGGAACCCACCGGGGCCGTTTTCGTTTGCATCATGCTCTCCGGGCGGCCTCGCCTGGAGAAGCACTGTTCGGAGGCGCGGATGCGATCACGCCTGCAAAGGTCGCCAGGTCCATGGCTGCGCTCGATCGTTGGTGCCGGCGCATTGACGCTGCTCCTGTCAGCGCCCCCTTCGCTCGCCCAGCAGCCGGCGAACGACGAGGCGGCCCAGCAGGCTTTCAACAATTCCTGTCGCACCTGCCACTCGGTGAAGGATGGCGACAATCGCCTCGGTCCCAATCTCAGCAAGATCGTGGGACGCAAGGCCGGCTCGCTGCCGGACTACAACTACTCTCCGTCGATGAAGGACGCCGGCTTCGTCTGGGACCGGGACAAGCTGACCCGCTTCATGGTCAAGCCGGATGAGGTCGTGTCCGGCAACAAGATGCAGCCCTATGGCGGCGTCTCCGCGGAGGACGCGGCCAGGGTGGTTGCGTATCTGCAGGCGACATCGGGTTCACAGTAGCGGGCCACGGTGCACCGCTGCATTTTGGTTTGCGATGCGATTGCGGCGCATCCTTCGAGACGCCCGCCTCCGGCGGGCTCCTCAGGATGAGGGCGGAGTGCGTGGCCGCAAATCTGTCCACAGTGCTTGCACCACGTCATGGATGCCAGTTAGCCTCATCCTGAGGAGACCGCGAAGCGGTCGTCTCGAAGGATGGGGCGGGCACGATGACAGAAGGCGCGTACCTCTACATTCTCAGATGCGTCGACGGCAGCTATTACATCGGCACGACGCGCACCGAGCTTGAGCTCAGAATCGCGCAGCACAACGCTGGCACGTTCGGCGGCTATACGAAGTCACGCAGGCCCGTGACCCTGGTCTTCTCGCAATGGTTCGACCGGATTACCGACGCGATCGAATGCGAGCGCAAGCTCAAGAAATGGAGCCGCGCCAAGAAGGAAGCCTTCATGCGCGGAGATTTTGCCGAGCTGCATGAATTGGCAAAGCGCGGATCTCATCATCCTTCGAGACGCCCACCCGCGGCGGGCTCCTCAGGATGAGGGCGGAGTGCGCGGCTCGAGGTTTTCCTCGAAGGACCTGCACTAACCTACGAAGCGCTAGTTAGCCTCATCCTGAGGAGCGCGCTCTTGCGCGCGTCTCGAAGGACGAGGCGTTCACACCGGCGGAAGCCGCTTACCGCTTACCGCGCCCGCCGCCGCTCCGCGATCAGCCTCAGCCATGCCGCTGAATGAAACGCGCTCATCAGCAGATACATCGGCACCATCCCACTCAGCACGGAGCCGTACCCGGCGGCACACAGCATGTCCGCCGGGCCGCCGAGCACGGCCGTCAGCACGGCCATGATCGCGAAGGTCGGCGTCGCCGCCAGAGCCAGCCATCTGGCGAGGTGGCGTGCGGCCACCACGCCATCGCGGCTCGCGCCGGTGGCCACGTTGGCGGGACTAGTCACGGCCTTCCGCGGCCTCGTCGCGAAAGGCCTTCTCGCCGGCCGTCGAGATCTCGACCCATTTCTTGTCGGGCGCAGCGCCTTCCGCGTAGCTGTCGTGCCAGTTCCACCATTTGTAGGTCGGCGTCTGCGGATAGCCCTTTGGCGAGTCCTCCCAGACCTCCTGGCGGCCGAGCGGCGTGATGTCGAGATAGTTCCAGGTGCCGCCCATCTGCTCGTCGCCGCGGCTCTTGATGAAGTAGGTGCGGAAGATGCGGTCGCCGTCGCGGTAGAACACGTTGGTGCCGTGCCATTCGTCGACGCCGAAATCGGCGTCGAAACTGTCGGTGACGGTGACCCAGGGCATGGTCCAGCCCATCCGCTGCTTCAGCCTGATGATGTCGGCCTGGGGCGCGCGCGAGGCGAACACGAGCGTGGTGTCGCGGGCGTTCAGATGCGAGACATGGGCGACCTGGTCGGCCACCATGGAGCAGCCCCGGCAGGCTTGATCGGGCCAGCCGAGCACGCCCGGCTCGAAGAAGGCCCGGTAGACGATCAGCTGCCGCCGGCCCTGGAACAGATCCACCAGACTGATCTTGCCGCCGGGCCCCTCGAACGCATAGGTTTTGGTGACTTCCATCCACGGCATGCGCCGGCGCTCGGCGGCGAGGGCGTCGCGGGTACGGGTATGCGCCTTTTCCTTCACGAGCAGTTGCTGACGGGCGGCCTCCCAGTCCTGCGGCGACACCACCGGCGGTGTTTGCATGGCGGCCTGTCCGTTAGTTCCTGCGTTGTCTGCTGATGTCATCATGGCTCTCCATTCCTCTTGCCCGGGCGGTCATTCCGCGTCGCGCTACGACGGACGCGGAACCGCTCGACCCTCACCGCACATTGTCGGTCGTCAACGATTTCTGGCACCAAGCGGTTGCGCGGTGGGAGTAACAAGTGTGGCGGGATTTGAATGGACTCGCTGATCACGGCCGCCGCGCGCGCGCTTGAGGCCGGCGATCCGCTCGGCGCGCTGAACCGCGTTGCGCTGCGCAACGATGCACCGTCGCTGGCGCTACGCGGCATCGCGATGGCGCAGCTCGGCGATCTCGCGAAGGCGAAGACGCTGCTGCGGAGCGCTGCGCGCGCGTTCGGTCCGAGAGAGGCGGTGGCGCGCGCAAGATGCGTGGTGGCCGAAGCCGAGATCGCGCTCGTCTCGCGCGACCTGAGCTGGCCGGTGAAAACGCTCGCAGCGGCCCGCGCGACGCTCGAACAGCACGGCGATCTCGCCAATGCAGCTCATGCAGGCCACATCGAGGCGCGCCGCCTCCTCCTCGTCGGGCAGCTCGACGAAGCCGAGCGCACGCTGGCCGAGCTCAGCCCCTCCCCGCTCCCGCCTGCCTCTCAGGTCGTCCGCGAGCTCGTGGTCGCCGGCATCGCCATCAGACGACTGAGAGCGAAAGATGCGCGCGCGGCGCTCAACCGCGCGGCTCACGCAGCGCGGCAGGCGAAGATCCCGGCGCTCGTGGCCGAGGTCGACAACGCGAACCTGATCCTCGACACGCCGGCGGCGCGCCTGATCGCGCGCGGCAGCGAGCATCCGTTGTTGCTCGGGGAGGTCGAGAGACTGGCGACCTCGACGGCGCTCGTCGTGGACACCTTTCATCATGCCCTGCGCAGGCAAGGCCGCGTCGTATCGCTCGGAACGCGCCCGGTGCTGTTCGCGCTCGCCCGCCTCCTGGCGCAGGCATGGCCCGCCGATGTCTCGCGAGAGGCGCTGATATCAGGCGCGTTCCGGGCGAAGCACGCCGACGAATCGCATCGCGCGCGGTTGCGCGTGGAGATCGGGCGGCTCCGCACCCAGCTCAAGCCGCTGGCCGACATCAGCGCGACGAAGCAGGGTTTTGTGCTGGCGCCGCGCAAGACGCGCGACGTCCTCGTGCTGGCACGTCCCGTCGAGGAGAAGCACGCCGCGGTGCTCGCCGTCCTCTCCGACGGCGAGCCCTGGTCAAGCTCGGCGCTCGCGCTGGCGCTGGGGACGAGCGCCCGCACCGTGCAGCGGGCCCTCGAAGAGCTGGCGCGGTCGAACAAGGTGCAATCGTTCGGACACGGCCGGGCACGGCGCTGGATGACCCCGCCCGTCCCGGGTTTCCCGACAGGCTTGTTACTCCCCGGACCGCTCCTGAAGGCGTAAGTTGGATCACATCAGAGGGATCAAGCACATGAAGCGTTCCGCCGCCGAGATCGTCAGGGAGTACGGACCTTTTGCGGGTGTCGAGGCCGTGCATGGCGTCACCTACGACGGCACCCATGTCTGGTTCGCATCCGGCGACAAGCTGAATGCGGTCGATCCGGCCAACGGCAAGATCGCACGCTGCATCGATGTCGCCGCGCATGCGGGGACGGCGTTCGACGGCCGGCACCTGTTCCAGATCGCCGAGGATCGCATCCAGAAGATCGACGCCGCCACCGGCAAGGTGATCAGCACGATTCCGGCCCCGGGCGGCGGCGGCGATTCCGGATTGGCCTGGGCGGAGGGCTCGCTGTGGGTCGGTCAGTATCGCGAGCGCAAGATCCATCAGGTCGATCCGGAGACGGGAAAGATCCTCCGCACCATCGAAAGCAAGCGCTTCGTGACCGGCGTCACCTGGGTCGACGGCGAGCTCTGGCATGGCACCTGGGAGGGCGAGGAAAGCGATTTGCGGCGGATCGATCCCGAGACCGGCAAGGTGCTGGAGCAGCTCGACCTGCCCGCCGGGACGATGGTGTCAGGATTGGAGTCCGACGGCGGCGACCGCTTCTTCTGCGGCGGTGGCGATCGCGGCAATGTGAGGGCGGTTCGCCGCCCGCGGCGCAGCTAAGGTGCGCGATGACGGATGCGCGGCACCGATGCTGCCGCAACCGTTAATCTGTTCGCCCCAATTCCACCCCACCGGTGCGCTCTAGCGCCCCCCTCGCCTGCCCTGTAGACTTCCGACCCTGGGTGGCTTGGGGGATTGATGCGACTGACGCTGAACTTGAAGACTGTCCTGATCGCCGTGGCGGTGCTCGCGGCGTCGTTTTTCGTCAGCCTGAAGGCGATGGACTGGCTGTCGCCGCGCGCGGCGACGACTGCGCCGCCGGTCGCGCAATTGCCGCCGCTGCCGCCGGTCGCGAAGAGTTCGATCGTGGTGGCGCCGGTGGCGATCGCGATATCGGCGATCCGCGAACAGGCCGAGAAAGCCGCGCCGCGCAATTTCGCCGGCAAGGCCGATAATCCAATCTCGCAGATCCTGGAGAATGCCGACATCGGCTGGTCCGCCGTGCGCGGGCCGATGGCGGCTGCCGGCGACAAGGACGTGCTGACGATCTCGACGCCGCTCAATGGCAAGCTGAACGTGACGGGCTCGCTGTCGTCGAAAGCCACCGGCGCGCTCGGCAGCGTGCTCGGCGGCGACGCAGCGAAACGGATCGGCGCGGTCAACATCAAGAATTTGAACGCCAGCGCCGAGATCAAGGGCAACGTGGTCGTCACCTCGCGCCCGAAGCTCGCGGCCAATTGGCATCTCGAGCCAAATCTCGGCGCCCAGGTCAATCTCGGCGACACCAACCTCAACGTCTCCGGCGCCAAGGTCAACGTGCCGGCGCAGGTGAAGCCGCTGATCGACAAGAATGTCGGCGAGCAGATCAACATCGTCTCCGAGCGCATCCGCAACGATCCCTCGCTGCGCGAGAATGCGAAGCTGCAATGGGCCAAGGCCTGCCGCTCGATCCCGCTGCAGGGCTCGGGCTCCTCGGCCTCGCTGCCGCCGCTCTGGCTCGAGATGAAACCGACCCGTGCCATCGCGGCGCAGCCGCGCGTCGACGCGCAGAACGTGACGCTGCTGCTCGGCCTTGAGCTCGAGACGCGCGTGACCTCGACGTCGACCAAGCCGGACTGTCCCTTCCCCGACAAGATCTCGATCGTGCCGCCGACCGGCACCGGCGTGAACATCGGCGTGCCGATCGACGTGCCCTTCACCGAGATCAACAAGCTGATCGCGGCGCAGATGGTCGGCCACACCTATCCCGAGGACGGCTCCGGCCCGGTCGACGTCACCGTGAAAGGCGTCAACGTGGTGCCGTCAGGCGATCGTCTCCTGATCTCGCTGCTGGTGCGTGCCAAGGAGAAGAAGAGCTGGCTCGGTCTCGGCGCCGAAGCGACCGTGCACATCTGGGGCCGGCCGATGCTCGACCAGGCGCAGCAGACGCTGCGGCTCGCCGACATCCAGCTCGCGGTGGAATCCGAGGCCGCCTTCGGCCTGCTCGGCGCGGCCGCACGCGCGGTGGTGCCGCAGATGCAGCAGGCCTTGGTGCAGAAGGCGACGCTCGATCTGAAGCCGATCGCCGCCAATGCGCGCGAGAAGATCGCGGCCGCGATCGCCGACTACCAGAAGAGCGAGGATGGCCTCAAGGTCGACGCCAAGATCGACAGCCTGACCCTCGCCGACATCGCCTTCGATTCCAAGACGCTGCGCATCGTCGCCGAAGCCGGCGGCTCGCTGAACGTCTACGTGACGAAGCTGTCGGGGATGTAGCGCGTCTTCACTCGCCGGACCCGCGCGCGTCGCTTGCGCCGCTGGCATTCTCGTCGGAGGATGCTAAGCTGTTTCTCGCAACCTCGAACGAGGTGCTGACAGCACTGCAGGGGACAACGCGAGGACAACATGGAAGCCGGCATGGTCACGCCTGCGCCGGCGCTGGTGCGCTTTTCCGGCATTCAGAAGACCTACGATGGCGAGCACCTCGTGGTGAAGAACCTCGATCTCGAAATCAGGAAGGGCGAGTTCGTCACCCTGCTCGGTCCGTCGGGCTCGGGCAAGACGACCACGCTGATGATGCTGGCCGGCTTCGAGGTTCCAACCCATGGCGAAATCTACCTCGCCGAACGGCCGATCAAGAACGTGCCGCCGCATAAGCGCGACATCGGCATGGTGTTCCAGAACTATGCCTTGTTCCCGCACCTGACGATCGCGGAGAATATCGCCTTCCCGCTATCCGTTCGCAACACGGCCAAGGCCGAGGCGCAGGAACGCGTCAACGCGGCGTTGCGCATGATCAAGATGGAAACCCTGGCGCACCGGCGGCCCGGGCAGCTGTCCGGCGGTCAGCAGCAGCGCGTGGCGCTGGCCCGCGCGCTGGTTTTCAATCCGCAGCTCGTGCTGATGGACGAGCCCCTGGGCGCCCTCGACAAGCGCCTGCGGGAGCAGATGCAACTGGAAATCAAGCAGCTGCACGAGACGATGGGCATCACCGTCGTCTACGTCACCCACGATCAGAGCGAAGCGCTCACCATGTCGGATCGCATCGCCGTGTTCAACGACGGCATCGTGCAGCAGATCGACCGGCCCGACGCGCTGTACGAGCATCCGGTGAACAGCTTCGTCGCTCACTTCATCGGTGAGAACAACGTGCTGTCCGGCACCGTCGAGACGATCGAGAAGGACTATTGCCGCGTCACGCTGGCTGGTGGCGGCGCCGTGACCGCACGGGCGGTCAATGTATCCGGCGCGGGCGCGTCGACCTCCCTGTCGGTGCGGCCGGAGCGGATCGCCATCATCCCGGACGGCACCTCCAGCGAGGGACCGAACCGGCTGCCGGCGAAGGTGCAGAACACCATCTATCTCGGCGACCACGCACTGGCCGTGCTCGATGTCGCCGGCAACGGGGAGTTCATGGTCAAGCTTCAGCCGGGGACGCATGACGGATTGAGACATGGCAGTCTAAGATCTGGTGAAAGCGTATTCATCACCTTCCGTCCCGAGGACTGCCTGGCCCTCGATCCCGTCTGATCCGGACCGGCATCGATCAACCTCAACGCAACGCAGATGAAGAAGGAACAAGGACCATGCTGAAGCGCAAGACTGGCAAGATTGCTCTGGGGTTCGCCGTGGCGTTCAGCGCCAGCGCCGCGCTGGCCACGGTCGCGCAGGCGCGTGACCTCACCGTCGTGTCGTGGGGCGGCGCCTATCAGGATGCCCAGAAGAGGGTCTATTTCGAGCCGTTCAAGAAAGCAGCCGGCGTCGCGATGAACGACGAGTCCTGGGACGGCGGCGTCGGCGTGCTGCGCGCCAAGGTGCAGGGTGGTGCCGCCACCTGGGACCTCGTCCAGGTCGAGAGCGACGAACTCGCGGTCGGCTGCGAGGAAGGCCTGTTCGAGAAGATGGATTATTCCAAAATCGGCGGCGAGGCCGCCTATATACCGCCGTCGGTCAATCCCTGCGGCGTCGGCGCCATCCTCTACGATTTCGTTCTCGGCTACGACAAGGACAAGCTGAAGGACGCCCCCAACGGCTGGGCCGACTTCTTCGACACCAAAAAGATTCCGGGCAAGCGCGCCTTGCGTCAGGGCCCGAAGACCACGCTGGAGATCGCCCTCATGGCCGACGGCGTCGCACCGAAGGACGTCTACAAGGTGCTGGCGACCGACGAGGGCGTCGAGCGCGCGTTCAAGAAGCTGGACACCATCAAGGGCGACATCGTCTGGTGGAAGGCCGGCGCCCAGCCGCCGCAATTGCTCGCCTCCGGCGAGGTGGCGATGACCTCGGTCTACAATGGCCGCATCGACACCGCGAACAAGAACGACAAGAAGAATTTTGGCATCGTATGGGACGGAGCGCTCTTCACCCTCGACAGCTGGGTCATCCTGAAGGGCAGCCCGAACAAGGACGCGGCCTACAAGTTCCTGGACTTCGCGGGCAAGGCGGAGAACCAGTCAAAGCTGTCGCAGAACATCGCCTATGGCACCTCGAACAAGGACGCAGCCGCCCTCCTCGCGCCCGCCGTTCTCAAGGACCTGCCGACAGCGCCTGACAACATCAAGAACGCGGTCGAGATCAACGTTGGCTTCTGGCTCGAGAACATCGACCGCCTGACCGAGCGCTTCAACAAATGGGCCGCGAAATAGCGCGCCCCACCAGGCTCGACCAATGACGGCCTCGCTCCTGACCGGCGCCAATGCGTCGACCGAGGTGCCGCTCAAGCGCCGATTGCGGCGTGCGGAGCGGACACGTCAGGTCAAGGCATTGGCGCTGGTGCTGCCGCTTCTCGTCTTCCTGCTCTTCACCTTCGCAGGCCCGATCGCCGGCATGCTGTGGCGCGCGGTCGATGACCGCGAGGTGCGTCAGGTTCTGCCGCAAACCATCGCTGCTCTCGCCAGCTGGGAAGGCAAGGACCTGCCGGATGAAAAGGCCTTTGCAGCGCTGGCAAGCGACATCCTGGCGGCGCGCGCTTCCGGCATCATCGCCATCGCGGCCAAGCGGCTCAATTACGCCCTGAACGGTTTTCGTACGATCCTGACCAGCACGGCACGTAATCTGAAGGCGCAGCCGGAGCCCGGCACCGCCAGGGAGACACTGGGCAAGATCAACCCGGCCTGGCGCGAACGGGCCACCTGGACGACGATCAAGGATGCCGGTGGCCCGGTGACCGGATTCTATCTGCTGGCGGCGCTCGACCTGACGCGGAACGTCGATGGTGCGATCGTCGCGGCCGCATCAGACCAGGCGATCTACCGCAACGTCTTCGCCCGCACCTTCCTCATCAGCTTCAGCGTCACGGTACTCTGCCTGATCCTCGGCTTCCCGGTCGCTTACCTACTGGCAACGCTGCCGCCGGGCCGGTCGAACCTGCTGATGATCTTCGTCCTGCTGCCGTTCTGGACGTCGCTTCTGGTCCGCACCTGCGCCTGGATCGTCTTGTTGCAGAGCAAGGGCGTCGTGAACGACAGCCTGCACTGGCTTGGCATCATCGACGAGCCGTTGCGGCTGATCTACAACCGCTTCGGTGTCTGCGTGGCCATGACCCACGTTCTCCTGCCGTTCATGATCCTGCCGCTGTATAGCAGCATGAAAGCGATCTCGCCTGCGTACATGCGTGCCGCCGCCTCGCTCGGCGCGCCACCGACCACTGCCTTCCTGCGGATCTACCTGCCTCAGACCCTGCCCGGCATCGGCGCGGGAAGCCTGCTCGTCTTCATCCTGGCGCTCGGCTACTACATCACACCGGCCCTCGTCGGCGGCGCCGCCGATCAGATGATCAGCTACTTCATCGCGCTCTACACGACCGAGACGGCCAATTGGGGCCTTGCTTCGGCGTTGGGAGCGGTGCTGCTGCTGGCCACTCTTTTGCTCGCTCTCGTCTACGGCAAGCTGGTGCAGGGGCAGCAGGTCACGGGAGGAATGAAGAATTGAGCGATCATTCTTCCCTCCGCACGCCCAGCCAGCGTATCGCGTGGACCGCGACCATCGTCATCTCCACGCTGGTGTTCATCTTCCTGATCGCGCCGATCCTTGCGATCATGCCGCTGTCCTTCAGCTCGGGCTCGTACCTCACCTATCCGCTGCCGGGCCTCTCCTTGCGCTGGTACGACGACTTCATCAATTCGCCGCGCTGGATGAATTCGCTGAAGAACAGCATGATCATCGGCGTCGCCTCGACCCTGCTGTCGATGGTGCTTGGCACGCTGGCTGCGCTGGGGCTGGCGCAGTGGAAGAGCCGGTTCAAACCGCTCGTGCTGGCTTTCGTGCTGTCGCCGGTCGTCGTGCCCGGCGTCATCACCGCGGTCGGCCTGTATTTCTTCTTCGCGCCGATCGGACTAACCGGCAGTTATCTCGGCTTGATCCTGGCCCACACCGCGCTGGCGACGCCCTTTGTGGTGATCACGGTCGGCGCGACGCTGCAAAGCTTCGACACCAATCTGGCACGCGCCGCCGCCTCACTCGGCGCCTCGCCGCTTTATGCGTTCCGCCGCGTGATCCTGCCGCTGATCCTGCCCGGCTTGGCGTCGGGTGCGCTGTTCGCCTTCGCGACCAGCTTCGATGAGGTGGTGATCGTGCTGTTCATGGCAGGCCCGGAGCAGCGCACGCTGCCGCGCGAGATGTTCAGCGGCATTCGCGAGAACATCAGTCCGACCATTACGGCGGCGGCGGTGATCTTGACGACAGTATCGGTCATCCTCCTCGCGACTTTGGAAGGCCTGCGCCGGCGCAACGAACGGCTCAAGGGCAGCAGCGCCTGAAAGGCGTCTTTCTTCCTTCTCCCCTTGTGGGAGAAGGTGGCGCGAAGCGCCGGATGAGGGGTTACCTCCGCAAGTACGAATGCAAGATGGGTACGTGCGGAGAGAGACCCCTCGCCCGTCTCGCCGCTACGCGGCGAGCCACTCTCTCCCACAAGGGGCCTGTTGCGTAATTCGTCAATTGTGATTCCCTAGGGC